>NZ_FYBO01000001.1:0-540164 GCF_900186135.1 Listeria sp. ILCC792
TGGAAGAAGAAAAAATTCTGGAAAACTATTTACAATTTGAGCAAAGTCATACCCACTTTTTCCAAGAACTTTTAGCGCTTGTGATGACAGCACAAAGAACGATGCGACAACTCTTGCAGGAAGTCGAATTTAACGCCCAAACCGGCACCTATACATATCCGAAAGGCTATACCCAGTCGATGGATGCCTTGAAACAGCGGCTTAATACCGTTCGCGGCGTAGACCCAAAACGGGTCGAAGCGCTGAAAGCCTATCAAGTTTTGGCAGTGGTGTACTACGATGCGGAGGGAAAGCCGCAAGTGATGTGGTTGCTTGAACAAAACGGAGTGGGTGTGCATGACCCGAAACTGAAGAAATACTTAGACAAGGCAGGAAAGTACTTAGACCCAAGTGACTACCAAATTATCACGAATGAGGATTTAAACAAAAAAATCACTGAATCGTGGAAAACTGGCACCTATTATATGGACGGCACGAAATACACAGGTATGGCTGGTGGCACGCTTCGGGCATCCGCGTATGTGGAATCGGTGAAAGGCACGCTGGATGAAAGTGGCTTGATGGACGTGGTGATGGGGTTGGGCTTGAGTACGGCGGCGATTCGGGGGAGTATGACGTATGAGAAAGCTAGCGGGGCTAATATTCCTAAACTTTCTAGTTTGTCCGAAGCAGAAAAATTTAGAATGGCTAATCAATATAAGCAGACTGCACCAGTAGGTATTCCTGACAGTGCAAAAATTAATGCCAAGACTATGAATGCCGGTTATGAACAACTTACTTATAAGTGGAATGATGGTCAATTTAAGTATGAAGTAAGGTGGCATACAAGAACTCCAGGAGCACCTGTAGAACAAGGTAATACATGGGTTGTTCAAAGAACAGTACCTGGGAATGGAGGAAACAAGCCACAAACATTCTTTAAAGTTGGTGATAATGAATGGGTAGAAGGATATAGATGGTATGATGCTATAAATGCTAGAAAAGCAGGAAATGCTACTCCAGAACAAATAAAAATTTTAGATAAGGGTCATTGGAAGGAATGAATAAAATGATTGATAGTAGGTTTTATGAAGGTTTTGAGGGCGAAGCAGAGCTTACCTTTGTTGCTGATAATAATAAACTTGTAATTTGGAATGGCTATTTCGAGACTACTTTAGATAACTTATTAGATTGTAATGTAGAAAAAGAGGGAATTGTGAAGGAATATTTTAATCATGAAGGATGGTATGATGATTCACCATGGTTGATAAAAGATAATTCTCTTACTATTAATCAATTAAAACGTTTTGATATTAATAAAATTAATCAAATTTCAATGAAAGATGATCTAGAAGAAATAGTTCAAACGATTATTTCATTTTTAGAAAATAATCGTTTGAGTAAAATCTATATTGAATATGAATAATCAAAAAACAAAAAAGGCACTCAATCACAAGACTGATAATCAAGTTGCCAATAGCTAACAAAAACTAACTGTATTCACTGTATAGAAGTTGCACTACCGAAAAAGATATGAGAAAACTAACTCTACAGAGAAATTAGTATACTCATATCTTTTTAGCTATGTTCAAAAGTATAAAAATCAGTATGTTGCTAGGTATGAGAGGCAGTTTGTCAAGTGAGTAGGAGCTCGGATGTGAACAAAAAAATCTGGTAGTGAGGTTGAAGTAAATATTTTTCCTCGAGTAACTATCAGGTTCTCACGAATTAGGAGTCAGACTTAAAAACGTAGTACGGAAAAATAGAGAAGAGCTATTTCGACAAATATCTACAGCAACACCTTAAATAAACCGATAAAATATTGGCAGATGTTTACAAGACCAATTGGAGCATGACCTTCCGTATCGTAGCAATTAGTGATATAATAGTACCCATGATTTCAATGGACACGGGGGTGCGTTATGGAAAATGCTGAAAAGATGTTACATGCATTAGAGCACGAAGATATGGTTTTGGCTAAAAAATATTTTGATTTGGCAATTCAAAACGGTTCTGACGAGGAGCAATTTTTTCTTGCTGAGCAATTGTTTAGCTTGGGCTTTTTAGATGAAGCGGAGGACTTATATGAGCTTTTGCTTGCGAATTATAAAGATGAAGGGGCACTTCTTGTTCGAGCGGCAGAAGTGGCACTTGAAAAAGACGATATTGATACAGCGCAGGAATATTTGGAAAAAGTGAATAAACAAGATGAAGCTTATCTTGAAAGTTTGCTTGTTTTGGCTGATTTGTATCAAATGCAAGGCTTGTTTGAAGTGACAGAGCAAAAACTGCTTGAGGCAAAAAAATTAGCGCCAAATGAAGCGATTATTGATTTTGCACTCGGGGAATATTATTTGTCACAAGGAAGATTTGCGCTTTCCGTGCAGCATTATCAGGCGGTGCTTGATACAGGCGTGACGGAACTTGCGCAAGGTACGATTTCCGTTTATGAACGTATTGCCGAAGCTTATAGCGCGAGCGGGGCGTTTGAAGAGGCGTTGCCGTTTTATGAAAAGGCACTTTCAGAACATGAATCGGTGGATACGTTGTTTGGGCTAGGGCTTACGGCATTTCAGGCGAGGGAGTATGTGAAGGCGATTCACGCGTTTGAACATTTGAAGGAACACGACCCGGCGTACACGACGCTCTATCCGTATCTTTCGAAAAGCTATCAGGAAAACGGCGAACAGGAGAAGGCACTTCAGGCGCTCACGGAAGGCTTGAAATATGATGAATTTAATAAAGAGCTTTTTTTCGAGGCTGGAAAAGTGGCAGACCGTTTAGGGAAACTAGATGCGGCAGAGGAGTTTTTCAGGCAAGCAATTGTGTTGGATGAGGAGTACTCGGCGGCTATTTTAGAACTAAACAAACTCCTTTTAGCAAAAGAAGATTTTGAAGGTTTGCTTGAGGTCACAGAGGCACTTTCTGAGGAGCTTGTGACGGAGCCGCAAATTTTTTGGGACTTAAGTGTTGCATACAGCGGCGTGGAACAATATAATAAAGCAAAAGAAAATTTTGAAAAAGCTTATCCTCTTTTTGAAGACAATCCGACTTTTTTACGGGAATATGGTTTATTCCTGCGAGAAGAAGGAGAAACTCAGAAAGCTCGCGAAATTTTCGAGCGTTACTTGAATTTTGAGCCTGAGGATGCGGAAATTCGAAATTTACTTGAGTTTTAATCAACTTTCGGAAGGAGTGAGTGTGATGAAGGCATCCATTTCTGTAGATGAGAAGAAAGATTTTATTCGCTGGCTTTTAAATACGCATCAAATGAAGATGCGGGAAGCAATGTGGGTGTTAAACTATATTGCGGGTCATGATCAAATTATACAATATGTGCATTTTGTAGATGACTTAGAAGGCTGCAATCGCGGGCTCGTTCTTTCTGCTGAAGGTGTGGACTTTGAACCATTCCGCTTTTTTAAAGGAAAGTTAACAACGAGTAACCCGGAAAAAGCATTTCATGATATTCGTTTAAATTGGGACGAGGAATTATATATTGTGCTTCATTTTAGCGACGCGCTTAGTTCTCCTGAATATGCGCTTGTACGTGAAGATAACCCACATAAAGACTTGCAAATTGGCGAAGAAGAACAGCAGCTTGCGACAGACTTCTTAGATCGTACGCTCAGTAGTTTCATGATGGAATCGGTTCAAAAGGAAATTGACCGTGCGATTGATGCGGGTGATAAAGAACGTTTCTTAGAACTTACGGCATTTTTAAAGGAAATGAAAGAATAGATATGGCTAAAAACTGGGCAAGTTTTTAAGTTCGAGCGTTTTGCGCCCATTAACTTAAAAGCATGCCTAGTTTTGTGTTTTTTTGAGATTGGGGGAAAATGTTTGTGTATGCGTTACTACAAAACCGTACGTTTTTGCGGTTGCTTTTGATTGTGAACTTGTTAGGTGCTATTTATGGCTACATTTGGTATATTCCGCAACTAGAAATAACACGACCGATATTTTGGCTGTTTGTTCCCGATAGCCCGACTGCTGTTTTGTTTTTCTTTTTTGTGATTGCGGCTTTTTTGGCTAAAAAACATTGGCCACTGATGGAAGCACTGGCGTTTGTAAGTTTGATGAAATACGGTTTATGGGCAGTAGGCATGAATGTTTTCTTAATGATTGACCAACAAACGATTATTTGGACGGGTGTTATGCTCATGATTAGCCATGGCTTTATGGCTATCCAAGCGATGCTTTATGCACCTTTTTATCGCTTTCGTATTGGGCATTTTATGGTTGCGGCCGTTTGGGTATTACATAACGATGTGATTGACTACTTATTTGGGCAAATGCCAATTTATATGGGCTTAGAGCGCTTTTTACCGTATATTGGTTATGCGACATTCTGGCTCACGATTTTTGTTCTGATTTATGTGTACCGGAAGACGTTAAAAGAAGATCGTCTGAAACTTGAATTATTTTAAGATTAGAATTTTCTCATAGTGAGTGAAACCTATTGAGAAGCGCGCAAAGATACTTTATAATTAAAACTAATCAAAGTTAGTATTAGGAGGAAGATGATTTAAATGTCATTAGGATCTTATATAATTTATTTTTTTATTGTCGCAGCGATTCCACTTTGGGCACAATTTCGTGTTAAAAGCACGTATGCGCAGTATTCAAAAGTGCGTGTAAGAAGTGGCCAAACAGGTGCTGAAGTTGCACGAATGATTTTAGATAGAAACGGTCTTTCTAATGTGCCGGTGCACGCCACAAAAGGTGTTTTGAGCGATCATTATGATCCAAGCAAAAAAGCAGTATTCCTTTCAGAATCAAACTATCATGAAGCAACGATTGCGGCAGCAGCAGTAGCCGCTCACGAAGTTGGTCATGCGATTCAAGATAAAGAAGGTTATGCTTTTATGCGTTTCCGTTCGGCATTAGTGCCAGCAACGATGTTTAGTTCAAACATTTCGTGGGTGTTTTTAATCATTGGGATGCTTGCAACGATTCCAAGCCTTATGTTAATCGGAATTGTTTTAATGGCTGTAGGTGTATTGTTCCAAGTCATTACTTTACCTGTTGAATTTGATGCGAGTAAACGTGCACTTGTACAACTTGAAGATGGTGGTTTCTTAGACTCTTCAGAGAATCCACAGGCGAAAAAAGTGCTTAGTGCAGCTGCTATGACTTACGTTGCAGCAATGGCTGTAGCTGTTCTAGAGTTGCTTCGTCTTATCTTGATTTTTACAAATATGAATCGAAATTAGTTATAAAACCTGAGAACAGCTCTCAGGTTTTATTTTGAGAAATAAGGATAAAATGAGGGGGAAATATGGATTTTGATGTGATTGTAATTGGTGGTGGCCCGTCTGGTTTAATGGCGGCTATTCAGGCGGCGGAGAAGAATAAAAAGGTGTTGCTCGTTGAAAAGGGGCCGAAGCTTGGGCGCAAATTGATTTTATCGGGCGGCGGTCGGTGCAATGTCACCAATCGTTTACCTGTAGAGGAAATCATTCGGCATGTGCCAGGGAATGGCCGTTTTTTGTATAGCGCGTTTCACCAATTTGATAACGAGGATATTATTGCGTTCTTTGAAAAACTTGGCGTGCATTTAAAAGAGGAAGATCATGGGCGAATGTTTCCGGTGTCAAATAGTGCACGGTCGGTCGCCGATGCGATGATAAGTCGAATGGAGAAGCTTGGGGTTACGGTGTTTATGAAGACGCCTGTTAAAAAGGTATTGTATGAAAATGGGCAGGTGAAGGGTGTCGAGCTTCTGGACGGACAGGTGAAGACAGCGTATAGCGTCATTGTGGCGGTTGGCGGGAAATCGGTTCCGCGTACGGGTTCAACGGGGGACGGCTATGGTTTTGCAAAGGACGCAGGGCATACGATAACGGAACTTTATCCGACAGAAGTTCCGATTACGTCGCAAGAGCCGTTCATTATGTCGCGCGCACTTCAAGGGATTTCGCTTCGTGATGTGTCGCTTTCGGTTTTAGGGAAGAAAAATAAAATTGTGGTGACGCACCGTATGGATATGATTTTTACGCATTTTGGCATTTCAGGTCCAGCAGCACTTCGGTGTAGTATGTTTGTTAATCAGGCGCTTAGGAAGCAGGATCTTGTGACGATGGAACTCGATTTGTTTCCGGACCTTGGGCTAGAAGAAGTACATCAGAACGTCTTTAAGCTGTTAGAGGAAAATCCAAAAAAAGCTGTTAAAAACGCGCTTTCCCCTTTAATACAAGAAAAATTATTGCTCTTTCTTTTGGAAAAAGTGAGCATTAATCCGGAAAATCATTATAAGCAGGAGAGTACGAAAAAATGGGAGGCATTTGAGCAGCTTTTGAAAAGTTTTGTCTTTACTGTAGACGGGACGCTTGATTTTGAGAAAGCATTTGTGACGGGTGGCGGCGTGCAGACGAAGGAAATCATGCCGAAAGAGATGCAGTCGAAACTGATGCCGGGCTTATTTTTCTGCGGTGAAGTTTTAGATATTAATGGCTACACGGGTGGTTATAATATTACGTGTGCACTTGTGACGGGGCATACGGCGGGGGAATATGCGGCGAAATTTTCTAGTGAGGCAAGGAAAAATGAACTTGTCTAATAATGAAGCAGAGTAGGGTGGCTACTCTGCTTTTTCGTTTAGGAAAGTTGTGACAATTTGTTCGCGTTCTTCTAAAAAGGCGGAATTATTGCGGCTTGGATGAATGCGATTTGTGAGGACGATGAGTCCTTTTTTTTGTACGATGTCAAGGACGATGAAGGTGCCTGTAAATCCAGTATGGTAAAGGGCGTAATGGTCGCCGTTTGGTTTTAAGTCATAGCCAATGCCTCGGTCACGATTTAAATCTTGCGTATAGTTTTCTTGAATGCGGGCAAGGCTTTCGCGCGTTAAAATCGGGGCGCCGTCGTCAAAAAGGAGTGCCGATGCAAAACGTCTGAGGTCATCTAATGTTGAGAAAAGCCCTGCATGACCGGTGTTACCACCTGCGATGAAAGCCTTATGGTCATGGACGGTGCCTGAAATGACGCCGCGTTTTTCGGTTACTTCAGTTGGGACTGAATGGGCTTTGTCAGCCGTAAAGAATGTTGTGTCTTCCATGTGAAGCGGGCGTAAAATGGCGTCGGTTACTTGCGCTTCAAACGGCTTTTCACAAGCTACTTCGATAACTTTACCGAGGAGTAGGAAATTCAAATCGGAGTAGTCCACGATGGTGCGGTTTTTTGCGACTGGACGGGCAGCGCTAATGTAGGCGTCGATGTCGCTAGGCGTTTCAATTGGGAAGCCGGGAATGTTTTTTGGGAGCCCAGTGCGGTGCGTCAAACAGTCGAGTAGTGTCAAATCGGGCGTGTGATAGTCCGGCAAAAAGGTGCCAAGCGAATCCGTTAGGGCTAGTTTTCCGCTCTCAACAAGCTGCATCACACGCGTAGTCGTCGCCACAACTTTCGTGAGTGACGCAATATCGTAAATGTTTTTTTCAAAAGAAAGAAGCGGTTTTTTTGAAGGGCTAATTTGTTTTAAACCGCGAGTGAAGGACTGTGTCGCTTCTTGCGTCAAAAACTGGAAACTCGCTCCTGGCACGGTGCCTGAGTCAACCAGATTTTCGATGCGCATTTTCGTTAGTGGAAACATGGCTACACCTCTTTATAAACAGGCGTCCAGATGGCGTTTTGAACGTCCTCTTCTGCGACCGTTTTAATCCGTGCGACACCGTCTTTGATGGCTGCTTTAGAAACGGCATAAGCGACTTTTTCGCTCGTTTGAAGGAGTTTTGATACGTGAGGTAAAAGTGCTGAGCCTTTATGAGTGGCATCAACTTGTTCTGATACAGCCTTTGCTGCTGCGCGTAGCATGCCATTTGTGATTTTTTCTGCGCGCGAAATGATGGCGCCAAGACCAAGGCCCGGGTAGAGTAGCGCATTGTTCGCTTGACCAATTTCAAACGTTTGCCCGCCGAATTCAACAGGCGCGCTCGGACTGCCCGTCACAATGAGTGCTTTTCCATTTGTCCACTGGATTAAATCGGCAGCTTTTGCTTCAGCGAGTTTTGTAGGATTTGACAGCGGTAAGATGGCCGGACGAATCGTATAGCTGGCCATCTCACGCACCACGTCTTCTGAAAAGGCGGAAGGGACACCGCTTGAACCGATAAGCATCGTTGGTTTGATCAGTCTAACAAGCTCTAAAAGCGAAGTGGTGTCGATGTTCTCAAAATCCGCCCGGTCTCGCGCAAAAGAACGCTGCCCAGTTGTTAAGTCGGCCATGTCATCTGTCACAAGACCATTTCGATCGACTAAATAAAAGGCCTTTTTAGCGTCGTGGCGTGTGACTCCACTACTGTGCATGATTTCATGACAAAGCTCGGTGGCAATACCAATACCCGCCGTTCCTGCGCCAAAAATCAGAATCCGCTGTTTCGCAAGCGGAATTTTGGATACGCATGTTGTTGAAAGTGCAGCCGCGACAACCATTGCGCCAGTTCCTTGAATATCATCGTTAAAGGTGCAGACTTCATCTTTGTAGGTATCTAAAATTCGGCTCGCATTGGCCCGACCGAAGTCCTCAAAATGAAAGACGACTTCTTTGAAAATTTCTTTTGCGGCGGAAATAAATTGCGCGATGAAATGGTCATATTCAGTTTTAGACATGCGCGGCTTGCGCTCGCCGAGATAAAGCGGAGCATTTCGCAAGTCCAAATTGTTCGTGCCAAAATCAATGATGACCGGTAGGCAGCTAGACGGGTCAAGGCCAGCCGCAACGGTATAAACCGCAAGTTTTCCTACCGCGATTTGAACGCTGTTTACGCCCCAGTCACCGATGCCTAAAACACCTTCGCCATCTGTAATGACCATCATTTTAATTTTTTCAGGCTGTCCGCACGCGTTTTTCAGGCTATTGTGTAAAATTTCTGGGCGGAAAGCATTGATAAAAAGCGCATCATCGGTATTTTGAAAGTGCTTGTGGTATTCGGTCACCGCATCACCAATTGTTGGCGTGTAAATAATTGGAAGCAGTTCCGTCACATATTTTTGCACTGTCGCAAAATAAAGCGTCCGATTTTTATTATAAAGGTCCGTCAAATAATAATTTTTTTGCAAGGCATCGGGAAGCGCGTCAAAAATGGCCTTCACGCGTACAATTTGTTCATCTAGCGTTTCCACGTGCGGCGGAAGTAGGCCGTCTAATTCATATTTTTCACGTTCCTCATATGTAAAAGCAGTTCCTTTGTTTAAAAACGGATTTCTTAAAATATTATTTTTCGTCATAAAGTGGCTCCTTTTCAATCTTTGGTTCTATTTTACCGCGTTTTTCAGATAAAATAAAATCCTTGCGCGTACGTAATCCCAAGACCTACCAAATAATGGAATTGTTCCTTGTTTTCAACACCTTCTACAACCATCTTTTTCTTCTTTTTTTCTAAAAAATGATGCAAGTTGGTGAGCACTAATTTTTTCCCGTGATGATTTTGTACGTCTTTCAACAGTTCAGCGTCCGTTTTCACAAAATCAGTCGGGTGCCTTAGAACGCGTGCGATATCTGCATAGCCTGAACCATAGTCATCAATCGCAAATTGCGTGCCAAAACGTCTTTTCAGAGAGGTCATTTTTACGTGCAAGTCGAGCAACTGGCATTCATCAATCACAGATGTTTCTAAAAATTCAAATGTAATTTCGCCACTTTCTTTAAGTAGTTCTTCCAATTCTTGGTAGTGGTGGATAAACGTGTCGTAGGAAATATTTAAAAAAAGTCGTGTGCTTTCGCGCCAACTAAAGTGCTCGATGCCATTTTTAAGCGTGCGCAGTTCAAATTGACTGGTCAAACGGTTTTTCTCGCATTCTTTAATAAAATCCCCAATCGGTACGTTATGAACGCGCGTCAGGGATTCGTAGCCAAAAACATGATTTTCTTGAATGTTCACAATCGGTTGATAAATCGTTTGGAATTCATTGGATTCGATCATATCCAAAATTTGGTTTTTATTCATCTACTAACGTCCTTTTTTATCAAGGCTAACTCTTTATGCATGTAATCAAAGAAATGTGTCGTAGTAGCGTTCGACGTATCCATCTCGTTTAGTTTATCCATTGCTTTTTGATAAAAATCTGGTTGATTTGTTTGCGTGTAGTATTCCGTAAGCATCGCATAAACGGCCGTCGATTCAATACTTTCCACAGGTTCTTTCGTATCCCGATAAAAACGTGCATAAACTCGATTATTTTGTTCCCATTCGCTTTGCAAAAAAGCATCAAAATGCGGTTCTTTTTTATGAGTTAGCGTAACATATTGAATCGCAATTAGCATTTGATCAATCATATTCACTTCATTACCAGTCGTTTCATAACGCCCATCTTGAAAGATTTCATCAAAAAACGGACTAGCTACCGCATTTTCTAGCGGCTTGAAGGCAGCCTTATCAAACCCAGCTTCTTTCATCGCGGTACTATTATAATAACTCAAATGAAGCGTTTTTGCTTTTTCTTTTGTTTTAAAATCGAAAAAATCACGAGGTGTTTGGTTCCCCAAACCATATTTTTTCCAACTCACCGCGATTTTGTTCGCGAAGTCCGCGTACGGAGGGTAATTAAATTGGTCACTTGCCGCCTGAAGAGCTTCATAAATGCGCATATCATCTATAAACGCGTTTGTCGTAATACCATTTCCCATTTTCCACTTAATAAAGGTTTGTTCAGTTAGCAGTTCATTTTGCATCGCCGTAAAAAGTGAATGAAACGTTTGGCTGTCATTGTTTAAAACAAGATACTGCATATATAAACCGATACTTTCCGACAAATAATTGGCATTTTTAGACACTTTATAGTCGGCAATTAACCCGTTTTCTGCCAAATAATTGGTTGCCACATGTTTCTCCACATTTGCCTTTTTCGGCGTTGTTTCTTTTGGCGGACTTTGCGCGCACCCGGCTAGAAATGCGATAAGCGTCAGTAAAAATAATTTTTTAAACATCTTCCAAGCCCTCCTTTGAAAAGCTTGTTAAAACTTGATTCCGTCCGCTTTGTTTGGCAAGATAAAGCGCCTTGTCGGCCGCCTCAAACAAACTTTCTTTCGTTTTATAGTTCGAATCAGGAAATTGCTGACAGGAAACGCCTAAAGAAATTGTCACTTGCCCGCTTTTTGGATTGTAAGGAAACGATGTGCGTTCAATTTGGCTCCGAATAATCTCGGCGATTTGCTGACTTTCTGGAAGCGCCACATTGGGTAATAAAATGGAAAATTCTTCGCCACCAATTCGGGAAATGAGCGCACTTTTTGGCAGCACATGATTGCTTAAAATCACACTAAACTGGGATAAAACCGTATTGCCCGCCTGGTGACCATGGACATCATTAATTTCTTTAAAATTATCTATGTCAATGACGATTAAACTAAGCGGTTTCTTTTTTTTCAAAGAAAGAAGAAAAGCTTTTTCAAATGTTTCTAAAAAATAACGGATATTAGGCAAATTGGTTAGCATATCTGTCATAGCAGAATTTCGAAGCTGAAACATGATTTTATTGCTCTTATCAATATAGTTACAAGCGGCAAATACGAGTGCGCTCGTTAGCATGAAAAGCGCGTAGTAAAGTAAGGCTTCGCTTCCAGTTAAAATGGTGTGGCTGCCAAAGTCGGTGAAGTAGTAGTAAGCGAGAACGGGAATGGCACAGGAAAAGACAATCAAATATTTTTTGAAATAGCTCATGTTAAGTTTGGTGACAATAAAGCAAATAAGATAAAAGCCTGTTAGCAGCAGAATAAATTTAAGCTCATTTTGCGTGGATTCCCCCATCCAAATGTGGCCGATAACCATGAAGCTATAAGCGATGGTGACAGGAATTCGGCCGCCGAAAATGGCAGTGATGAGTAAAATATTCATGCGCATGTTTGTATAAACGACTGTCGCCGCGTCTTGGTCCCCGCGAAAAATAAAATAAATGCCAGCTAAGCCGTAGTAAACACCAATTGAAATACTTAAAAGCAGCTGACTTTTACGATGTAAAAACCAATTGGGTTTTATTTCGCGAAGTTTGCGGAAGGCAATTCCTTGAATGAATAAAATGGCCAGAAATGTCGAGATACTATCAATATAGGCATCAAATTGTGTAGGCATAAAAATTACTCCTTTAATGGAACTGTTAAATGAACTGCTGCATGAACACGGTTTCGTCCATTTTCTTTTGCGATATAAAGCGCCTTATCAGCGGTGTTTAATAAGGCTGCACCACTTTCAAAATCGTGAAGTTCGTCCATCGTTGCAGTGCCAACAGAAATGGTCAAGTGGATATCTTCACGATTAAAAGGGAAATCGGTTTTCTCAATTTTCCCCCTAAGCTGTTCGGCGTAAAGCTTTGCACCGGTGCGTGAAATATTTGGTAATAAAATGGCAAATTCTTCGCCACCAATTCTTGCGATGAGTGTCCCTTTAGGAAAAAGGACTTTTTGTAGGGCGCCACTTAAGCTTGATAAAATAACATTACCCGTTTGATGTCCATATGTATCATTGATATTCTTAAAAAAATCAATATCAAAAATAATAATGCTTAGCGGTGTGCGATTTTTCTTGCTCTCAGCAAATTGTTCGCCTAAACAATTGTCAAAATGACGAAAATTGGCGAGATTTGTTAATGGATCTAAAATAGCTGACTGGCGCAAGGCAAAAATTTGTTTGTTGGAGGAATCAATGAAGTGGGCAGCCAGATATAATAGCAGGCTACAGAAAAAAGAAATGCCAAAAAATAAGAGCCACCTTGGAATAGCTTCCATTTGAAGGGGAATAGCCATTTTAAGATGGAGATAGAAAAGCATGAAGGGCGTAATGCTCAGCTTGCTTAAAATGAACTTTTGAAAAAGCGAGATTTTCAAAGTGTTTACTTGAATACAAATAAGATGGAAAGAGATAATAAAAAAAAGATAGAGAAGTTGAAGGCTCGTGTCTGCGGCTAGCATGAGTTTGCCTACTGCGATGATAATAGTTGCAATAGTAGCGGGGCCTACACCTGAAAATAAGTTTAAAATTAAGATAATGTTGACGAGCATGTCGGTATAAACGCCGTAATCTGTACCTGGCAAGCCACGCAAAATAAAGTACAAACCTAAAACACCATAATACATGCCGATAAAATAACGGATGATATGGTGTTGCCAATTATTAATAAACCAATTTGGTTTTCTTTCGCGAAGTGAACGTAAAATCATACCGTGAAAAAATAGAGCGGATAAAAAAAGTGCCAAACTGGACCATAACGAGTCAATCATATTCCACATAAAAAAAAGCTCCCTTTTTGTAATTCGTACGGGAATTCAGTAAAATAAAAAGATACGGTTAATTCAGAAGGCTAGTCACGGTGCTATTCTGATGATTTAATACATTTATCATATTATTACAAATTAACATATTGTTGTCAATATATGCAAAGGAAGGATAACATGCAGCCAAATGATGCTTTTTTTGAAACTTCAGATACTCTAGTTCAACTTGTCAAAAAACGGAGTGAACACTTGGCGCTGGAAGGCTTTGTAAAAGGTCGTGGTCCCAAAAAACCGCAAGTGATGCTAATTGGGGAGGCGCCGGGTGAAACAGAAATTCATAATTCAATCCCTTTTAGCGGCCGAGCGGGCGCTGAACTAATGAAGTCACTTGAGAGAGCTTTCTTAACGCGTGAGGACGTTTATATAACGAGCGCCGTTCGAAGTCGGCCTTTTAAAGACGTTTACAAGGTGGATGCGAAGTCCGGGGAGCGCGTTTTGAAGCGTTACAATCGTACGCCGAATCAGAAGGAGATTGATGCGCATGCCCCGATTCTTGATGACGAATTGCGGCACATTGAACCGAAAATTATTCTGACAATGGGGAACATTGCTTTAAGACGAATGCTTGGGGGGAAAATAGCGGTTCCAGATGTGCGCGGTCAGCGCCTTTATGTACCTGCACGCGAACTGGTTACGCCTGGTAACCGGGAGTACCAGGATACGGAGCGGAAATTTCGGATGATGGCAACGTTTCATCCGGCGAGTATTTTTTACAATCGAAAATTATTGCCGCTTATTGAAGCTGATTTTGATGCGCTTCGGGTGTGGCTAAAGGAGATTACGACATGAAAATTGCGGTTGTTGGCGCTGGCATTGTTGGTGCGAGTGCGGCCTATCATTTGGCGAAATGGGGACACGAGACGACGATTATTGAGGATAGGGCGCCTGGGCAGGCGACGGAACATGCGGCGGGGATTATTTGTCCGTGGCTTTCAAAACGGCGGAATAAGATTTGGTATGAGCTCGCGAAACATAGCGCTGCTTTTTATCCGCAGCTATCAAGAGAACTGGCGGGGTTTTCTGTGGATTCTGGATACAAACAAGTTGGCACGCTTGCGCTTCGGGGAAATGAAATGGCGCTCGATGCTTTGTTTGCGCTTGCGAAGGAGCGGCGCGTGTCGGCACCTGAAATGGGCGAGGTGATCCGTTTACAGGAAGCGGATGTGAAAAAGCGGTTTCCGCTCGTGCAGCCTGGTTTTGGGGCGGTTTTCGTGAGTGGCGGCGGGCGTGTGAATGGCGCACGGATTCGTGACGCGCTTTTAGACGGGGCGAAACGAAACGGCGCAGTGAAAATGGAGGCGCACGGTAAGGTGAACGCGGCAGGGGCGCTTTTTGCAGGAGAAGAAGAAGTTGCTTTTGATAAAATTGTGCTGGCAGCTGGCGCTTGGATGCCGCGATTCTTGGAGCCACTTGGTTTTGAGGCGGATGTTTTGGCGCAAAAAGGGCAAATTGTGACGATGACTTTTGCTGAGAAAACGGACGACTGGCCAGTTATTTTGCCGCCAGCTGCGAAGAGTATTGTGCCATTTGATGCGGGGCAAATCATGCTCGGGGCCACACATGAAAAAGAAGCCGGCTTCGACCGTGAGCCTACGGAAGCCGGCTATGAGGAAATCATTCGAGAGCTCGCGCCGTTTATTCAGCTGAAAGGCGCACAGACGAGCACAATTTCGGTTGGAACTAGGCCATATACGCCTGATTTTACGCCGTTCATTGGTCAAATCGGAGACACACCAATCTATGCGGCAAATGGCTTAGGGGCATCAGGTTTAACAACGGGTCCTTTTGTTGGAAAACTAATTGCTGAGTGCGCGCTAGGTGAACCGGTTTCGCTGGATATCACACGTTTTGACCCAGCGAATTATATCCGAAAGCGCTAATAAAGCGGATTTTTATTTTCATCCAGCGTAAAGCCTTCACCCATCACATCATGAACGACGCTGACAGAAACGAAAGCGTGTGGGTCGACGGCTTCGATAATATTTTTAAGTTGGATAATTTCGTTTTTTGCAACGACGATATAAAGCACATCTTGGTCAAGTTTGGAAAAGCCGCCGCGACCTTCTAAAATGGTGACACCGCGGTTCATTGCGAGCATGACGTGAGTTGCGATGGCGTTGTTGTCTTTCGAGATTATCATGGCTCCGCGTGCGGCATACGCGCCTTCTTGGACGAAATCAATAACGCGCGCGCCAATGAAGACGGCAACAAGAGTATACATGACTTGTCTAATGTCTAAATAAGAGAGTGAGGCCGTTAAAACAAGTGCATCGATGACGAATAATGTGCGCCCCATGCTAATCCCTTTTTTAAAGTGGAGCAATTTCGCGATAATATCGCTACCGCCTGTTGTCCCGCCGTAGCGAAAGACGAGCCCGAGTCCAACACCAGTGAAACTGCCTGCAAATAAAGCGACGAGCAGTAAATCTGTGTGCAAATCGAGTGTAAACGGGATGCGCTGAAAAATCCATAAGAAAAGTGATAGGCTGATGGTGCCGATACCACTGTAAAGAAAGGTACGAAATCCTAAAATACGCCAGCCTAAAAGGAAGAGTGGAACGTTTAGGATAAGGTTTGAATAGGCAGGATCGATATGGAAGAAGTGTAACAAAAGGAGTGTAATCCCTGTTAAACCACCTTCACCGAGTCCGTTTTGAATATTAAAATTGACAAGACCAAATGCATAAATGGCTGTGCCAAGCAAGATGAAAAGAATATTTTTAACCCGAAGTGTTTTGAACATAATCTGCTCCTTTCAAGATTTTTAGAATAACGTTATAATAATACTATTAGTGTACCAAAAAATGGGAGGTAAAGCGCGTGACAAAGACGATAAGAGAGATGCAACATGAAGTAGATGCTTTTATTGGACAATTTGAAGAAGGCTATTTTTCGCCACTTGCGATGATGGCAAGAATGACAGAGGAAACTGGTGAACTTGCGCGTGAAATCAACCATTACTACGGCGAAAAGCCGAAAAAATCATCAGAAGGCGAGAAAACGATTCAAGAGGAACTGGGCGATTGTCTTTTCGTACTAACGTGTATGGCGAATTCGTTACATATTGATTTGGAAGAAGCGCATGACACAGTGATGCAAAAATTTGCGACACGCGACATAAATCGCTGGACGAAAAAGGAGGAAGAAAAATGATACGAGTAGCAGTATCTGGTTATAAAGGTAGAATGGGACATGAGGTCGTAAAAACGGTGTTACGAGAAAGCGACTTGGAACTTGTTGGTGTGTTAGATAAAGATCCAGTAGAAAAAAATATAAATGAATTAGCGGAATTTAGTGAACTAAATGTGCCGGTATTTGGTGATTTAGGACAGCTCCTTACCGAAGTGAAGCCAGAAGCTGTTGTGGACTTTACGATGCCAAGTGTGGCGTATTCTAATACGAAAAAAATTATTGAGCACGGGGTACGCGCGATTGTTGGCACAACTGGATTTTCGCCCGAGCAAATCGAAGAACTGACAAAGCTTGCTGCGGATAAAAAAATCGGCAGTTTGATTGCCCCTAATTTTGCTGTTGGTGCTGTTTTGATGATGCAATTTGCTGAAAAAGCGGCGGCGTATTTTCCAAATGTTGAAATTATCGAGCTCCACCATGATAAAAAATTAGATGCCCCGAGCGGAACCGCGGTAAAAACGGCGGAAATGATTTCCAAAACACGTGAAAAGATTAAACAAGGCGCGATTGGGGAAGAAGAAACTATTCAAGGTGCTCGCGGTGCCGATTATGAAGGCATGCGCATTCATAGTGTTCGCTTACCGGGACTCGTCGCCCATCAAGAAGTTATTTTTGGTTCAGAAGGGCAAGGGCTGACCATTCGGCACGACTCTTATGACCGTATTTCCTTCATGTCAGGCGTTGCGCTTGCTATCCGTAAAACAGCCGAATTCGATACGCTCATTTACGGACTTGAAAATATTTTATGATGGAAGTGAAAAAAATGAATATTGCCCTGATTGCTCACGATGAAAAAAAGGAACAAATTATTGAACTTGCGCTAAGCTACAAAAATTATTTGAAGCCGCACACGCTTTTTGCAACTGGCACGACTGGAAAGCGAATCATCGAAGAAGTAGGGCTTGATGTCCATCGTTTTAAATCCGGACCGCACGGTGGTGACCAGCAAATTGGTGCGAAAATATCGGAAAATCAGATGGACTTAGTCATTTTTTTACGTGACCCATTAACAGCACAGCCGCACGAGCCAGATGTGACGGCGCTAATCAGACTTTGTGATGTATATGCGATTCCGCTTGCGACGAACATCGGGACAGCGGAAGTACTGCTTCGCGGACTTTCAAAAGGCTTTTTAGATTGGCGGAAACTACGACGTGACGACACGTTTTAAGAAACGAGAGAGAGCGATGAATCAACTATTTAAACAAGCCATTCCAGTTTTAGAAAAATTAGAAGCGGCAGGATATGAGGCGTATTTTGTCGGTGGTTCAGTGCGTGATACGCTCCTAGACCGCGAAATTGATGATATTGACATTGCCACAAGCGCCTTCCCGGAAGAAGTGAAATTGCTTTTTCCGGCTACATATGACACCGGCATCGAACACGGGACGATTACGGTTCGCTATGAAACGGAATATTATGAAGTGACAACGTTTCGTACAGACGGGAAATACGAGGACTTCAGACGCCCGACAGACGTTACGTTCGTGCGTTCGCTAGAAGAGGATTTACTGCGTCGTGATTTTACGATGAATGCCATTGCGATGGATAAAAACGGGGTGTACCATGACCCATTTCACGGGCGCGATGCGATTCGCATGAAAATGATTTGTGCGGTAGGTGATGCAAAAACGCGCTTCCACGAGGACGCTCTCCGAATGATGCGCGCAGTTCGCTTCGTCAGCCAACTTGGTTTTGCGCTTGAAGCTGAAACGAAAGCGGCGCTCATTTCGGAAGTGGGCCTTCTAACGCATACTGCTACGGAACGGAAAGCTGTGGAGTGGGTTAAATTGATGCGCGGGGCTTTTCGGAAAGACGCCCTCCAAGTCGTGCTGCAAGCTAACATGGAAAACTATTTGCCGCAACTTGCTGGCAGAAAATCGGAACTTGCCGAGCTTTGCGCGTTTCATTTTACGGATAATCCGACAGAAGAGGAAATTTGGCTCGCGCTGCTCCTTGCTGTTCGGCCGAATGAGGCGGTTTCATTTTTGAAAGCTTGGAAGTTGCCAACAAAGCGCATTCAGCTCGTAACGGCTGCGTATGTACTCATTCTAGATGATGTTTCTTGGAATCCGCTAACTGTATTTCAAGCTGGGTCTACTTTAGTCGATTTAGTTGAAGCGGGACGCGCGTTTTATTCAGGAGAGAAAAAAGTGGCTGATGCACTTGAAATTTACGAAAAGTTGCCGATTAAATCTCGGCGGGAGCTTGCGATTTCGGGAACGGAACTAATGGAAATGTTCGGCAAACCGGGCGGCTTATGGCTTCGGGAATTGCTTTTAAAGATTGAGCGGGCGGTTGTTTTTCGGGAAGTGGAAAATGAAGAGGAAGCGATTCGGAGGTGGTTACGACGTGGCTAATCAAAATCGAGAGAAATTGCTCGCGCTTTTTGCGAAGCGTCAAGGTGAGTTTTTATCGGGTCAGCAAATTGCAGATTTACTTGGTTTATCGCGCACGGCGGTATGGAAACATATGGAAAGTCTGCGAAATGAAGGTTTTGAAATTGAAGCGGTTCGAAATAAAGGTTATCGCCTAGTTAAAAATAGCGATTCCTTTTCAAAAGACAGCATTTTAATTGGCTTGCATACGAAATTTATGGGGCAAAAACTGTATTTTTACGATGAAGTCGATTCGACGCAATTTGTGGCGCATCAAAAAATTAGCGAGGGTGCTACGAGTGGCACGGTTGTGGTTAGCGAGTTGCAAACAAGCGGCAAAGGTCGCCTAGCGCGCGTCTGGGATTCGCAAAGCGGCAAAGGTATTTGGATGAGTGTCATTTTAAAGCCGCAAATTGCGATGCAAAAAGTGCCACAGTTTACGTTCATCGCTTCGCTCGCGGTGGCAACAGCGATAGAGGAAATCACGAAACTCGAACCGCAAATTAAATGGCCAAACGATATTTACATTGGCCGACAAAAAGTGTGTGGTGTTTTAACGGAAATGCGCGCTGAAGCGGCTTCTGTTGAGGCGGTCATCATCGGCATCGGCATCAATGTCAATCAAATGACGTTCCCAGTGGAGATTCAAGAAAAGGCGACTTCGCTTGCGCTCCAGGCGGGGCATGCTATTTCGCGCACGGCGCTCATTCAAGAAATTTTAAAACAGCTTGAAAAATATTACCAGCTGTTCATGGCGGAAGGATTCCGTCCGATTAAGCTACTTTGGGAAGACAAGGCGATTCCTTTTGGGGAAAAAATTACGGTTTCAACGATGCAAGGACAACTGGCTGGCTTTGCCGAAGGAATTTCAGATGACGGTGTTTTACTCGTTCGTGACGAATCAAACGTACTGCACCAAATTTATTCAGCGGATATTGATTTCAACTCCTAAAATTGTTTTTCTGCTACGGAAAATTAGAAAATCAAGCCGAATGGTTTGGTGAAATTGAATTTTGTGGGGCTAGACCCTTTAGAAAATGCTAAACTTAGCATTTTCTTTTTTTACAGAGATTGTGTAAAATGAAAATGAATTAGGAGGTTGGACATGAAAAAAATCATGCTGTTTGTTGGTGTTTGTGTGTTAGGGTTGGTTCTTTCGGCCTGTTCGCAAACGGAAGAAAAAAAAGCGGTGGAAAAGGAAAAGACGGAAAAAACAAGTGAAGCTGCGAAAGCTTTTTTAACGACAATTGGAACGAGCGAATTTGCGGATAAAAAAGATGGCTTTGTTTATGTAGGACGCCCGTCTTGTGTGGATTGCCAAGCTTTTCAACCGATTTTAAAAGAAGTACTTCAAGAGGAAAATTGGCCGGAGAAAATGGCTTATTATAATACAGATGCGGCAAGTAAAGAAAATCGTGACAAAATGATGGACTTGCTGAAAGGAATGGATATTGATTCTGTGCCTACAATGGTTTATTTGAAAGATGGCAAAGTGGCATCTAAATTTTTAGGGAACGATAGTAAGGCCGATTTAAAAACATGGCTGGAGAAAAATATGTAAAAAAACCGCAAGGCTCTTAAATTTGCCTGCCCTAGCCTCGATTTAGGCGAGGGCTTTTTTAAGTAAGTGTACTTTATAGCGATGTACAAATATGCTAAACTAACAGAGGAAGCAAAGACAATGATCGTATTCGGATGAAACGATACCGTAAAGCTTCTTTTTCAACTTAATTTTTGCCGTGATTCATTTATGAACATGGACGAAAGGATGCGTTAAAATGAAAACTCCAATTGATTTTTTGAACATGAAGCAAAAGCAAGAAAAAATAACGATGCTGACTGCTTATGATTACCCTTCTGCCAAAAATGCGGAAGCCGCTGAAATCGACATGATTTTAGTTGGTGACTCGCTTGGCATGACGGTGTTAGGTTACGATTCAACAATTCCAGTGACGCTCTCGGATATGATTCACCATACAAAAGCGGTGAAGCGTGGGGCGAAAAATACATTTGTTGTGACCGATATGCCGTTTATGACGTACCACGGGACAGAAAGCGAAACGGTAGAACGCGCGCGGACACTCATTCAAGAAAGTGGTGCAAATGCGGTGAAACTGGAAGGTGCTGGTGATGTTGTGCGACATATTGCGGCACTGACGACGGCTGGGGCACCTGTTGTCGCGCATCTTGGTTTGACGCCTCAGGCTATTGGGCTTACAGGAAGCTACAAAGTCCGTGCAAAATCGCAAGAAGAGGCTAAGAAATTGTTAGACGATGCTAAAAAGATAGAGGCAGCAGGTGCTATTGCGCTCGTTTTAGAGGCGATTCCCAAACAGCTTGCTGAGCAAGTGACGAAAAATATAAGTATCCCAACAATTGGGATTGGCGCAGGTGCTGGAACTGATGGGCAAGTACTGGTCTATCATGATGTCATCGGGTATGGTATTTCGCGGCGCGCTAAATTTGTGAAGGCTTATGCGGAAGTTGATGAGCTGATTGAAAAGGCACTTACTACTTATGTGCAAGATGTCAAAACGCAAGCTTTTCCAGAAGAGAGCCATAGCTTTACGATGAATGAAGAAGAGCTAAAAGGCTTATACGGGGGAAAATAAGATGAAAATTGTACGCACAAAAACGGAACTCCGCGAAACGCTTCGTGCGGTGGACTCGAAATCGGTTGGCTTCGTTCCAACGATGGGTTATTTACATGTTGGTCATCTTACGCTCGTTCGGGAAGCAAGGCGAGAAAATGAAGTGGTTGTGATGAGTATTTTTGTGAATCCGACGCAATTTGGGCCGAATGAAGATTTAGATACCTATCCGCGTGATGAAAAACGCGATATTGAACTGGCAGAAGGAGCCCACGTGGATATTCTCTTTTTGCCGAGTGTCGCGGAAATGTATCCGGTGGAATTATCAACGGCGCTGCATGTTACAAAGCGTGTTGATGTGCTTGACGGGGCGAAACGGCCGGGTCATTTTGATGGCGTCGTTACTGTATTGCTCAAACTATTCCATCTTGTTGGCCCCGACCGTGCTTATTTTGGGCAAAAAGATGCCCAGCAAGTTGCGGTTGTGGAAGGACTTGTTCGTGATTATTTTCTACCGATTACCATTCGGCGTGTAGCGACAGTGCGCGAACAAGATGGCCTTGCGAAAAGCAGTCGAAATGTCAATTTATCCACCGCTGAACGAAATGAGGCGCCGATCATTCATCAAGCCCTTTTAGCTGGGAAGAAACGCATTTTGGAAGGCGTAAACGATGAGGCTGTCATTTTAGCCGAGGTACGAGCGGTTCTTGGAAATGTGGCACAGAAAGTGGACGACTTGGCGCTCTACGAATATCCTGATTTTACTGCGGTGTCTGATTTCTCAAATTCGCTTATTTTAGCCATAGCAGTGCAGTATGAAAAGGCGCGTTTAATTGATAACGAAATTATAAAGCGAGGTGAGTATGATGCTTAGAACGATGATGCATGCGAAAATTCACCGCGCGACGGTTACGGAAGCGAATTTAAATTATGTGGGGAGCATTACGATTGATGCGGCGCTTTTAGAGGCGACGGGCTTACTGCCAAACGAAAAAGTACAGATTGTGAACAATAATAACGGTGCGCGTTTAGAGACCTACATTATTGCGGGTGAAAAAAATAGTGGTGTAATTTGTTTAAACGGGGCGGCAGCTAGGCTTGTGTCACCCGGGGATATCGTTATTATTATGGGCTATGGTTTGTTTGAAACGAACGATGCCAAAACGATGACGCCGAAAGTGATTGTGTTAGATGAAAACAATCAAATTGTAGAACGACTTTACGAAGAAAAAGCGAATACAACGTTGTAAAAAAACAAGTGGAACTGGTTTTAGGAAGGTGAATCATATGGGACGAAAGTTAAAAAAATATGTAGTGGTCGATTTAGAAACGACAGGTAATCAGGCATCAAGAGATGACCGAATCATTCAATTTGCTGCCACGCTAGTGGAAGGAAAACAAATTGTAGAGACTTTTTCAACCTATATCAATCCTTTAAAGCCAGTTCCGCCTTTTATTCAGGAATTGACGGGGATTACGCCAGATGATTTATCTGATGCGCCGCTGTTTGAAGATGTGGCGGATACGATTTTGGCGCTTCTGGATGATACGATTTTTGTGGCGCATAATGTGAATTTTGATTGGACTTTTTTGCAAAAGGAAATGCGCCGTGCGGGTAAGCCGCTTAGTAAAATGAAGTTGCTTGATACGGTGGAAATGGCGCGTATTTTATATCCGTCTGTCGATAGTTATAAATTGCAGGATTTAGCTGATGAGTTTGGTTTTATTCATGAAAATCCACATAAAGCCGATAGTGATGCTTTGGTAACAGCGGAATTGTTTCTTCAGTGCGTGGAGAAGTTGGAGAGTTTACCGGTTTCGGTGATTCGGAAGATGACGACGATTGCCCAGCCGTTAAAAACGCATTTGCCGGAACTTTTCTTTGAGATTGAGATGAAAAAAGACCGCCAAGCTGAGCCGCTTCCTGAAAAATGGCTGGAACATCGTGGTTTAGTTTTGCGTAAAAAAAATATTCGTAAGCCGATTTATCGTACAGAAGATAAATTGGATTTTCCAAAAAGTGAGGAAGAAAAACTTGCGTTATTTAAACGTGCGGGCGCCCCTTTATATGCGAGAAGTGGTCAATTTGAGATGATGAACTTGGCGTTTCAGGCGATGCAAACAGGGCGCCATGCGCTTATTGAAGCAGGAACTGGGATTGGAAAATCATTAGGTTATTTTTTGCCGTCAATTTATTTTGCGAAACAAAAAGAGTTGCCTGTTATTATTAGTACATATACCAACCTTTTGCAAACCCAACTTTATGAAAAAGATGTCCCGCTTGTGTCAAAATTAACTGGATTTGATGTGCAAGCTTCGCTGTTAAAAGGGAGAGATCATTATTTAAATTTATTTAAATTTGAGCAATTGCTTCATGAAAGCGATCCGCAGTACGATGTTGTCGTGACGAAATTAAAACTGCTCGTTTGGCTTACGGAAACAGAAACGGGTGACATTGATGAAGTCAATTTATCGAGTGGTGGCGAGCTGTTTTGGAACAGAATGAAGCATACTGGTTGGTACCTTTCTGAAACGAAAGATCCGTGGATTGCTTTTGATTTTTACAAATTTAGTTTGGAGCAGGCGCGCCATGCCGACCTAGTCATTGTGAATCATGCTTTACTTCTTTCCGATCACTTCAACGGGAAAAAATTATTGCCAGCATATTCTTTCGCAGTTATTGATGAGGCGCATCATTTTGCGGAGAGCGCTCGCATGCAGAAGAGCTTTTACTTGTCTTACCGAAAAGTGAAGTATTTCTTGAATCAACTTGGAACGCTCGAAAAATATTCACTTCTTAGTCGCTTAGAAATGGTCTTTCCAGCAGAAGAGAGTTTGTTTGATTTAGACATCGCCCAGTTGAAACTGACAGAAGCAACAGATATTTTATTTAGTTTGTTACATGCGGAACTATTAAATAGTCGCGGTGCTAAAAAAGAACTCGTTTTAATTGAAAATGAACAAAAAATTCATTTTGATGACACATTAAAATATGCGGCTGAAAATGTTCTCGTACTGTTCCGTGAAGTGGAACGGAATATCGAAACGCTTCTAAAAAAAGGGAAGCAAGAAGAAACGGACTTAAAAGAAGCGGAAACGGCTTTTGTTGAGGAAGTGTATTCTTTCTTACTTGATTGGAAAACAATGCGGGAGGATTTTGCTTGTTTACTAAATGAGAATCAGCCTGTCATGACGATTTCTCTTGAAGCGGACAAAAACGGGGCGTTGCCGAGTTTGCGTATTGTTGGTACGCTTATGGAGGTGGAGAGGGCGCTTCAAGAGGACTTTTTTGAACAAAAAGAAAGCGTCATTTTGACGTCTGCCACGCTTTCTGTCAATCATGATTTTTCTTACATAAAAAAAGCACTTGGTCTTGAGGAAAGTGACTTGTTAGAGGCGAAAATTCCATCGCCGTTCCAGTACGAGGAAAATGCGCGGATTTTGATTCCGCAAGATATGCCGCAAATTAAAGGGACGCCTGTTTCGGATTATGCGAAGGCGCTGGCTGATTATTTGAGTGATGTGGCGCTTTGTACGGACGGTCGCATGCTTGTTTTATTCACGGCAACCGAGATGTTGCGCGAAACGCTACGCTTCATGAAGGGGAAAGAGGCGCTCGCGGAATATATGATTCTCGCACAAGGCTTGTCTGCGGGAAGTCCTGCCCGGCTAACGAAACAATTTCAACTGTTTGAAAAAGCAATTCTGCTTGGGACGACGAGCTTTTGGGAGGGGATTGATATTCCGGGCGAAGATTTATCTTGTCTGGCTATTGTGCGCTTACCGTTTGCACCGCTCGAAGATCCATATACGAAAGCTCAAATTGCTCTCCGTAAAGAACGCGGGGAGAACGCCTTTCAAACGTATTCGTTACCGGAAGCCGTATTGCGCTTTAAGCAAGGCTTTGGGCGTTTAATTCGCCGCGAAACGGACCGTGGAATTATTTTAGTGTTCGATAACCGAATTGATACGACGAAATTTGGTCAATCTTTTTTAAACTCTATTCCGAAAGTTCCTACGAAAAAAGGCGATAAAACAGTTCTTTTAAGCGAAATTGCTGACTTTTTTAAGTCAGAATAATAATAAAGCTTCAAAAAAAAGCAGCAAATTGCTATAATAGGAACATATTGAAACTTAGCCATTTTGGCAATTAAAGAATAGAAATGAGCGAATAGATTTGCAAAAACGAAAAAACAGGCGAAAAATCGCCCGATATATTCTCATTCCAGTCAGCATTTTGGTAGTTTTAGGACTCGCTTTCTTTTGGTTTTTGCATAGTGCTGAAAAGCCAATTAAAAAAGATGAGCAAGCGGCGCTAGACCGAATAAGCGGCAGCGTAGATTTGAAATCGCACGATGATTTTTATTTGTACAATGGACCAAAAGAAACGTATTATGTTTTAACCGGGAAAAATAAAGCTGGAAAAGACATTATTGTTTGGGTGCCGAAGAAAAAATCGGGCGAAGTTTTAGTCAAATATGCGTCTGATGGTATAAGCGAACAACAAGCGCGAGATATTGTGCAAAAAGAGAAGAAGCCGCGCAAAATTTTAAACGTAACACTTGGTATGGAAGAAGGCGTCCCAATTTGGGAAGTCAGCTATTTAGATAAAAACGATAATCTTGGTTACTACGACATGTCTTTCAGCGAAGGAGAATGGCTAAGACAAATCGAAAATTTATAAGAGGAGGAGCAAAAAATGGACTTACCTTTGTCTAAACGCGTGCAGGAAGTAGCACCTTCACCGACGCTTTTTATTACGGCAAAAGCGAAAAAAATGAAACAAGATGGTATTGATGTCATTGGCCTCGGCGCAGGAGAACCCGATTTCAACACGCCGGAAAATATCATTCAGGCAGCTTATAAGTCCATGAAAGACGGCTTTACGAAATACACCCCATCAACAGGAATTCCCGAGTTGAAAAAAGCCATCGTTCAGAAATTAGAACGTGACCAAGATGTGCGTTATACAGAAGACCAAATTTTCGTAGGAACGGGAGCGAAACACGTTTTATATTCTGCCTTCCAAACGATTTTAAATCCGGGAGATGAAGTGATTATCCCTGTTCCTTATTGGGTTACTTATCCGGAACAAGTCAAACTTGCCGGCGGCGTGCCTGTTTTTGTTGAAACAGGATTCGATGCCGATTTTAAAATGAATCCAGCTAGTTTTGAACGAGCAATTACGGCGAGAACGAAAGCGGTGCTATTAAATTCGCCAAACAACCCAACTGGCATGTGCTATTCAAAAGCCGAATTAAAGGCGCTTGCAGCTATTGCCGTCAAACACAATTTATGGATTGTATCTGATGAAATCTATGAAAAACTATATTACGGCGACCCGGCGGATGTGGTTTCCGTTGCGAGTCTTAGCCCGGAAATTTATGCGCGCACAATTTTAATTAATGGTGTTTCAAAAGCGTATTCCATGACCGGCTGGCGTATCGGTTATGCTGCGGCAAATGCCGACGTCATTCGGGGCATGGGCAAACTAGCGGATCATATGACGAGTAATCCAACTGCAAATGCGCAGTACGCGGCGATTGAAGCCTATAACGGGAGCCAGGAAGTGCCGGAGAAAATGTATCAGGCGTTTTCGGATCGCATGGCGCGATTTTACCCGCAGTTAGAAGAAATACCCGGCTTTAAACCGAAAAAACCAGATGGTGCTTTTTATTTCTTTATTGACGCGCACGAAGCGGCCGCGCGAAAAGGCTATCCAAGCGTGGATGCGTTTGTGGAAGCTTTGCTGACGGAAGCACTCGTGGCCGTTATTCCGGGATCAGGGTTTGGCATGCCGGATTATATTCGGATTTCCTATGCGACAGATCCAGCGCTGTTCCAAGAAGCAATAAATCGAATCAAAGACTTTATGAATCAATAGGGAGTGTACATGGTGAAAATTACAATTAATCAAGTGAAAGATTATGTAGGACAAGAAGTTACAATTGGTGTTTGGCTCGCAAATAAACGTTCCAGCGGCAAAATTGCCTTTTTACAAATGCGTGATGGAACTGCCTTTATGCAAGGTGTTGTTGTGAAGGCGGAAGTGCCAGAAGACATTTTCACACTGGCGAAAGGCATAACGCAAGAAACGAGTTTTTATGTAACGGGGATCATTCAAGAAGATAGTCGTTCTTCGTTTGGTTATGAAATGACTGTTCAAAATATTGAAGTGATTTCAGAAGCACACGATTATCCGATTACACCGAAAGAACATGGTACGGAATTTTTAATGGACCATCGCCATTTATGGTTGCGTTCCAATAAACAACACGCGATTATGAAAATCAGAAATGAAATTATCCGCGCATCTTACGAGTTTTTCAACAAAGAAGGTTTTATTAAGGTGGATCCGCCAATTTTAACAGGCAGCGCACCGGAAGGCACAACGGAATTGTTCCACACGAAATATTTTGATGAAGATGCTTATTTATCGCAAAGTGGACAACTTTACATGGAAGCAGCCGCAATGGCACTTGGAAAAGTGTTTTCATTTGGTCCAACATTCCGCGCTGAAAAATCCAAGACGCGTCGCCATCTTATCGAGTTTTGGATGATTGAACCAGAAATGGCCTTCTATACGTTAAAAGATAGTCTTGAAGTGCAAGAAAAATATGTCGCATTTCTTGTAAAATCCGTTTTAGACAACTGCGCTATTGAACTTGAACGTCTTGGTCGTGATACAGCCGTTCTTGAAAAAATGACGGCGCCATTCCCGCGGATTACGTATACAGATGCGATTACACTTCTTAAAGAAAAAGGTTTTGATGATATTGAATGGGGCGAAGATTTTGGTGCACCGCATGAAACCGCGATTGCCGACAGCTTTGAAAAACCTGTCTTCATCACGTATTATCCAAAAGGCATCAAACCTTTCTACATGCCAGAAGACCCTGAAAACAGCGAAGTCGTTCTCTGTGCGGATTTAATCGCACCAGAAGGATACGGCGAAATCATCGGTGGTTCCGAGCGTATTCACGATTTAGATTTAATGCTTTCTCGTGTAAAAGAATTCGGTCTAGATGAAGAAGCTTACAGCTGGTATATCGACTTGGCACGTTACGGTTCCGTACCGCATTCTGGTTTTGGACTTGGATTAGAGCGCACAGTAGCTTGGATTTCTGGCACTGAACACGTTCGCGAAACCATCCCATTCCCACGTCTATTGAATCGTTTATATCCATAAAAATAAATGACATGCAAAAATAGCGAAACCTTCTGGGTTTCGCTATTTTTATGTCCAAAATGAAACTTTCCCGCATTTTCTTATTTTTTTCGTCTATGCTATAATTTTATGTGAGGTGTTTTGGATGGAAAAAAATGAATTAAGTGCGTGGATGACAGAAGGCTTTGTCACATTACCGCAAATTCTTATTAAACATTATACGAAATTAAATATAGACGAAACGGAATTTATGCTTGTTTTGCAAATTGAAGCGTTCCGTGTGAGCGGGAATTCGTTCCCTAGTATTAGCGAGCTGGCCGAGCGAATGGGGACATCATTTGAGCGGGTGACGCGATTGCTCGAATCGCTTGTTAGGAAGGGCAACTTGGCCATTTTAGCACAGGAAAATAAGCTGGCTCATGAGGTTTATTCTTTAGAACCGTTGTATCAAAAACTTGCCGCTTTTTTAGCAAATGAAGAACTTACGAATCAAAAGGAAGCGGTTAGCGAGGCAGAAACGCATATTTACCGCACGTTTGAATCCGAGTTTGGTCGGCCGCTCTCCCCGCTTGAAGCCGAAATGCTATCGGGCTGGTTGGACCAAGATCACTTTGCTCCGGAATTAATTCGTGAGGCGCTAAAAGAGGCGGTTATTTCACAGAAACTCAATTTTCGTTATATCGACCGGATTTTATTAAACTGGAAAAAAGAGCAAGTGAAAACGGTAGAAGACGCGCGACGTATTGCTGAAAATTTCCATCAGAACGGGCGAACTGGAATTACGACAAATCGAAGTGATATTCAAAAAAGTAAGGACTCCATTCCGCTGTATGACTGGCTAGAAAATCGAAAAGGGTGATGGACACGTGTTAAATAAAAAGCAAACGGTAATGTGCATTCAGGAAATGGCAAAAATGTTTCCTAATGCGCATTGTGAGCTCGTACATAAAAATATATTCGAGCTTTTAGTCGCAGTTGTACTATCCGCACAGTGCACAGATAATTTAGTAAATAAGGTCACGGCTTCTTTGTTTGAAAAATATCATACGCCCGAGGATTATTTGGCGGTTCCACTTCAAGAGCTAGAAGATGATATCCGCTCAATTGGGCTTTACCGCAACAAAGCAAAAAACATTCAAGGTTTATCAAAGCGCTTATTAGAAGTGTTTAACGGCGAAGTACCAAGCACGCATGCGGAATTAGAAAGCTTACCTGGTGTCGGCCGAAAAACGGCGAATGTCGTCTTATCAGTCGGATTTGGCGTCCCTGCAATGGCCGTAGATACACATGTTGAGCGCGTTACAAAACGCCTCGGAATATGCCGCTTAAAAGACTCTGTTGTCGAAGTGGAAGAAACTTTGAAACGTAAATTGCCTGAAGAGATGTGGTCAGATGCGCACCACGATTTGATTTTCTTTGGACGCTATCATTGTAAGGCGAGAAAACCAGAGTGCCCAACATGTCCGCTCCTTTTTATTTGCCGTGAAGGGAAGAAACAAGCGAAAGCGAGAGGTTTTGATGGTTAAATTTCAATATGTCGAGGAACTCCAGCACGTTGCATTTCCTGCGCCGAACGTGAATATCAACGACTTTGACGAAGAATCGATATTCGTTGCGGGCTGTCCTTTTTGGCAAGAAACCTTATTTTATACGAAAAACGAGGGTGTGCAACCATGGGCAAATGATGCCGAAAAAGCCTGCCGTAAACTCACCAAACAAATGACAGCCATTCTAAGCGCCATGGAAGCAAAATTTCGCGCACATGAAAAGCCCGACTCCTACCTCGTTCAAGATGCACTTGGCATTTTCTTGTCCATTCTTTTTTGGAGTAACAGAAAGCCTGTCCGATTAGAAAATTTAAATGAAGCGCTAAACGAACTGTCCATTAAGCCGCTAAATCTTGAAGAACGACTCGAATATTGTCTAATGCGCGCCCATACATTTCCAGGATTTAAGCAATTAAACGAGCTTTTGCTAGAACAGCGAAAATTAATTGCTAAGCATAAGTAAAAAAAGAAGTATAGCAGATAGCTATACTTCTTTTTTATTAGTTACTTGGAGGATCCCCATTGGCGTTGTCCCCGTTATTATTGCCAGGATTATTTCCATTCTGACCGTTATTGTTTGTCGCGTCGTCATTTGCGCTAGCATTTGCAGGTATTGCAACAGATGTTGTCGCGGCGCTGCTTCGTTTATTATCCTTTATTGCTACAACGCTAATGTTGACCGTACTTCCCGGGCTCATTCCACTAACCGTAATCGAAGTGGTTGTGACCGTTGATTTTTGACCATTTACGGTCACTTCATAAGTGGCGCCTTCAACAGCTCCCCAACTTGCGGAAACTTGTTTAGTTGCTGTATTGTAAGATGCTGAGATGCCACTTGGTGCTGCAAGAGGTTTATTTTTTTCCTCTTCAGCCTTCTTCTTCTCTTCCTCAGCTTTTTTCTTCGCTTCCTCTTCAGCTTTCTTCTTCGCTGCTGCTTCCTTTTCTTTATCCGTTGTTGAAGCCGTTTTGCTTGGTGCTGTACCAGCAATAAATAACTCATTCGTTACTTTGTCGCTTGGCGTACCAGCAGCCGCACGAACAGGAGGATTGGAGCCTTTTAGAATCGGAATAGATACAACGTTACTAGGTGCTTTAAAGTCGGCAGTTGTTTTATTAGCTGAAACATGGCTCATTAATTTACTAAACATGCGTTGCGATATTTTTTGCTCATCTGGAGATAAATAATTTTTCAAGCTGTCATAACCAGTCCAAACGGCGATGGTGTAATTCGTTGAGTAGCCAGCGAACCACGCATCACGTGCCGCACCACTTGGATAATAGTATTTACTTTGTGCCGCAGCGTCAAAGTTCGTTGTCCCTGTTTTACCAGCGACTGGAACACCAGGAACAGCTGCACTTGTACCAGTACCCATCGTTAAAACATCTTTTAAAACATCAGAAGTCATATAAGCAGTAGATTCCTTCATTGCCACTTCGCTTTTCGGTTCCATATCAATCGATGTATCGCCATCAGATAGGACGATTTTGGTTACCGTATGAGGTTTGGTATAAATCCCTTGGTTCCCAAAAGCCGCGTAAGCACCAGCCATTTGAAGAGGATTCGACTCATTAGCACCAATCGCATAAGACTCATAGAACTCTTTGTAATTAAAGCCGAGTCCATCAGTGAAGGCTTTTGCCTTATCAAGTCCAACCGCCTGTAATGTCTTAAGCGCCGGAATGTTACGTGACTGGTAAAGGGCTTGCCGAACTGTTATAGGTCCTTTATAGCCAAAGTCCCAGTTGTTAATTTTAGAGCCTCCCGTGTACGTATACGGTGCGTCATCTAAAATTTGAGCAGTAGACCAATTTAAATATTCGAAAGCAGGACCATAATCAGCAATTGGTTTCATCGTCGAACCAACTTGGCGTTTAAGCTGCGTCGCATAATTGTAACCACGTGTAACATTCTCTGCCTGATTTCGCGAACCACCTATAGCTTGCACACGGCCGTTTTTCGTATCCTGTAACACAAGACCAGCTTGCATCTTATCATCCGAATACTGTACGATTTCGTTCGTATTTAACATTTTTTCCGTATACTGCTGGGCATCTTGATCAAGTGCCGTATAAATCGTTAAGCCATCCGTGTAAACATCATATTCTTCCGGAATTTCACTTAAAACTTGTGTGACGTACGCATCATATTTGTACGTTTTTTCCTCACGTTCTTTTTGAGAACGCAAGCCGTCTGAAATAGGGGTTTGTTGGGCTTGTTCCATTTCTTGCTTCGTAATTTTATCATGGTTGTACATGTTTGTGAGTACTAAATCACGACGTTTTTTCGCCAGTTCTGGATCGTCATACGGATTGTAGTTGTTTGGACTTTGCGGCATACCAGCAATTAAAGCCGTTTGCCCTAAATTCAAGTCCTTCAAGTTTTTTCCGTAAAAATGTTCAGCCGCCGTTTCCATACCATGAACTCGGTCAGACATATACACTTTGTTGACGTAAATTTCAATAATATCATGTTTGCTATATTTTTCTTCAAGTTGAAGAGCTAAATAAGCTTCTTGCGCTTTACGTGCAAGTGTCTTGTTGGTGTAATCCAGATAGCTCATTTTAATGATTTGTTGCGAGAGCGTACTTGCTCCTTCCGCACCAAAGCCATTTTTAACATTCGCGATAACGGCGCCACCTAAACGAATAGGGTCGAGACCATCATGCGAGTAGAAACGCGAATCCTCTGTAGAAAGAATTGCATTTTCCAGCTGTTTTGGAATATCTTTATACTCAATATACTCACGGCGTTCTGTACCGATTTCTGCAAAGACCTTACCATCTTTATCTAAAAGTTTAGAAGATAGCGGGTCACGCAATTTTGAATCAGTGAGTTCAGGCGCGTCTTTTGCATAGACGTAAAATAAAGATGCACCAGCAGCAATACCAAAGAACGCAAAGAATAGAGCCACGAAGAATATGGATTTAAAAATCGTTTTCGCGATATTTTTTTTGGGCTTTTTCGGCTTAGCATTTGTCTTTTTGCTGCGATACTCTGATCTAGTTTGCGGTTTTTCTGCCATTCATTTTTCTCTCCTTTAATCAAATCGAACTAAAAAAGTGTGAATCTAAAATACTCAAATAGTCCAACCTTGGATTTAGACCATAGGGAATCAGTGTCGAATGCACTTTTAGCTCAGCAAGCGTGATAGATTTACGCCCACCATCTTGCATTCTTTCCCAAAACGGCAAGAAAGAGTCAAAACTTGTTAAATAAACTTCCCCAAGTGAGCTAAAAGAGGTAATGACAAAAGCAAAACCACCTTGGTTTAAAACTTGTTTCATGTGCTCCATTTGATGGGGATGAAAATTACTTAACGGAAAAGAAGTTTTGTTTTTTGTTTCTTTCGCTTCAAAATCAAGATACTTTCCTTGATAGACGCCGTTATAGTCTGTTGTTGACGGCTGCTTGAAATAGGCTTCTTTAATTGTCGCGCTACTTCGTTTTGGATAGTCAACTCTCACAATTTGAACAGGGGTGGGTTTCTTGTGAATCACTGCCCGTTCATGTGCCAAATAATAGGCATTGGTTTCATTTAAATCTTCCTCAAGCGACATACCACGTTTCCCGTAGTTTGTTTGCGGCTTCTTTTTTACAGGGGACTGGCTATTTTGATGCAGCAGATTTTTCTTTCCATTAGGATAGCCAATTGCCATATGCTCACCTCAATTATGATTATTATTCAAAATGAACCATTCTTTATTATACCAAATTAAAATGAAAATGATAGTAAATTTTGGCTAAAGCGCATACGAAAGCCTTTTCTGCTTAGTAAAAAGCGCTTTTAAAGCAGAGAAATGTTTTAAAAAGCGACTTTATGTTATCCTAGTTTAATAGAAACTTTAGGGAAAGGTGCTAAATATGGACAAACTTGTCGCGCAAACAAAGGCGCTTTTACAACAAAATGAAGAAAATTTCAAACGCTATTTAGCCAATCAAAAAGCGCAGGAAGACTTTGATTTTTATCAAGATATGAAGCCGTTTGTTGATGCCGCTAAAGAAAAATGTGAGCAATTTTTAGCGCTTGCGGTTCCTTATGTGAACAAAAACAGGCCGCTTTATTTAACAGAAACGCAACTTTTGCAGTGCACTCAGAATATTCAAATGACCGCTGTCAATTGTTTTAATGGAAAATCCTTTTATAAACATTTTCATGATCATTATGAATCATCTAAGTATACACTAGAACGCATGTTAACTGCATTAGAACGAGGTGAAAATTTAGAGTGAAATCGATTGCTATCTCGGGCTATAAGAATTTTGAATTAGGTATTTTTAAACGTGATGCCGAGGAGGCCAAGTATATCCAATTGGCGCTAAGGAAAAAATTGCTTTCCTATATAAATGAAGGTTTGGAGTGGGTCATTATTTCTGGGCAGCTTGGAACCGAGCTTTGGGCCGGGGAAGTGGTGCGTGACTTGAAGCAAGAATATCAGGTTCAGCTGGCGATTTTAGAGCCATTTGTTGAGCAGGCGAGTAACTGGAATGAGGCGAACAAACTGTGGTATGAGGAAGTCGTTGCCGCAGCAGATTACCGGGCCTATATTACGGAGCGACCGTATGAGAATCCTGGACAATTCGGCATGCGCGACCAGTTTATCATTGAAAACACAGAAGGCGCGCTCTTGCTTTATGATTTTGAGAAGGAAGGGTCCCCCAAATTTTTTTATGAACGGGCAAAGCACTTTTCGGAACAAAATGAGTACGCGCTCACACTAATTGATTTTTACGAGTTACAAGAAATCGTCGCCGAAACTCAAAATGATTTTTTCTAAAAAAGAAGGGTTTACATTGACAAATGTTATTAGATTTGGAAGAATAAGGATATAGATTTATTAATTAACTCGATGAAGAAACAATCATGAAATGAATAAAATTGAGGTGGATATTATGGCTGAGGAACAATTTGATTATCACTTAACAGCAAAAGAAATTTTAGAAAAAGCGTTTAAAACTGGCTTGCGTGGCTATAATCCAGAAGATGTGGATGAGTTTTTAGATATGGTCATTAAAGACTATGGAACGTTTACACGTGAGATTGAAGCTTTACAAGCGGAAAATATTCGCCTTGTGCAAGAGCTTGATAGTGCATCTGTAAAATCAGAACCGACAAGAAGTGCGTACCAAGCGCCAGCGCAAACAGCAGGTGCTACTAATTTTGATATTTTAAAACGTTTATCAAATTTAGAAAAACATGTTTTTGGAAATAAGCTAGACGACGGCGAATAAATGTGATAGTATCAGCTAGTAGAAAATTTTATTAACGTTCGGATAATCGCTGCGTTATGCAGAGGAAAGTCCATGCTCGCACGGTGCTGAGATGCCCGTAGTGATCGTGCTTGGTGAAACCATAAGCCAAGGCAAACTGATGCCAGTTTGACGGCAGGTGAATGACCTAAGTCTTTTAGATATGGTCATTGTACCTTGAAAGTGCCACAGTGACGGAGTCCTTTTAGAAATAAGAGGAGTGGAACGAGGTAAACCCCACGAGCGAGAAACTCAAACAATGGTAGGGGCACTTTTCCCGAGTAAATGAATGAGGGAAGAGACACCTTTTAAGATTGTCCATAAATGGTAAGATTCTAGAAAAAAGTGAGCACCGTACTGGAGCGTATTTTTATACGTGAACAGTGGTGCGCAAGCTTTTGACAATGAAGGTTGCTATTTATGGGCAATCTGGGTGTAGATAGATGATTATCCCTTTACTGTAACCCTGTAAGCAGTAGAGGACAGAACATGGCTTATAGAACGTTAATAGCAGGATGAAAATGAACAATTAAGGCTGTTTCAAAGGGCCACCGCATTCTTTTAATGCCTTTTACGTGTTACGTAGATGTCCTTTTGAAGCAGTTTTTTTCTTGGATAAAATAAAAAAGGATGATGACGATGAACGAATTTAATCTTGTAGCTACCGCTGCATCTGGACTTGAAGCCATTGTCGGCAAAGAAGTGAAGCGGCTGGGCTACGAACCAAAAGTTGAAAATGGGAAAGTATTTTTCAGTGGGGATAAAAGCGCGATTGCTCGTGCCAATTTATGGCTGCGCGTAGCGGACCGGGTCAAAATTGTCGTCGGTGAATTCAAGGCGACCACATTTGATGAGCTATTTGAAAAAACAAAAGCTTTGCCGTGGGAAAATTATTTACCGCTTGATGCGGCGTTTCCAGTTTCCGGTAAATCCGTTAAATCAACGCTTTTTAGCGTGCCGGATTGTCAGGCGATTACGAAAAAAGCGATTGTGAATCGGCTTAGTGAAAAATACCGGCGGAGTGGAAGGCTCATGGAGACGGGGGCGCTTTTCAAAATAGAAGTGTCGATTTTAAAAGATGTTGTGACGCTTACGATTGATACGAGCGGAGCGGGCTTACATAAACGTGGCTATAGAACGGCTCAGGGCGGTGCTCCGCTTAAAGAAACGATGGCAGCAGCACTTGTTTTACTGACGAGCTGGCACCCGGACCGTCCGTTTTATGATCCGGTTTGCGGCTCCGGCACGATTCCAATTGAAGCGGCGATGATTGGGCAAAATATTGCGCCTGGATTTAATCGCGATTTTGTATGTGAATCATGGGACTGGATGCCCAAACAGATTTTTAAAGATGCGCGAAATGAAGCGGAAACCCTTGCGAATTACGACCAGCCACTTGATATTTTAGGGGCGGATATCGACCACCGTTTAATCGAAATCGCGAAGCAAAATGCGGAAGAGGCAGGGCTCGCTGATTTAATTTCCTTTAAACAAATGCAAGCAAGTGACTTTACGACTGAAAAAGAATATGGCGTTGTCGTGGCGAACCCGCCTTATGGTGAGCGTTTAGAAGACGAGGAGCAAATTCGAATTCTTTACAAGGAAATGGGCGAAGCATACGCAAAAATGCCAACTTGGTCGGTATATGTACTCACGAGCTATGAAAAATTTGAAGAAGTTTACGGAAAAAAAGCAACGAAAAAACGTAAATTATATAATGGTTATTTGCGAACGGATTTATATCAGTATTGGGGACCACGAAAACCGAGAAATAAGGAGTGAGTGACAATGTCAGAATCCATTTATGAAATTGAAAAAGAGTTTTTGGCTTATGTGAAACGCAAAGAAGCGCTTAGCGAGGCGCTCAATTTAGTTTATTGGGATATTCGCACGGGAATTCCGAAAAAAGGCGCGGAAGCACGTGCTGAAGTTATTGGCGTGCTTTCAGAAGACATCTTTAAACTCGAAGTCTCAGAAGAAATGGCGGCGTTTATTGCTGCTCTTACGCCGCATAAAGACGAGTTAGGAGAAGTGGCACGTAAGACGCTTGAAGAGTGCAGTCGTTTATATGAACTCAACAAAAAAATTCCCGCAAAAGAATTTGCTGCTTATTCCAAACTTGTTGCGGATGCGGAAAACGTTTGGGGCGAAGCCCGTGCGGAAAACAATTTCGCGAAATTCGAACCACTTTTAACCCAAATTGTCGCGATGAAACGCAAGTTCATCGAGTATTGGGGCTACAAAGCGAATAAATACGACACGTTGCTCGAGCAATATGAGCCGGGTATGACGGTGGAAACGCTTGATGCCGTGTTTGGGAAGTTAAGAAGCGGGATTATGGATTTGCGCAAAAAAATGGAGCAGGGCGAGGTACCAAGCAGCAAGCCACTTCAAGTGAATATCGCAAAAGACATTCAAAAAACGTTTAGTGAACGTATTTTGCAAAAAATGGGTTTTGACTTTGACGCAGGCCGCTTAGATGATACGATTCACCCGTTCGCCATTGGTTTAAATGTGAATGATGTGCGGATTACGACACGCTATGCCGAAGATAATTTCAAAATGGCCGTGTTTGGCATCATTCATGAAGGTGGGCATGCCATTTATGAACAAAATTTTGACCCGAAACTTTCGGGTACACCGCTCTCAGAAGGCGCTTCAATGGGCATTCACGAATCGCAGTCGCTCTTTTATGAAATCATTCTCGGGTCAAGCTTCGCCTTTTGGAAGAGCAATTTTAAAGACCTTGCTGAACTGGCTAAACCTGCGTTTGATGCGGTGTCGCTGGAGGACTTTTACCGCGCGACGAACATTTCTGAAAGCTCACTCATTCGAATTGAAGCAGATATTTTAACGTATCCGCTGCACATCATGATTCGCTACGAGCTAGAAAAAGCTCTCATGAATGGCGAACTTGAAGTGGCCGATTTAAGAGAGGCATGGGCGAACAAATACGAAGCCTACCTTGGCGTTCGCCCTGAAAAAGATAGCGACGGCGTCTTGCAAGATATTCACTGGGCAGGTGGCGATTTCGGCTACTTCCCGTCTTACGCGCTCGGCCTTATGTACGCCGCCCAGTTCTTCCACACCATGAAACGTGAAATTCCGAATCTTGATGCGATTATCGCAAGCGATGACTACACGGAAATTCGAAAATGGCTTACAAAAAACGTCCATCAATACGGGAAGCTAAAGAAACCGCTTGAAATTTTGCAAGATACAACAGGCGAAAGTTTAAACCCCGATTATTTGTTAGATTTATTGAATGAACGTTACAAATTTGTTTACAAGTTCTAAAAAAGCGATTGACCAAACGAAAACCGTTCGTTATAATGGAAAAATAATTAAATGAAGCACTTATATAATAATTGTGATATGGACAATGAGTTTCTACCCGGTTGCCGTAAATAACTGGACTATGAGTGATAAGCGACAATCAGCACAGCTGGTTTATTTTGCCTATCTCTCTAGCCGGGAGATAGGTTTTTGTTGTCTTTAAAATGAAGGGAGAACTTGTTTTGAAGTTATTAGAAGACTATATTTTGGAAAAAGGGACGGTTTTAGAAGGTGATGTGCTGAAGGTCGATGCCTTCCTGAACCACCAAATTGATCCCCGCTTAATGCGCGAAATCGGCAATGAATTCGCGGAACATTTTAAAGGTCGTGGCATCACAAAAATCGTCACCATCGAATCATCAGGTATTGCGCCCGCTGTATTCGCTGGGCTTTTCCTTGATGTCCCCGTCATTTTTGCGCGCAAGAAAAAATCCGTCACGTTGAAAGAAAATTTATACACGGCGGACGTCTATTCGTTTACAAAAAAAGAAACCAATTCGATTTCCATATCGCAAAGCTTTTTAACGAGTGAGGATACAATTTTAATCATCGACGACTTTTTGGCAAACGGACAAGCCGTTCTTGGTTTACTTGACATTGCCAAAACGGCAAAAGCAAAAGTTTCAGGCATCGGCATTGTCATCGAAAAATCATTCCAAAAAGGACGCGCTTTACTAGACGAAGTAGGACTAGAAGTACTCTCACTAGCTCGAATCGCCTCACTTGAAAATCAAACGATTCGCTTTATTAGAGAGGAGAATGGCGATGTTAAATAAAGGCAGAATGGCCGCACTCGGCTTTCAACACGTACTGGCGATGTATGCTGGCGCAGTTATTGTCCCACTCCTCATTGGTGGGGCGCTCGGCTTTAACGCCGAACAAATGACGTACCTCGTTTCCATCGACATTTTCATGTGCGGCATCGCTACGCTGCTCCAATTAACCGTCAATCGTTTTTTTGGCATCGGCTTGCCAGTTGTGCTTGGCTGTGCAGTTCAGGCGATAGCGCCCATCATTTTAATCGGGCAGGAAATGGGCATTTCTGCGATTTACGGCTCCATCATTGCGTCAGGCCTCTTTGTTCTTCTTATCGCGCCGTTCTTTTCAAAAATTGTGCGCTTTTTTCCACCAGTCGTAACGGGTTCGGTCGTGACGGTGATAGGCCTAACGCTCATTCCGGTGGCGATTAACAACCTTGCAGGCGGACAGGGCGCAAAAGATTTTGGCTCGTTTTATAATATCGGCTTAGGGTTTGGCACGCTCCTGCTCATTATTTTAGTTTATCGATTCGGTAAAGGATTTACGAAAGCTATCGCCGTGTTGATTGGGCTTGCCTGTGGTTCGCTTGCTGCCGCTATTTTAGGTGGTATCAATTTAGCCCCCGTTAAAGAAGCAGACTTTTTCCATCTCCCGCAACCATTTTACTTTGGTATGCCGACTTTTGAATGGCCAGCAATTGTGACGATGATTTTAATCGCACTCGTCAGCATGGTTGAGTCCACAGGCGTGTATTTCGCACTGTCTGACATTACGGGTCGCACGCTTGATAAAAAAGATTTAACACGTGGTTACCGCGCAGAAGGGCTAGCCATCATTCTCGGCGGAATTTTCAACACTTTCCCGTACACAGGCTACTCCCAAAATGTTGGTTTAGTGCAATTATCTGGGATTAAAACACGTAAAGTTATCTATGTCGCCGCCGGATTTCTAATAATCCTCGGTTTGATTCCAAAAATTGGGGCAGTGACAACCATTATTCCAACAAGTGTTTTAGGTGGTGCGATGGTTGCGATGTTTGGTATGGTCGTTGCCCAAGGAATTAAAATGCTAGGTAAGGTGAATTTCACGTCGCAAGAAAATTTGCTTATTATTGCGTGCTCCGTCGGTGTTGGACTAGGCGTTACCGTGGTACCAGATCTATTCCAAAACTTTCCGTCTTTCATTCAACTTTTCACAAGTAACGGTATTGTTGCTGGAAGCTTTACGGCAATCAGCTTAAATATTATTTTTAATATGTTACCAACACGCAAAAAAGAAGCAACAGAAGAATTAGAGTGGCAACAGGTTAATGACTAATTTTCTTAAAGCAACCTCATTTGGGTTGCTTTTTTAGTTGACTTTTTTGTAGAAAAGCGTAAAATGTAAAACGTAATGATTCCTATTTATAGAAATGAGGAGAAACGATGGCTAAAAAATCGAAGGTAGCAAAATATGAACGACAAAAAGCATTAGTTGCTAAATACGCAGAATTGCGGCGCGAGTTGAAGGCTGAGGGACGCTACGAAGAACTTCGGAAATTACCGCGTGATTCATCGCCAACGCGTTTGCATAACCGCTGCGAATTAACTGGTAGACCACATGCATATATGCGTAAATTTGGCATGAGTAGAATCCGTTTTCGCGAACTTGCGCATAAAGGACAAATTCCTGGTGTCAAAAAAGCCAGTTGGTAAAATTATACAGATGAAAATTGACGACAAACGGCAATTTTCGTCATTAAAGCTCCGTTCTATCACACGTGGTCGGATAGATTGCGATTTCCAGTATGTGCTGCTTTAGTCTGATTTTACGTGTGTTTGGAGTTTTTCTACATGCTAGGACTGCTGCTTTCTTGTAGCAGTCTTTTTACATAGACAGCACAAAAAAAGCCGAACATAGTCCGGCTGGCTGTTATACTTGTATGAAGTTATACAGCAAAAAAAGATGAATGAAAACAAATAACTACGATAGTGCGTCAGAGAAATGATGCTTGATTCAGTATTAACATATTTCAGATTGCATTAGACAATTTATAAATAAAATAGTATACTAAAACCAAAGATTTACAAAATTGTCGTGACATGTCAGGCTATTTAATTCCGATTCATCCACGTCATCTTACGAATTAAGTAGCCTAAACACTTGGGGAAAGAATTATACAATAATGAAATAAACTAGTACTGAAGCTAACATTTCCTCACCTCCCTGACAAATACAGTTTATCACACAAAATATACTGACTTATTAAAAAGCAACTTATAAAAACATAAAAAGGATGCGATGGAGATGACAGAAAACAAAAATAAGTTAGCAGTCGGGAAAACTTTAAAAAGCATACGCACAAGTATTGGATTGAAACAAGTTGATGTTTATACGGATATTATGTCGCGAACACATTTACAACGCCTCGAAAACTGTACTCAAACACCTAGTTATCCACTACTTTTAGATATTTTAGAACGATTTTCAATGGATTTATCTGAATTTGAGTATATTCGAAATGGTTATGCCCATTCTCATATACAAGAGATTTTTAATGAATTCAGAAGGCTTGGTTCAACGCTTAACAAGTCAGGATTTCAAAACTTAATAAGTAAAATTGAAGCATTGCAACATAATGGGAATAGTGACACATTTTTAGATCATTTAAAGTCTATATTATTTGGCTACATGGAACTCCAAGAATCCCAAAATATAAATACCGCTCGGCATCACTTTGATGCTGTCTGGCAAGATTTGAAAAATAGGGAAACGTGGTATTACAATGATATTGTATTAATGTCTAACATATTCTATATTTTTGCTGAAGAGCCTATGAGCTTAATCTTGCAGCGACTGAATAAATTTTATGATAAGTATGCTGGTTATAGAGATATTGATAAGCTTAGTCGAACTACTAAATTTAATTACTGCACTTTGCTAAGAGTGAACGATAGAATTCTAGAAACTAAGCCGATTATTGAGGAAGTTCTAGAGGACGCGAAAGAAGCTCATGATTGCGTTTTAATCCTAAGCTGTAAATTTATTTTAAATCAGATCTACTTTCTTGGCGGCGAGCATCAAAGTACATTCGATGAAGTGAAAAAGATTATTCAGTCTATGCGTGTACTAGGCGAGGATATGATTGCGGATGATATGTTGAAAGACTGGGAGAAGCTTATAAAAAACAGCAAAATCCCGTTATAAACTAGAACCGCTTGGAACATAAATTTCCATTTGCCAAAGTGAATCAAGTAGTGGCAACCAAAGATGGCTTTTCATTAACTAAAACCGTGAAGAAAGTGATTTTCTTCATGGTTTTTATGTTTAGCTAAGATTTATGTTCTGGCCTCTTCTTTTATGGTAAAATTGAAGTAATCATGATAAAAGGAGTCACGAAATGGAAACTAAACAACCTAATTTACTTGTTGTGGACGGTATGGCGTTACTTTTTCGCGCTTTTTACGCCACAGCGGTAAGCAAACAATTTATGTATAATGAAGCGGGGCTACCGACCAATGGCGTACAAGGAATGTTACGCCACATTTTTGCAGCGATGCGCCAAAGTCAGCCAACACATGCGGTGATTTGTTGGGATATGGGCGCACAGACATTTCGTAATGAACTTTTTGACGGGTATAAAGCGGGGCGAACTGCACCACCTGATGAGATGATACCGCAATTTGATTTGGCGAAGGAAGTCGCAGAGGCTTTTGGGTTTGTCAATATCGGTGTCCCCGGTTTTGAGGCAGACGACTGTATCGGGACGATTACGACAAAATTAACGTCAGATTTAAACACAACGGTTTTAAGTGGCGATAAAGATTTGCTGCAACTTATTCACCCGAAAAATGATGTGTGGATTATGCAAAAGGGTTATGGCAACTATAAGCGTTACGACGAAGCCACTTTTTATGAAGAAATGGGAATTACACCTACGCAGTTTGTTGATGTAAAGGCGCTCATGGGCGATACGTCAGATGGTTACCCGGGCGTGCGCGGTATTGGTGAAAAAACAGCTTTAAAACTTATCCAAGAATTTGAATCGGTAGACGGTGTTTTAGCCAACCTCGACAAATTGAAACCCGCCCAACAACAGAAAATCGCAGAGGATAAAGAGATGCTGTTCTTGAGTCAAAAATTAGCAGCGATTCATACGGACGTGCCGCTTGAAATCGATTATGATCGCTGTTTATTCCGCGGATTTTCAAAAGAAATGAACGATGCAGTGTTGCATTACGGGTTAAAAACCGTCGAGCGCGATATTCAGTTATAAGGAGTGACAAACAGATGCAAGCGATTTCTGTAAAAGAAAAATATGCGACCTATACGCCTCTTGAACAAGCGAAATTGCTTGAAATTCGCAGTATCTTGTTTGAGGTGGCGGCTTTAGTTGATGGGGATGCCGTTTTAGAAGAGGACTTAAAATGGGGACAACCGAGCTATGCGCTAAAAGGCGGGACCCCAATTCGGCTTGATACGTTTTCTGATAGTCAAGTGGCCATGTTTTTTCATTGCCAAACGAATTTGATTGAAAATTTCCGGACGATTTTTGGAAATGAATTGTATTTTTCTGGAAATCGTGCCATTGTATTTGATATTTCTAAGTCACTTCCTGAAAAAGCCATTCAATTTTGTGCAGAAGCTGCCTTTACTTATCATAAAAAGAAATAGAGTTTAGTTAGAGGTGATAAGATGACAACATTTCGTAAAATAACAGTTGAGGGGCAAAAATTTTTATGGAAGTACTCTTTTGATGATTATGACTATCAAAATGATTCGTCTTTAATTATTAAAAGTGCGGATACAAATGGGAAGTTGCTTATTTATTTTAGGACGGGGAAATGGGATAGCGGCTATTGTCCGTTTAACAAAGGGGTTCCAGCTTTATATCAAGGTCAGCGAATCACAATTAATCTTAATCAACCTCGTTTTATAGCAGAAATAATCGCGTACGTGCGAGAACAATTAGATTTGAAACTTTTACTAGGAACGGTAGAATTGGACAATGGGATTGAACTACTCCGTGATATCGGCTACGTGTTCGACTATCAAAAGCAGTAAAAAAATCAGGCTCTTGAAAACCATGAAGGGAAGCAAGAGTCTGATTTTTTATTTTTCCGATTGAATGGCTTGGCGGGCTAGTTCGTCGGCTTTTTTATTTTGGGCGACGTTACGGTAATTGATATAGAAAAGTGGAACTTGTTCGGCGAGCTTTAAAATGGCGTCTAGATGCGGCTTGAATAATGGGTTTTTGACGTAGTTTTTTTCAACGCTGTCTAAGACGATTTTTGAATCGGTGTAGATGCGGATAAATTCCGGGTTGTGTGTGAGCGCGAGTTCTAGGCCAAGTTTGCAGGCGATAAATTCGGCTTCATGATTGGTTAGGATACCAATTGGAATGGCATGTTGCTCGTAGATTTGATCGGCTTTCAAAACGATGCCTGCACCGCTTAAACCTGGATTTCCGGAGCTCGCGCCATCAACAAAAACGTCCATCTGATACATTCCTCCTTGGATGCATTTTCTTCCCTATTATATTTTCTTCTTTATAAAAATGCAAAAATAAAAAGCCGGCTAAAAGCCAGCTTGTCCGTGTCAAAGTCATCACATTAAATTTTTTCTACATTTGCCGCCTGTGGTCCACGATTACCTTCTACAACTTCAAAGGAAACTTCTTGACCTTCTTCTAAAGATTTGTAGCCATCACCTTGAATCGCTGTGAAATGTACGAAGATATCTTCGCCGCCGTCTGTTTCGATAAAACCATAACCTTTTTCATTGTTAAACCATTTTACTTTCCCATTTTGCATTGAAATAAATCCTCCAAATCTTGGCCCTTTTAAAGAACCTTTCTGTCATACAAGAAAGTCTTATACGATACTTTTAATATAAACCAAAGTACCTATAGAGGTCAAGGGAATTTTTAAAAAATTCTATAATCTTCTGACTTGTAAAGGTTTTCTTTTTTGTTTTTTATCATTATTCTTGAAATCAGCATCAAACGAAGCGACGAAAGTACTAAAACTTACAAACTAATATTTGTTTACTATGCGTTTTTTTCAAAAAGAAAAAGTTTTGTCAGAAAAAGGGGTAAATGCTTTGTGAAACGAGGAAGAGTGTAGTACAATTTGTATGTGAAAGAAATTGAGTTGGAGGGTAGTGCTATGCCAACACCTAGTATGGAAGACTATATTGAGAAAATCTATTCTCTGATCGAAAACAAGGGTTATGCGCGTGTTTCGGATATTGCTGACGAACTTATGGTGCATCCTTCTTCGGTTACGAAGATGGTACAAAAACTTGATAAAGATGGCTATCTTGTCTATGAAAAGTATCGTGGCCTGATTTTAACGCCGAAAGGTAACAAAGCAGGGAAACGACTACTCGAACGCCATACTTTGTTGGAAAGTTTTTTACGTACGATTGGCGTAAAAGAAGAGCATGTTTATGAAGATGTTGAAGGAATTGAGCATCATTTAAGTTGGAATTCAATTGACCGAATTGGCGATCTCTTACAGTTTTTTGAAGAGAACGAAGACGCACTGAAAAAGCTTCGAGCGCTGAATTCAGCTGACTCGGAAAAAGATGAGTAAGGTAACACGGAATTGTAAATGTAGCTGCGCAATCAAATTTCCGTTCAGTAGTTTCTTACTGGCCGATTTTTTCGGTGCCTAAAAAGGAAAGGGTTTACATTTTACAATTTCTCATTATACATATATGGAGGGGAATAGAATGACGAAAGAAGTAAAATCAGACATCGAGATTGCACTCGCAGCAAAGGTAAATCCTATTATAGAAATTGCGGAAAGTATCGGTTTAGATGAACAGGATTTAGAGCTTTATGGTAAAACAAAGGCCAAGTTGACCTATGAAACCATCCATTCATTAGAAAATAAAGAAAACGGGAAATTAATTTTAGTTACGGCGATTAACCCCACACCCGCGGGTGAAGGGAAATCAACCGTGACAGTTGGTCTCGGGGATGCTCTTTCGAGAAAAGGGAAGAAGACGGTGATTGCACTTCGTGAGCCGTCGCTTGGTCCAACAATGGGAATTAAAGGCGGGGCAACTGGTGGCGGTTATGCACAAGTTGTGCCAATGGAAGATATCAACTTGCATTTCACTGGTGACTTTCATGCGATTACAACGGCAAATAATGCTTTATCGGCATTTATCGATAACCATATGCAACAAGGCAACGATTTGAAGATTGATCAACGACGCATCGTTTGGAAACGTGTGGTGGATTTAAATGACCGCGCACTTCGTAAAGTTATTGTCGGTCTTGGCGGTCCCGTTCAAGGGATTCCACGCGAAGATGGTTTTGATATTACGGTTGCGTCTGAAATTATGGCGATCATTTGCTTAGCGACAGACTTAAAAGATTTGAAGCATCGTTTAAGCGAGATCGTGATTGGCTATAACTATGCACGGGAGCCAATTACAGTCGGAGAACTGGGCTATGAAGGGGCTTTAACGTTACTTTTAAAAGATGCGTTAAAACCGAATCTTGTGCAGACATTAGAACATACACCGGCGATTGTGCACGGGGGACCGTTTGCGAATATCGCACATGGCTGCAACAGTATTTCGGCAACCAAAACGGCGCTTAGGCTCGGCGAATTTGTTGTAACTGAAGCAGGATTTGGCGCAGATTTAGGCGCAGAAAAGTTCTTAGATATTAAAGTGCCTTCTTTAGGAAAAGCACCAGATTGTGTGGTCATTGTCGCAACAATTCGCGCACTTAAAATGCATGGTGGTGTAGCGAAAACCGAGCTTGGGGCAGAAAATGTGGACGCACTGAAAGCTGGTTTTGCTAATCTGAAAAAACATACAGAATCCATTGGGGAATTTGGTTTGCCATTTGTGATTGCCATCAATAAATTTGTGTCAGACACAGATGCAGAAGTGCGTGCCCTAGAAGAACTCTGCCAAGCAAATGACATCCCATTCTCGCTTACAGAAGTTTGGGAAAAAGGCGGAGAAGGTGGGCTCGAACTTGCCGAAAAAGTGATTGGTGAAATTGAGAAAGGCACAGCAAATTATACGCGCCTTTACGACGATGCTGAATCCATTGAAGCGAAACTTGAAAAAATTGTTACGAAAATTTACGGCGGCATGGGCGTCGAACTCTCCACGAAAGCGCAAAAACAAATTGTTGATTTCAAAAAGTACGGTTGGGATCGCTATCCAATTTGTATGGCGAAAACGCAGTATTCACTTTCTGATGAGCCAACGCTACTTGGTCGCCCAGAAAACTTTACGATTCATATCCGCGAATTTATTCCAAAACTAGGCGCAGGTTTCATTGTTGCTCTAACTGGCGATGTTATGACCATGCCTGGTCTTCCGAAAAAACCGGCGGCACTGAATATGGACGTTGATGAAAACGGAAATGCAATGGGATTATTCTAAGCTAGAAAGACGCGATTTTCGCGTCTTTTTTGTATGCAAAAAACGACGAAACTACTTGAAAAACCAGCGTTGTTAGCGAAAATACAATAGTTGCGAAAACGTAGATTGGTTGAGGGGATTGTGTTAAAATAAATGGACGGAGAAGCGAAGATAGTTATTTTGCACGCTACTAAAATTATAAACCACCGTCTTAAACAGATTCTGCCGAAGGGGCTGTTCCAACACGTCCCTCTTTCATTGAAAGTTTTTTTACGTATACGCGGTTGGATATGCTAGAATAGATAATACAAACCTGAATAGGATGAGGATAAATGAAACAACTAAAAGCGATGAATATAACCAAGACGTTTGGAGATAAAACGCTCTTTGAACAAGTAGATTTGACAATTTCAGAAGGTGAGCGCATCGGTCTAATTGGCGTAAATGGTACGGGTAAATCCACCTTTTTAGATTGTCTTGCAGGGGTTTCAAGTGGGGATACAGGAGAAATTGTGAAAGCGAATGATTATACAATTGGCTTTTTAAGACAAAATCCCCCTTTAGATGAAAATGCAACGGTTTTAGAAGCGGTTTTTGCGGGAGAAACACGAAATTTACGGGCGATGCGGGAATATGAAGAAGTTTTGCTTGCCATGGAAGAAAATCATAGTGAGGCTATAAATGAGCGTTTTGCGCGGGCACAGGCGGAGATGGACGCGACGAATGCGTGGGATATGAACACCGAAGCGAAGACGATTCTCGACCGACTTGGCGTCACACAATTAAAAGCAAAAATTAGTGAGCTTTCTGGTGGCGAACGAAAACGTGCGGCGCTGGCCCAAGTATTAATTGAAACGCCCGATTTACTCATTTTAGATGAGCCGACGAACCATCTGGACTTTGCTTCAATCAAATGGCTAGAGGACTTTCTTTTGCGCTTTAAAGGCGCCGTTTTAGTTGTGACGCATGACCGTTACTTTCTGGATAGGATTACGAATCATATCGTTGAACTCGATCGCGGCAAGCTTTACCGCTACGTAGGCAACTATGAGAGTTTCATGGAATCTAAAGCGGTTCGGATGGAAAACGAGGTGCGGGAGTCGGAGAAAAATCGCAATTTATATCGGAAAGAGCTTGCTTGGATGCGCCGCGGGGCGAAAGCGCGTTCTACGAAGCAGAAGGCGCGTAAGGATCGTTTTACGGACTTGGAAGATAAGGTGAAGACGAAGGCGGACGATACGAAACTAGAGCTGGATTTCAAGACGAGTCGCTTAGGAAATGATGTGTTTTTACTTGAACATGTGGCGAAGCGTTTTGACCAGAAAGTGATTTTAAACGATTTTAATTTATTAATTGCTCCGGGTGAAAGGCTTGGGATTACTGGGCGAAACGGCACGGGAAAGTCAACTTTGCTCAACATGCTTGCAGGAGAAATTTCGGCAGATGCGGGAGATGTGACGACGGGGCAGACAGTGCAAATTGGCTATTATACGCAGCAAAATACCGAACTTGATCCAGATAAGCGGCTAATTACTTTTCTACAGGAAATTGGAAATGAAGTTAAGACGATGCAAAATGAAACAATTAGTGTGAGCGCCATGCTTGAACGCTTCCTTTTTCCAAAAGAAACGCACGGGAAATTGATTGCTTCACTTTCAGGTGGGGAAAAGCGGCGCCTCTTTTTACTTAAAATTTTGATGAGCGCGCCGAACGTTCTATTACTCGATGAACCGACAAATGATTTAGATACAGAAACTTTGACCGTTTTGGAAGACTATTTAGAAACGTTTAATGGGACTGTCATTACAGTCAGCCATGATCGCTACTTTCTTGATAAAACGGCTTCCAAATTGCTTGTGTTTCAAGGCGCTGGCGTCGTCCAAGAATATTACGGGATGTATAGCGAGTATTTGCTTTTGGAAGAACAAAAAGAAATTAAGCCAACCGTTCGAAAAGTGCAGGAAAAACCTGTAGCTGAAACGAAAGAAAAAGTGCGACTTTCTTATATGGAGAAAAAAGAATGGGCCGGTATTGAAGAAGCCATTGCCACAAAAGAAGAGCTCGTCGCGAATTTGAACGAAGCTTTACTTGAAACAGGTGCCGATTTTACAAAAGCTCGCGAGTTAAGTGAACAAATTGAAGCAGGAGAAGCCGAATTGTTACATTTGTACGAGCGTTATGAATATTTATCGCAATTTGCGAATTAGGAGTGGGACGATGAAACAATATTTAGATTTGGAAAAATATGTGTTAGAAAATGGCACGCAAAAAGGGGACCGCACAAGGACTGGAACGATTAGTACGTTCGGCTATCAAATGCGTTTTAACTTACAGGAAGGGTTTCCGATTTTGACGACAAAACGTGTACCGTTTCGCTTAGTTGTGAGTGAATTGTTATGGTTTTTGCACGGGGACACGAATATTCGCTATTTGTTGCAACACAATAACAATATTTGGAATGAATGGGCGTTTGAGCGCTATGTGAAAAGTGCGGATTACAGTGGCCCTGATATGACGGATTTTGGTTTGCGGGCGAATAGTGATCCGAAATTTAATGAAGTTTATCAAGCTGAAATGGAGAAATTTAAAGCGCAAATCTTAGAAGACATGAGCTTTGCTGAAAAATACGGTGAGCTTGGCAATATTTACGGGAAACAATGGCGTGAATGGAAAACGTCTAACGGCGCGACAATTGATCAGCTGCAGGAAGTCATTCAAATGATTAAAACGAACCCAAATTCGCGCCGTCTAATTGTATCCGCATGGAATCCGGAAGATGTGCCGAACATGGCTTTGCCGCCTTGTCACACGCTGTTCCAATTTTTTGTGGCAGACGGAAAACTATCCTGTCAGCTTTATCAAAGAAGTGCGGATATCTTTTTAGGGGTACCGTTCAACATTGCGAGCTATGCGCTACTTACGCATTTAATTGCGCGTGAAACGGGGCTTGAGGTGGGCGAATTCGTTCACACTATGGGAGATGCGCATCTTTACAACAACCATATTGAGCAAGTGAAAGAGCAATTGTCGCGTGATACGCGTCCGCTTCCGAAGCTTGTTTTATCGGATAAGCCGGCGACGATTTTCGATTTTGATGTGGCGGATATTACGCTAGAAGGCTACGACCCGCACAAGATGATTAAAGCACCGATTTCTGTTTGAGGAGGATGACGATGATTTCTTTTATTTGGGCACAAGATAAAATGGGCAACATTGGGAAAGAGAATAAAATGCCGTGGCATCTGCCAGCCGATTTGAAGTTTTTTAAAGAGCAGACGAGCGGTCACACAATTGTGATGGGGCGAAAAACGTATGATTCCCTTGGAAAAGCTTTACCTAATCGGCGAAATCTCGTTTTGTCACGTGATAAGTCGCTCCAATTGCCAGATGCGGAAGTGGTCCATGATAAGCAAACTATTTTGGATTTGGCGGCAAATGAGTCGGTCTTTATTTGCGGGGGAGCAGAAATTTATCGCTTATTTCAAGCGGAAGTCGACCGTTTAATTGTGACGAAAATTGATGCGGCTTATGATGCTGATACGGCTTTCCCTGAAATCGACTGGTCAAATTTCCAATTGATGAGCCAAACGGACGGCATGCGTGATGAAAAAAGCAACGTTACATTTGGTTTCTATACGTACGAAAGAAAATCGGTATGATGAAATCGAAACTAGAGCAGCGAGCGGAACGAATTTCTGCCGCAGTGGATGCATTTCGTTGCCCAATTTGTGCGTCGCCATGTCATTTTGTTCGGCCATTGACATTAAAATGTGAAACGGGGCACGCGTTTGATGTTGCGAAACCAGGCTACTTGTTTTTACTGCCACACGGAGTGAAAACGAAATATGAGCAAGGTTTATTTGAAGCGCGGAAACGGCTCATTGAAACAGGCTTTTTTGACGGTCTGACGGCGCAAATTGTCCCTCTTATAAATCGTTTCAATAAAGCGGAGATTCAAATGGTTGACGCTGGTTCAGGCGAGGGCAGTCACTTGGCGCATCTTTTAGCCCAGAGTGAGAAAAAAGTTCGGGCATTTGGTTTTGATATTGCAAAAGAAGGCGTTCGGCAGGCTGCGAGAGATTACGGGGAAGCAATTTGGGCGGTTGCGGATCTTGCGAATATGCCGCTTCAAACGGGACAAACGGATGTCATTCTAAATATTTTGTCGCCGGCTAGTTATCAGGAATTTGCGCGAATTTTAACGGATGACGGTATTTTAATTAAGGTTATGCCGGAAACGAATTATTTAACCGAGTTACGTGCCTTTTTTTATGAAGAAAACACGTATTCAAATGGGCGTGTGCATGAACGCTTTAAGGAAACTTTTACGATTTTGCATGAGGAGCGTATTACGTATGAGCGCGAACTTAATCGGGTGGAGCTGACGGATTTAATGGAAATGACACCACTTGGCTGGCACATTACGGAAGAAAAGAAAGCGGCGCTACTACAAAAAACGCCTCAAAAAATCACCGTTGATTACAAATTAGTTGTTGGCGCTAAACATAATTTGGACTTAAAATAAGGCTTTCCATGTTATATAATGAAAAGAAAAACAGGAGGTTTCGTATGACTGAATTTTTAGCACTTCAAAATGGCTCAGATATTCGTGGTATTGCGATTCAAACGGACGAACACGACGTGACTTTGACGGATGAGGCGATACAAAAAATAGCACGCGGCATCACCTTTTTTCTAACCAAAAAGAAAGGGTTAAAAGGGCGCATAAAAGTGGCGATTGGCCATGACAGCCGTTTATCGGCGGAACGAATTAAGTCGGAGCTTATTTCCGTGCTCGCGGCAGATGGCTTCGCTGTTTTGGACGCGCACCTTGCGACTACGCCTGCGATGTTTATGGCGACCCAGTACGCGGAAATTGACGCCGATTGTGGCATCATGATTACGGCAAGTCACCTTCCTTATTTTTACAACGGTATCAAAATTTTCACAAAAGCGGGTGGCGCTGAAAAAGAAGATATTGCTTACATATTGGAACATGCGGACCGAGAGCATGTGAAAGAACAAGCTGGTTCGGTTGAAAATATTGATTTGATGAGCCTTTACGCAGATGATTTAGTGAGGAAGATTCAAACAAAAGTTGGCGCAGGAGAAAAGCCACTTGCTGGCAGTAAAATTGTGGTCGATGCAGGAAATGGAGCAGGTGGTTTTTTCGCAGAGCGCGTTTTAGCTCCACTAGGTGCTGACGTTTCAGCGAGTCAATTTTTAGAGCCGGACGGCCATTTCCCGAATCACATTCCGAATCCTGACAATGATGAGGCAATGGCGAGCTTACGAAAAGCTGTTTTAGAAAGTCAAGCTGATTTAGGTGTCATTTTTGATACGGATGTCGACCGCGCGGCTATTATGGATCAGCACGGGGAAAGCTTGAATCGAAATGCTCTTATCGCCGTTATTTCCGCTATTCTTTTAAAAGAGTATCCTGAAACGACAATCGTGACGGATTCGACAACTTCTGACCATTTAAGAGCCTTTATTGAGGCGCATGCTGGCAAGCAGCATCGTTTTAAACGCGGCTATCGCAATGTTATTGGCGAAGCGATTCGCTTAAATGAAATGGGTACGCCATCTGAAATTGCGATTGAAGTGAGTGGACATGCTGCTTTGAAAGAAAACTACTTTTTAGATGACGGCGCCTATTTAGTGGCTCGAATTTTAATGGAATATGCGGTACTCAAGAAAAACAGTCAAGACTTAACTGCTTTGATAGCCGACCTAGAGCAGCCAAAAGAAAGCAAGGAGATTCGCATTCAAATTGCGACATCTAATTTTAAATCCTACGGACAAAACGTGTTGCACGAATTTGAAAGCTTTATCAAACTGACGCCTGACTTTGAACTTGAACGGGAGAATTTTGAAGGTATTCGCGTTAAGACAAGCGGCAAGTATGGTTCGGGCTGGTTTCTACTTCGAATGAGTTTGCATGAACCAGTGATGCCGTTTAATTTAGAGGCTGACGAAGCGGGAGGCATAAATCGCGTGCTTGACACGCTAGAGCCATTTTTTGAACGTTTTGATGGGCTACACATTCCATTTTAAACTTTACAAAATCTTGAAGAGAATTCTTCAAGATTTTTTGTTTTCATGCTATCATAGAGTGATGTGAAAGAGGAGGTCGACCGATGCGAATTGGGATGCGGACATTAAAAACGGCAATTGGGGCGACAGTTGCAATACTGCTTGCACAGTGGATAGGATTAGAATATGCTGTTTCGGCGGGAGTTATTACGATTTTGAGTGTTCAAAATACGAAGAAGGGATCGATGCAACTTGCGATTCAGCGCGTTTATTCGACTGTGATTGCGCTATCGATTTCAGCCATTTTATTTCTTTTGATAGGATTTAATGCGATTAGTTTTGGACTGTATTTACTTATTTTTATTCCGCTTGCTGTACGTCTTAAAGTGACAGATGGGATAGTCGTTAGTTCGGTGCTTGTGACGCACATTTTAGTGGAACAGTCGCTAGCGCTTTTCTGGTTTGTTAATGAAATGGCGCTTATGGCAGTGGGGGCGGGGATAGCAATACTGCTAAACCTTTATATGCCTAAACTGGATGTGAAATTAAAACAGGATCAGCAAAAAATTGAGGCATTGATGCGGCAGATTTTATTCGCGATGTCGCAAAGTTTAAAAAACGAAGTGCCTTATGTTGACGGTGATGTTCGTTTTAGTGAACTTAAAACGTCTCTTTTAGCCATGCAAGCGGGAGCTACGCAAAATGTGGACAATTATTTTTTAAAAGAAGTGCATTATTATGTGCAATATGTGGATATGCGGCTTGTTCAGTATCGTGTTTTGACGCAGATGAAGCGACATCTTGCGGAGTTTAAGGGAAATACGGAGCATAGCAAAATTTTGGCTGGATTGACGGAGAAGACAGCGCTTGAACTTGCGGAAGATAATCCGGCTGATAGGCTGGTTGAGGAAATTACAAATCTTGTTCGCGCTTTTCGAAAAAGTGATTTGCCTAGTTCGCGGGAAGAATTTGAAAATCGGGCGGTGCTCTTTCAATTTATGAATGATTTACGTTATTTTTTAGAAACAAAACGTGATTTTTATGTGGAATTTGGGTTGGAAAAAGAGCAGGTGAACGTTTAGTCTAAGTTGGAAGGGGAAAACTGGTAAAAAAGCATGCGGAGGTGGTTGTATGTATGCTGTAATTGCACTTTTTGATGAGAATACGGAGCGAGAGATTAAGGACATTTGGTTTGAATTGAAACGGCGTGGCTTGTCAAATTATGTGGACGACATGCGCCACCGGATGCCACATATTACGCTTGCTACGTACGATAATATTCGGCATCAGCAATTTGTGAATAAGCTTGTGCATTTTTATAAAGGGCAGTATGAGATAAAAGTGGAATTTAATGCAGTAGGCACATTTTTAAAGTCAGGCGTAGTTTTCTTGGCTCCTACGGTAACAAGAGAGTTGCTGTCTCTACATGAAAAGCATCACCTTTTATTTGATGACTACAATCGCAATCCGACATCGCATTATTTACCGGGCAGATGGACGCCGCATACGACGATTTCCAGTCATTTACACAATGAAAAAATCGCGGGTGTTTATCGGTACGGGGTCAATCTTTCGCCGATTAAAGGAAAGATAACGGGAATTGCGCTAATTGAATCGTTCCCGGGAAACCGTGTTGAAATCATTTTTAGAAAACGATTGAAGAAAATAGAGAAAGGAGCAAGGCGATAGGTCGCCTTGCTCCTTTTCATATTATACGGCAACTTCTTCAGTTTCTTGTTCTTTTTCAAGAGAGCCTGTGGCGCGACTTGTGACGATTCCGGATACCATGCTATCACTCACGTTAAGCGCGGTACGCCCCATGTCGATTAAAGGTTCGATTGAAATTAAAACGCCAGCAAGTCCAACGGGTAGGTTTAAGGCAGATAATACGATGATGGCTGCAAATGTTGCGCCGCCTCCAACACCGGCTACGCCAAACGAGCTGATGGCTACAATGGCAACTACGGTCAGAATGAAGCTAATCGAAGTAGGGTCAATGCCGACTGTTGGTGCAATCATAATGGCAAGCATCGCTGGATAAATGGCAGCACAGCCATTTTGACCGATGGAAAGTCCAAATGATGCGGCAAAATTGGCAATCCCTGACGGCACACCTAGTTTGCGTTGTGTTTCAATGTTGAGAGGTAAGGCTCCCGCGCTCGTTCTGGAAGTAAAAGCGAATGTTAAAACGGGGAGTGATTTTTTTACATAAGTAATAGGGTTAACGCCTGCAATCGCAACGATTAATAGGTGAATAATAAACATGGTGATGAGGGCAACGTAAGAGGCGATGACAAAGTTTCCTAACTTCAATATCGCATTAGCATCGCTTGTCGCAACAGTACTTGTCATAATCGCGAAAACGCCATACGGTGTTAGGCGAAGGATTAATCTCACGATGCGAAGAACGATGGCGAAAATGGCATCAATGCCGCGCGAAAAAATTTCTGCTTCTTTCGGCTGCTTGCGTTTAACACCAAGATACGCGACGCCGATAAAGGCTGAAAAAATAACTACGGCAATGGTTGATGTTGCTCTTGCACCAGTCATATCGAGGAACGGATTAGCTGGTAATAATTCTAAGATTTTTTGGGGTAAAGTAAGATCACCAATTTCTGCGAACCGGTCTTGAAGCTCCTTGCCGCGTGCGACTTCTACCGCACCTTGTGAGATATTATCGGCGTTTAAATGGAAGAGTAGGGCAGAAACGATACCAACCACAGCAGCAATTGCCGCCGTTACAATAAGTGTTCCAATAATCCAAATTCCGATTTTAGCGATATTCGTTTTGAGTTCCAGACGCGTAAAAGCGGTGATAATGGAAACAAAAATAAGTGGAATGGCAATCATTTGTAGGAATTTGACGTAACCTCCGCCGATAATCCCTAGCCAATCGGTTGTTTCTGTTGTAACAACGCTTGACATGCCGTAAATCCACTGTAATATAAATCCGGCTAAAATGCCGACGAAAAGTGCGAGTAAAACCCTTTTTGAGAATGAAACATGACGCTTTTGTAAAAAGATAAAAAGTCCGATAATGGCAAGCGCCACAACTAAATTAAGTATGACTAAAATGGTATTCAAATAAAAAGCCCCCTTTTTAATGTTTATAATTCCGATAAGAATTATTGGTATTAAGAATACAATGAAATAAAACAGAAGTCAATTAAAATTTTTTAAAAGAAGAACCTGCCAGCTCTGGCAGGTTCTTCTTTTAATTCAACTCGTTTGAGACGGCGGGAAGCCGTAATGTTTTTTGAAGAGTTTGCTAAAATAATAGGCATCATTGTAGCCGACAAGTTTGGCGGCTTCTTTTACGGTTAGGTGGCCGTCTTTTAGTAGCAGATAGGCTTTTTCGAGGCGGATTTTAATCAGGTAATGAATCGGTGAGTCGCCAGTTTCCTCTTTAAAAACGCGAGAAATATAGGCGGGACTAATGTACATGGTTTCGGATAGGCGTGACAAGGAAACTTCTTCGGTGTGGTGTTTTTCCATATAGTGAATGATTTCATTGACGATTTGTTGTTTTTCAAGTTCTTCCATAGACAGTTTTAAGCCGCTTGTTTGAATCTGTTCTGGTTCTGCTTCGCGCAATATTTGGATAATAAGTTGCATAACGTAAGTTTTTAGCAGTAAATCATAGCCAGGATTTTCTTCGGACTTTTCTCGAAGGATATCCTCACAAATGGCTAAAATTTTCGAGCTTAACTGATTTTTTTGCAACACGGTTTCTTTAAAAGGAAAGGTGTTGCGCGGGAAGCCGGCTAAAGAAAAATTGCGAAAACCGATATGAATCTGGATATTTTGCATGCCTCGTTCGGCAATATCAAAATGGCGCACACCTGGGTTTAGAATAAGCATATCGCCACGACTTAAAAGAACCTCACGTCCTTCGATATTATACTTCACTTGTCCTTCGTAAATAATGGAAAACTCGATAAAATCATGATGGTGATTCTCGCCAATCCGTGGCTCGTTCGTATAACAATCGCCCACATAAAGAATTTGCGGATTAAACGTGTTGGTATCGATTTTGAGCATCTTCTTTCCCCCTTTGGATTTAAACGCTTACAAGCCTCGATTTAATTATATAATAAAGTCCATCATTATGGGAAAGATTAACCATTCTTTTTTAATAAAATCGGTGTAAACTAAGTACTTGTATATTAATTCAAAAGGATGTGTTCGCACTTGGACAGCTTAAAATGGATTTGGACATATGTGAGGCCTTATCGTACGCGCTTGTTAATTGCTTTTATTCTTATACTTCTTGCTTCGCTTATTAGCGTTCTTTATCCATTGCTTGGCGGTAAGGTGATTGACTTGGTCGTTTATCAGCACAAGACTTCTTTGCTCATTCCGATTTTGCTTATTATGATTATAAGTACCTTTATTCGAACTGTTTTTCGCTATAGTTATCAAATTTTGTTCGAACGGATTGGACAAAACGGATTATATCAAATTCGTGAAGACCTTTACCAAAAATTGCAAGCGCTTGATTTTAACTTTTTCAATCACACTCGTGTTGGGGATATTATGGCGCGAATGACAGGGGATACAGATGCGATTCGGCATTTCGTTTCTTGGGTTGTTTATAATATTTTGGAAAATTTATTCCTGTTTATTTTTGCGATTGGCATCATGCTGACTATTGATTGGAAACTAACACTTACTCTCGTACTACTAACACCATTTATAGCGATTCTTACCATTTTGATGTCTAAAAAGGCACAACCCGCTTTTTATGAAATTAGGGAAAGTTTTTCGCGCCTTAATTCCATGGTGGAGGAAAATATTAGTGGAAATCGTGTTGTAAAAGCCTTCGCACGGGAAGACTACGAGATGCAAAAATTTCATAAGCACAATCTTGATTTTAAAAAGCGTAACTTAGATTCTGCAGAAGTTTCTAAGAAATATTTACCAGTGCTTGATTCATTAGCAGGTATGTTAACCATTATTACACTTATTCTAGGTGGCTACTTAGTGATGAAAGGGCAAATGTCACTTGGCGATTTAGTCGCATTTAATGGCTTCTTATGGATGCTGAACGGGCCGATGCGAATGAGTGGTTGGTTAATCAATGACGCGCAGCGTTTTATCGCCTCTTCTTTTAAAATTCGGGACATGCTAAAAGCAGAAGCGAAAATTCCACTACGCGCTGAAAAATTGCCACATACGATTGAAGGGTATGTTGAATTCAAAAATGTTTCTTTTCATTTTGAAGATGATCCAACAACCGAGGTATTAAAAAATGTTTCTTTTCAAGTTAAACCAGGGCAAACGATTGCGATTTTAGGGGAAACCGGAGCAGGTAAGTCAACGCTCGTCAATTTAATTTGCCGCTTCTATGACCCAACTTCTGGGCAAGTGCTAATCGATGGTGTTGATGCAAGAGAATGGCATGTGCGCGAGCTTAGACAGCATATTGCAACTGTGATGCAAGATATTTTCTTGTTTTCGGATACGATTGAGGGCAATATCGCGTTTGGCGCACCAGATGCTTCAATGGAAGATATTCGGCGGATGGCGCGTATTGCTGATGCGGATCATTTTATTGAAACGATGCCGGAAAGTTATGACACAATAGTTGGTGAGCGCGGTGTTGGTTTATCGGGTGGACAGAAACAGCGGATTTCGCTTGCACGAGCTTTATTGAAGCAGCCTTCTATTTTAATTTTGGATGATACAACTTCTGCAGTGGATATGGAAACAGAAGTAAAAATTCAAGATGAGTTAAAAAAAGTGACGCATAAAACGACGACGTTTATTATTGCGCACCGAATTTCTTCGGTAAAAGATGCGGATGAAATTTTGATTCTCCGCCGCGGAGAAGTGATTGAACGTGGAAATCACGCGGAGTTACTTGAGAAGCAAGGATACTACTATGAAATTTATCATAAGCAACTTGGAACGGAGGTGAGCGGCGATGGCACGGAATAAATTTGATGTTGATGAGGAACTAGAAGAGGGCTTCAATGCGGCGCACTTAAAACGCATTTTTGTCTATATTAAACCTTACCAGAAGCCGATTTATTTGACGTTATTTGTCATTTTACTAGCGAACATTGCGCAAATGGCGGGTCCTTATTTAACTAAAATTGTCATTGATGATACGATTCCGAATCAAGATTATACTCAGCTATTTTGGATTGCCGTCATTTTCATTCTTTCGGTTGTCATTACTGGACTGTGTATGCGGTACCGAATTTATTCAATTACGGTTATCGGGCAAGACATTTTAAAGGATATGCGAACGGCGATTTTTAGTCATTTGCAGAAGCTACCATTTTCATATTTTGATAGTCGCCCACACGGCAAGATTTTAATTCGCGTCGTCAATTATATTAATATGCTGAGTGACCTATTATCAAATGGATTAATTAATCTTATTTCAGATATTTTAAGCGTGATTGTGACACTTGGTTTTATGTTTGCTATTGATCCTGTGCTAACGCTTTATAGTTTAGCGCTTGTGCCCGTTTTACTTATTATCGTGTTAGTCATCAAAACGGCTCAACGCAAGGCATACCAAGTTTTAAGCAATAAAACATCAAATATGAACGCCTATATTCATGAAAGTATTGCGGGTATTAAAGTCACACAAAGTTTTGCGCGTGAAGAAAAGAATTTTGAAATTTTTAGCGATGTGAGCGATGCTTACCGGGAGTCGTGGATGAAGGCTGTTAAAATCCAGTTTTTACTTTGGCCGGGTGTGCAAAATATTGCGGTAATGACGACTTGTTTGATTTACTTTGTTGGCATAAGAGGGCTAGGCGTAGATGTTTCAACAGGGACACTAATTGCCTTTGTCGGCTATGTTGGGAATTTTTGGAATCCGGTAATTAATATCGGGAATTTCTATAATGCGTTAATTACAGCAACGACCTATCTTGAGCGGATTTTTGAAACGCTTGATGTAAAACCTGATATTCAAGATTTGCCGCACGCTGCGAAAATGCGTCCAATTAAAGGGGATGTTGATTTTAATAGAGTCTTTTTCCGCTATGAAAAAAATCATGATATCCTAAAAGGAATTGATTTTCATGTGAAAGCCGGCGAATCGATTGCGCTTGTTGGGCCAACGGGGGCTGGGAAAACGACGGTCATCAATTTGCTGAGCCGCTTTTATGATGTGAATGAAGGGGAAATTGCTATTGATGGGCAGAACATTCGTGATGTGACACTTCATTCGCTGCGCAGTCAAATGGGGGTCATGCTGCAAGATACCTTTATTTTTTCCGGGACGATTATTGAGAATATTCGTTACGGGAAGCTAGATGCAACGGAAGAAGAGGTCATTCAGGCGGCGAAAATCGTTCGGGCACATGATTTTATTAAGGATTTAAAAGACGGGTATCATACGGAGGTTAAAGAGCGTGGTAGCACGCTTTCGGCTGGACAGCGGCAACTCATTTCGTTTGCGCGAACGCTTCTTGCGGATCCGAAGATTTTAATTTTAGACGAGGCGACTTCAAGCATTGATACTAAAACGGAAATTTTATTACAAGAGGGACTTGAACGTTTGTTAGAAGGACGGACCTCATTTATTATCGCGCACCGGATTTCCACGATTAAAAATAGTTCGCGAATTTTCTATATTGACAATGGGCTCGTTCAGGAGGCTGGTAGTCATGATGAACTCATGGCGCAAAAAGGCTATTACTACAATTTGTATCAGGCGCAATTTGATTTATTGAATGCGCTCTAGAAAAGTCGCATGGAATCGAAAAAGATTTCATGCGACTTTATTTTGCGAAGTCCTTTTCGGAAAAATTCACAAATTGATGTTACAATAGTGATGGAAATCAGATTGTGAAAAACTTTGAATTTGTTTGAACTAAAACGTATCAGTCTGAAATATCATGTAAAGAAGGTGTGATTGATGGAAAATGAACATAGTCATCACCATGATTTGCATAAGGAAGATTCGGAGCATATGCACGATAAACATGCGGGGCATCATACGGGGGATTTTAAGAAGAAGTTTATTATTTCGCTCTTTTTGACAGTCCCACTTGTCGTGCTTTCTGCTGCTGTGCAAGATATTTTTGGCTATCAATTGACATTTCCCGGGACGGAATTTGTGCAGCTTATTCTCGCATCCATTTTGTATTTTTACTGCGGTTTACCGTTTTTAAAAGGGGCCGTCTCGGAAGTGAAAGACCATGCAATTGGCATGATGAGCTTAATTAGTGTCGCCATTTCAGTTGCTTATTTTTACAGTGTAGCAACGGTTTTCGGTTTTCATGGCATGGATTTCTTTTGGGAATTAGGTACGCTGATTTCCATCATGCTGCTTGGGCACTGGCTTGAGATGCGTTCGATTATGGGAGCGTCAAAAGCGCTTGAAGCTCTTGCAGGACTTTTGCCGAAACAGGCAATTAAACTGGTGGACGGGAAACAGGTGGAGGTAGACATTAGCGATATTCAGCCAGGCGACAAGGTGCTCGTGCGTGCAAACGATAAAATCCCGACAGACGGTGAAATTGAAAGTGGTAGCACGCATATTGATGAGTCGATGCTGACGGGGGAATCACGGCCGGTCAAGCGTGTGACGGGAGACCAGGTGATTGGCGGCTCGATTAACGGAAGTGGCACGATAACGCTTCGTGTGACGGGAGTCGGGGCGGAATCTTATTTGCAGACGGTCATTGATATTGTGCAAAAAGCGCAAAACGCCAAATCAAAAACGCAAAATCTAGCGGACCGTGCAGCCAAATGGCTAACTTATATCTCACTAGCAGCGGGTTTTTCAACTTTAATTGTCTGGCTGGCTTTAGGGCGGGAACCGTCGTTTGCGATTATGATGATGGTTGGCGTCATGGTTATTGCCTGTCCGCATGCTCTTGGACTCGCGATTCCGCTCGTGGCCTCTAACTCGATTTCGAAAGTGGCAGCGAACGGCGTCTTAATCCGCAACCGGACGGCATTTGAAAATAGTAGCAAAATGACAACCGTTGTTTTTGATAAAACGGGTACGCTGACAATCGGGAATTTTACGGTTGTTCAGGTCGTGAGCTTTAAAAGCGATTATTCGGAGGAACAAGTCCTTCAGCGCGTTGTTTCCCTCGAGCAGTTTTCAGAACACCCAATTGCAAGCGCGATTACAAATTACGGCAAGGAGCATGAGGTGCGGAAGCACGATGTTACTGGTTTTGAAGCTTTAACTGCAAAAGGGGTTAGTGGCTTGATTGACGGCGAAAAGCATGCGGTGCTTAGTCCAAAGGCGCTGGTAGATTTTGATTTGAAGCCGCTTAAAACGGAAGATGCTGCGGCACGAACGGTTGTGTATTTGGTCATCGCAGGCGAGCTGATTGGGCAAGTTGAGCTGGCTGATGAGGTTCGGCCGGAATCGAAGCAAGCGGTGAAAGATTTGCAGGCAAACGGGATTCGCGTTTTTATGGCTACAGGAGATAATGAAGCGGTCGCGAAACATGTGAGCGATGAACTTGGACTTAATGGCTACTTTGCGGAACTTCAACCGGAAGAAAAACTCCAAATTTTAACGGAACTCCAAGAAAAAGGGGAGTACGTAGCAATGGTTGGCGATGGTGTCAATGATGCCCCAGCCCTAGCAACAGCGAGTGTTGGCATCGCAATTGGGAGCGGAACGGAAGTCGCAAATGAAGCGGCAGATATTATTTTAATCCAAAACAATCCAGAAGATGTGTTCAAGGTGATTCATTGGGGAAAATTAACGAAACGCAAAATGGTGCAAAACTTGGCTTGGGCAACGCTTTATAACGTGATTGCCATTCCAGTTGCGGCAGGCGTTTTATACCCGTTCATTTTACCGCCCGCAATTAGTGCGGCGATTATGTCGCTAAGTACGATTATTGTGGCGATTAATGCGCAACTTTTGCTGAAGCAAATTAAATAAACGCCACCGGGCAAGAGCCCGGTGGCGTTTTTCTATACATAAAACAAAATACAGAAATACATAAAGGTTGTGCCAGCGATGACAAATAGGTGCCAAATCGCATGCATGTACGGGATTTTTGGAAAGCTGTAAAGCACAGCGCCAATCGTGAACATGATGCCGCCAGTAGCGAGAAGCCAAAAACCAGTTGCACTAAGGCCGGAATAAAGCGGCTTAATGCCGATTAAAACGAGCCACCCCATGATGACATAAACGATGGTTGACAGAACCCGCCATTTTTCCAAAAAGAAGATTTTGTACGTAATGCCGAGAAGTGCAAGCCCCCAGACAATGCCGAAGAGCGTCCAGCCGAGTGCGCCCTCTAAGGTGATTAAAACGAACGGTGTGTAGGTGCCAGCGATTAGTAAGTAGATGGATGCGTGATCCATAATGTTGAAAATTTTGCGCGCTTTGCATGGCTTAAAACTGTGCAGTAGTGTGGAGCAAAGATAAAGAACCATAAGCGAGATGCCGTAAATGAGAAAGCTGGTTAAATAGAGAGGATCATTTTTCGTTACGCCATATAGGACGAGTAAAATAAAGGCTGGAATGCTAAGTAAAAAGCCGATACCGTGCGTGATGGCGTTCGCGAGTTCTTCTTTAAAATTATAGGAAATCGTGTTCATTTTATCACCAAACTTTTCTTTTGTAATACCTTTATCTTACGGCAAAAATGTTAGAATGAAAAGAGTTTTCTGAGATTTTCCTAATATGACTATCCTAATAGCCAATTGAACGTTATAATAGGGAGTATCAAGCGAAAATTGGATGTGATGAAAGTATGAGGAAAATAAAAATTATTACGGACTCTACAGCATGTATTTCAGTTGAAGAACAAAACGAGTGGGGGATTGCGGTTTTACCGTTGTCTGTAGAGGTTGACGGGAAAATATATAATCCGCTAACCGATTTAACACCGGAAGCTTTTATGGATTTAATGAGTTCGTCAAAAAGTTTACCAAAATCTTCTCAACCCGCAATTGGGAATTTTGTTGAGATGTATGAAAAATATATTGCTGAAGGTTACGATATTTTATCCATTCATTTAACGGAAAAATTAAGTGGAACGGTGAATACGGCTAGACAAGCTGCCGAAATGGTTGAAGGAAATGTGACCGTTGTTGATACGGATTATATCGCAAGAGGCCAAGCTTTCCAAGTGCTTGAGGCAGCTAAATTGGCGAAATCTGGCGATGCTTCGGTTCAGGAAATTACGGCGCGCATGACGGAAATTCGGTCGAAAACGAAACTTTATATTGTCGTTGTGACGCTTGAAAACCTTATTAAAGGTGGGCGCGTCGGGAAAGTGCAAGGGATTTTAGGTAGTCTGTTAAACATTAAATTGATTGCGCGTTTAAAAAATGGCCAGCTAGAAGAAGAGGCTAAATTACGAAGCAACAAAAAAATCATGTCGTATTTATTTGATGTGATTAAAACGGAGTCGAAAAAAATTGTCGAGCTGGATATTGAACATGCGAATGGTCTTAAAATGGCCGAGGAGTTCAAAGCGCAGGCGATGGAAATATTACAGCTTAGCAAAATGCCGATTTTTAATGCCGACCCAGTTGTGGCAACGCATGCAGGAAACGGCGCTTTTGCAGTTATGTACTATACTGAATGAAGTGAGTGAATAAGATAGATGAAGAAAAAATGGATTTGGCTTTTAGTCGCCGTATTTGTCATTGTTGCGGGGATTCTAGGCGGATTTTATTTGAAAGATTATATGGAGCAAAAAAGGATTGCGGAACAGACGCCAATTCGATTGCTCGCGATGGGCGATTCCTTGACGGAGGGCATTGGCGATGAAGAGAAAAATGGCGGCTATGTCGGGATTTTAGAGCGAGAACTGAAACAAAATGAGGATGTCAGAAGCGTCAAAACGTATAATTATGGCGTTTCGGGCAACCGAATTGATCAGCTTTTAAAACGTTTGGATGAAAATGAGGATTTCCGTTCCGATTTAAAAAAGGCGAATGTCGTCACAATTACAATCGGGGGAAATGATGTCATGAAAATCCTCAAGTCGCGCTTACTTGAAGCACAAGTAAGTGATTTTACGAAAGCGGAAAAAAATTTCCAAAAGCAATTAGTCACCCTCTTTTCAGAAATCCGTACCTTAAATCCAGATGCGCCTGTTTTTTTAGTGGGGATTTATAATCCGTACACCACATATTTCAGCCAAATTAAACAACTGGATACGATTATTTCGAGTTGGAATAAAGGGTCTGAAAAAATTGTTGCAGACGAACAAGACGTTATTTTTGTGCCAGTTGCGAATGTTATTGAAAATCGCGAAAAGAAAAATATGGACAAGCCGAACCCGCTACTTTCGGGTGATTATTTCCATCCGAATCATAAAGGCTATGAAAAGATGGCGGCTGAGCTTTATGGAAGCATAAATCAAGCGATACAAGACGGGGAAATTCCAAAATAAGAAAGGTGATTGGTTTGGAGCGGAGCAAGCGAAATAATGAAACGAAAGCGGATTTAAAGCGGCAAATAAATTATTGGAAAATCATTTGTTTGGCGTTATTACTTCTTATTGGCGGATTTTTCATTTGGATTTATTTGTCGATTTTCGTTTTAAGTCCTACTGAATCTGGTGGGCCGGCTTTAATTAGCAATAAAAAGAATGTGGAGTTTCAAACGAGTACGACGAAAGCGGATTTAAATAAGCTGATTGCGACGTACATTGATGATTTTACGAATGATGATGATATTGGCTATGACGTTTATGTTGGCAACACGGTGACTTTCCAAGCGGAAGCGGAACTGTTTAATGAACCGATCCAGCTGACACTTAATTTTTCCCCAAAAGTAGTGGACGATGGAAATGTGCTACTCACGCTTAAAAGTATGTCGGTTGGTGCGCTGCCGCTGCCGGTTTCTTCTGTGATGAGTTTTGTGAACAAGGAATATAAATTCCCTGATTGGGTGACGGTGATTCCGAAAAAGAAAACAATCTATCTTGCACTCGATCGTTTAAAATTAAAAGGGGATACGAAAGTTCGTGTCGATGCGCTAAATTTGAAGAAAGATGATATTTCGTTTACACTTTTAGTACCAGTGAAATAGTTTTTTTGGTAGGAAGGGTGATAATTTTGACGGAAAAACATTTAGAAAAAGCGACATTTGCAGGCGGTTGTTTTTGGTGTATGGTGAAGCCTTTTGACACGCAACCGGGCATTTTGAAAGTTGTATCGGGATATACGGGAGGGTTTACGGAAAATCCAACGTATGAGGAAGTTTGTAGCGGTAAGACGGGACATGCGGAAGCGGTTGAAATTACGTTTGATCCAGAAGTTTTTCCTTATGATAAATTAGTCGAGGTTTACTGGCAGCAAACGGATCCAACTGATGCGACTGGCCAATTTGTTGACCGCGGCGATTCCTACCGGCCAGCAATTTTTTACCATAATGCTGAACAAAAGGCTATTGCCGAAAAATCAAAACTAGCTTTAGACAAAAGTGGTCGTTTTAAAAAACCGATTGTAACGGAAATTGTACCGGCTGAAACGTTTTATCCGGCAGAGGACTACCATCAAGATTTTTATAAAAAAGATGCGCGTCATTATAAGGGCTACCGAAATGCATCTGGCCGTGATCAGTTTATTCAGTCACACTGGGAAGGGTGATACGCTATGAATAATGAGAAAAAACAAGCAAGGCTACGCGAACTCACGGATTTACAATATAAAGTGACGCAAGAAAGCGCAACGGAGCGCCCGTTTGAAAATGAATTTTACAATCATTTTGGTGAAGGTATTTACGTGGATATCGTATCTGGAAAGCCGCTTTTTTCTTCCAAAGATCAATATGATGCGGGTTGCGGCTGGCCGAGCTTCACAAAGCCAATTGATGCGGCAGAAATCGCAGAAGAATTTGATGCGAGTCACGGCATGCGACGGACAGAAGTTCGTTCAAAAGAAGCCGACTCCCATTTAGGACACGTGTTTACAGATGGACCACGGGAAAGTGGTGGTTTGCGCTACTGCATTAATTCAGCAGCGCTTCGCTTTGTACCACGAAGTGATTTGGAAAAAGAAGGTTATGCAGAATATCAAAAACTGTTTGAATAAATCAGGAGGCTCTTTGGATATTCTAAAGGGCCTTCTTTTAAAGGAGAGTGCTAGAATGAAAGTCGCAATTATTGGGTTAGGTGGGATTGCACAAAAGGCGTATTTGCCAGTTTTTGCAGAAATGGAAAATGTTGAAATTCATCTTTATACAAGAAATTCGTTGAAATTGAAACAGCTTAGCGATAAATATCGCTTTCCGCATATTCATCAGTCGATTGATTCGCTCATTGAAGCGGGTATTGAAGCCGCATTTGTACATAGTTCAACGGCAAGTCATCCAGAAATCGTTCGCCAACTTTTAGACAATCAGATTTCCGTATATGTTGATAAACCGATTTCGGATAATATCGAGGAAACGCGCGCATTGACAGCACTTGCAAAAGAAAAAAAGACGCTGTTTATGACGGGCTTCAATCGCCGCTTTGTGCCGTTTTATCAAACGCTTAAAGAGCTTCCAGATGCCAATATGATTGTCATTCAAAAAAATCGCCCGAACCAACCAGGTGAGGCGCGAACGTTCATTTATGACGATTTCATTCATGTTATCGATTCGGTTCGTTTTCTTTTAGGGGAAAAAATTCAGGATTTTGATGTCTACGGTACGTTTGACGGAGACTTATTAGCGAGTGTAACGGTACAATTCAAGGGCGAAACGAAAAACGCAACGGCCATCATGAACCGAAATAGCGGTGTCAGCGAAGAAAAAGCTGAATTGATGACGAAAAACGGAAAATGGACCGTCGCCAATTTGACGGAACTAACGATTCAAACCGGCATCGAAACGCGCCTAGTGCGCCATGCAGATTGGGAAGGAACGCTCGCAAAACGCGGCTTCGTATCGATTATCCATGCCTTTTTAGATGCTGTCAGAAGCGGTGCGGCAGAACCAATTTCAAAAGATGACGCACTAGAAACCCACGAAATTTGTGAAGCAATCTTGAAAAAGCTATCTGAGCGCTGATTTCATCATTTTTACAATTTAGCTTTACCTTTTCGCGAAAATCCTCTATAGTAAAAGTTGAAAAACAAGATGGAGGGAACGAATTTGGGACGATCTTTTTACCATTTTTTAATGACTTATCGGGATCCAGTAAAGCAGGACGCAAAGACAAATTTTGCGAATGCGGCTTATAAAGATCATAGTTTTCCAAAACAAGCGAAAAATTATCATACTTTAAGTGATTATTTAGAGTTAAATGCGCCTTATTTAAATGGTATGGCGACTTTTGATGAACTTTGGGACGAGTACTTGTTAGACGAAGAAAAAAACCGCTAAGGAGGAAAGTAAGATGAGTGTACATATTGCAGCAAAACAAGGTGAAATTGCCGAAAGTATTTTATTGCCAGGAGATCCTTTACGTGCGAAACATATTGCGGAGCGCTTTCTTGAAAAGCCAGTTTTATTTAATGATGTTCGCGGGATGCTTGGTTTTACAGGAACTTATCAAGGGCAAAAAGTGTCCGTCATGGGAACAGGAATGGGTGTACCGTCGATATCGATTTATGTGAATGAGCTCATTCAAAGTTATGACGTGCAAAATTTAATTCGTGTTGGTACAATGGGCGGCATGCAAAAAGACGTCAAAGTACGTGATGTAGTCATTGCTCAAGCGGCTTCTACTGATTCACAAATTAATCGCAATACGTTTGAGGGTGTTGATTTTGCACCTGTTGCAGATTTTAGCTTACTAAAAAAAGCGTATGACGCAGGTGTTGAAAAAGGCTTATCAATTAAAGTTGGCAATGTCTTTTCATCTGACCGTTTCTACAATGATGAGCTTGATAAACAAAAATTAGCGGATTATGGTGTGCTTGGGATTGAAATGGAAGCCGCTGCACTTTATACGCTAGCTCAAAAATACAATCGTCGTGCGTTAGCAATTTTAACCGTTAGCGATCATATTTTTACTGGGGAAGAAACAACGGCATTAGAACGCCAAACGACTTTCGATGATATGATTGAAGTGGCGCTTTCCGCTACACGCTAAAACGAAATTTAGAACTTAAAAAGCTGATGGGGGCATTGTGCAGTTATTCAGAAAGGTTGATCATTTCACATGAATACAATTATTGGCATAGCGCTTGCGATTTGTGTGTCCATCGTACAAACTGTTCATGATGTTGATTCGCAAAAGCAAGTAAATGCACCGACAAACGAAGTTACACAAAATACGGAACTGCAAAAATTAAAAAAAGATCCACTTTATCCGTTTATTGATAAGCAAAATCAGACAAAAGTGGAAAATGGCATTACGTATATTGAAAATGAAGATAATCTTTTAATTTTAGCGAATAAGAAATACTCGATGCAACCAACGTACGCACCAGCCGACTTAGTCGTGCCTGATGTCGCTTTCTCATTCGGAGATACTTCTATTGAAAAAGCGCATATGCGAAAAGAGGCAGCGGAAGGTCTTTCGAAAATGTTCCAAGGAGCAAAAGAGGCTGGGTACGATTTATATGCCGTATCGGGGTATCGTTCTTATAAACGCCAACAAGAAGTTTTCCAAGCCGAAGTAAATGCGAAAGGTGATGCTAAGGCGCGCGAGGCTGTGGCTTATCCGGGAACTAGCGAACATCAAACGGGGCTCGCGATGGATATTTCATCTAAAAGTGCGGATTTCAATTTAAGCGAAGGCTTTGGCGCCACACCAGAAGGCAAGTGGGCGAAAGAAAATGCGCATCAGTATGGATTTATTTTACGCTATCCAGCAGGCAAGGAAGCCATTACAGAATATCAATATGAGTCTTGGCATTTCCGTTATGTGGGTGTAGATGCGGCTAAAATTATTTACGAAAATAACTGGACGCTAGAAGAATTTTTTGACCACGTAGAAACTTTGGATAAGGAAGTTCAGGCGGCTAGTGCGAAGTAGTTTTTTAGAATCATGATGTATCATGATTCTTTTTTTTTGAACAAAACACTTGCTTTTATACCTGTAGGGGGTATAATAGTAATTGTAAATCGGAAAAGGAGGGGCTCGCATGAATATGGATAAACCAATTGTTCCGCGCGATTCGGAGGAAACAAAGCAAATTTTAAATCGATTAAAGCGCGTGGAAGGACAGATTCGTGGAATTCAACAAATGGTGCAAGATGATCGGTATTGTACGGATATTCTCGTGCAAATTTCGGCGGCGAATTCGGCGCTAAAAAAAGTTGGACTAGAAGTGCTTGAGCATCACACGAAGCACTGCGTGATGGACGCTGCAAGTCAGGGCGACGGCGAAGCAGTTTTGGATGATTTGGTCCAAACGATACGCCAATTTTCCAAAACGTAAAAGGAGTGTTTTAAATGGAGGAGAAATACATTCGGCAAGATTTAAATATATTTGGTATGACGTGTGCGGCCTGCTCGACGCGCGTTGAAAAATCATTAAATAAAGCAGATGGCGTTAAGCAGGCGAACGTCAATTTGGTAACGGAAAGCGCGGCGGTTTACTATGACCCAGACGTGATTTCGCCAGATGGTTTGATTGGGGTTGTCAAGCACGCAGGATATGATGCGAAAGAAAAAATGTCCAAAGCCGAAAAAGACGAAATTTTAGCGAAGAATTTCCAAAAAGAAGTTTGGCGTTTTGTCATTTCGGCGATTCTTTCGCTTCCGCTCTTACTTACGATGATTTCACATATTCCCGGGCTTGCTACGACAAGCTTTGCCCACACTGTGATGAACGTCATTAACCCGACAGTTCAACTCGTTTTAGCCAGCATTGTGCAGTTTATTATTGGGTATCGTTTTTATGACGGAGCTTACAAAGCACTTCGGGGGAAAAGCGCGAATATGGATGTTCTCGTCGCACTTGGAACGAGCGCAGCTTATTTTTACAGCCTTGTCGAGTACATTTTGCAAATGACAGGACAAACAGATATGCCGCATTACTATTTTGAAACGAGTGCGATTCTGATTACGCTCATTTTGCTTGGGAAACTACTCGAAAGCTATGCGACTTCACGCACGACGGAATCCATCGCAGGGTTACTAAAACTTCAATCGAAAGAAGCGAACGTGCTTCGCGACGGAAAAGAATGGAAGGTACCGCTTGAAGAGCTCCGCCTAGAGGATATTTTAGTCATTCGTCCGGGCGAAAAAATACCCATAGATGGTATTATTGTATCCGGCGAAACGAGTATCGACGAGTCAATGATTTCCGGAGAACCAGTCCCCGTGAATAAAAAAGCAGGCGACGACGTCATCGGTGGTACGGTGAATTTTGATGGTGCCTTGCAAGTTCGCGTAACGAAACGAATGGAAGAAACCGTCTTGCAATCAATTATTCGATTAGTAGAAGAGGCTCAAGGCGTGAAAGCGCCCATCCAAAGAATTGCCGATAAAATTTCGGGTATTTTTGTCCCCGTAGTTTTAGGAATCGCCCTTGTCGTGTTTATTACTTGGCTTTTAGTTGGCGGCGAGTTGAGTCACGCGCTTGAAGTCGCTATCGCCGTGCTTGTCATCGCCTGTCCATGTGCGCTCGGCCTAGCGACTCCAACCGCCATTATGGCTGGAACTGGGAAAGGCGCTGAAAATGGTATTTTATTCAAAGGTGGCGAACATCTTGAACGCACGTCGAAAGTTGACACGATTATTTTCGATAAAACAGGTACGCTTACAGAAGGCAAGCTAAATGTGACGGATGTTTTTAGTACCGATGAACGCTTTCTAAAATATGCGCTCGCAATTGAGTCGCAAAGTGAACATCCAATTGCGATGGCGATAAATCGTAAGCTCGCTGAAGATGGTGTTCAAACGGACGGCGTTGAAATTGGTCGCGTTCGCGCAAAAGCAGGCCACGGCATGTCAAGTGTCATGGACGGTCAAAAAGTGGAGCTCGGTTCTTACCGGTATATTCAGGCGATAACGGAGCTTTCTGAGGATGCTCGCGAACAAGTTGAATCCTTTATGCAAGAGGGGAAAACGGTCGTATTAATGGCGATTGAAGGAACTTTTGCGGGTGCTTTCGCGTTATCTGATGTAGCTCGTCCAGAAGCGGTTCAGGCGATTCGAAGCTTGCAGGCGCAAGGGATTAAAACTTTTGTCTCCTCGGGTGACCAAACCGTTGTCGTTCAAAATATGGCTGACGCCTTACAACTTGATGGCTTTTTCGCAGAACAACTCCCTGGGGATAAAAGTGAGTTAGTCGTTAAACTGCAAAATGAAGGTCATGTCGTAGCCTTTGTTGGCGATGGTATAAATGATGCCCCAGCTCTTGCCGCATCTGATGTAGGAATTAGCATCGGAACAGGTACCGACATAGCAATTGAAACTGGTGACGTAACGCTTGTTGGCCATCGTTTAACGCTCATTCCAGAAACCGTTGAGCTTAGCCGTGCTACGATGCGAAACATTCGACAAAACTTCTTTTGGGCGTTAGCCTATAATTGTGCCGGTATTCCAATTGCAGCCCTTGGGCTACTTGCCCCATGGGTTGCAGGACTTGCCATGGCGTTTAGTTCCGTATCTGTTGTCAGTAACGCACTGCGACTAAAAAGATATAAATTTAAAAATTAGGAGGAGATTAGTATGGAAAAAGAAGTATTAGAAATTGAAGGAATGAGCTGTGATCATTGCAAAGCGCGCGTTGAAAAAGCGCTAGGAGAATTAGTTGGTGTTTCAGCAGCCACAGTTTCACTTGAAGAAGGAACTGCGACGGTTAGCTTTGATGCTAGCAAAGTAACCCAAACACAAATGGCGGAAGCTGTTGAAGAAGCAGGCTATGAAGTCGTTTAATCGCGAAGGCAACATAAAAAGCGCAATCTTTTTTGATTGCGCTCAGACTGATGACAAACAGCAATCTTCGTCGTTAAAGCCTCCGTTCCGCTCCGCTTCGCCTAACTTCTCACATGGTCGGGCAAACTACGCCCTTCCTGTTTTCAGTCATCACGTACTCAAGTACGCTCCGGTGCGGTACTCGGCAATGCGTAAGAATCTCACCATTTGTCATCAGTCTGATTGTGCGTGGTACGTTTTGTTTGGCTTAAAGTTTAGAGTTTTTCTACAAGCTGAGCGCAATCTTTTTTGATTGCGCTTTTTATATTGTAAGCTTATTACAATTATTTCAATGGAAAAGGATACCATAAACGGGGAAAAACTGTTAAAATAAAAAAGTTAGGATAGTAAATGAAAGTTGCTATACATAAAGAAAGTGGTGAAGGTTGATGGATCAAAACCAACAACAAGATGAGAATAACTCGAAAAAACAGAAGCCAGGACATGGCTATATTAAAATAAAGACATTTCCATTTATTATGCTTTTATTTGCCTTTGTGTTCGTGACAGCGCTTGTTACAACGATTGTGATGTCACTTGGGGAAGATAAACAAGTAAAAGTTTCCATTCCAGAACGTAAAGAGTTTACAAAATTATATGAAGCGTACGACGAGATTACGAAAAACTTCTACCAAGACACGAATTCAGCAGATTTAGTTGATGGAGCGATTACAGGGATGATAAATTCGCTAGATGATCCCTACTCAACTTTTATGACAGAAAAAGAGTCGGAGGATTTCAATGATTCGATTAGCTCAAGCTTTGAAGGAATCGGTGCTGAAATTCAAGAGCAGGACGGAAACATCATGGTCGTTTCACCGATTAAAAATTCTCCAGCTGAAAAAGCGGGTATTAAACCAAAAGATATTATTTTAAAAGTAGACGGGAAATCAGTCAAAGGTGATACTGCCACGGAAGCAACGAAAAAAATCCGCGGGGAAAAAGGCACGAAAGTAACACTTACTATTCAACGCCCTGGTGTTGATAAGCCTTTTGATGTGGTAATCACGCGTGCAGAAATTCCGATTGAAACGGTTTATAAAGAAATGGGCGACGATAAAATTGCGCACGTCACCATCAGTACTTTCTCTGAGAATACATCTGAAGAACTTTTAAAAGCATTGAAATCACTTGATAAAGACGGCATGAAAGGTCTTGTTATGGACCTGCGCGGAAATCCAGGCGGCTTGCTGGATCAAGCGGTAAGTATTGCTAGTATGTTCGTTCCAGATGGGAAAGTGGTTGTGCAAGAAGAGGACAAAGATGGCGAGAAAACAGCCATTACAGCAGACAGTTCAGCAAATGATGGCTATAAAGTAAAAGTGCCAACAACGATATTGATTGATAATGGTAGCGCAAGCGCATCGGAAATTTTAGCAGCAGCAGCGAGTGAATCAGGGGATATTCAAATCGTTGGTACGAAGTCCTTTGGAAAAGGCACGGTCCAAACAGCTAAAACTATCGAGGACGGGTCAACGATTAAACTAACCATTGCGAAGTGGCTCACACCAAACGGCACATGGATCCATAAAAAAGGAATTACGCCTGATAAGGTCATCAGCATGCCAGCTTATGCGACAGCAACAGTTCCGCCTAGCAGCGAGAAATATACAATCAATGATTTTGGCGATAATGTTAAGACCATTGAAGAACTCCTAAAAGCGCTTGGCTACAATGTTGGCGATGTTGATGGGCTTTACACAACCGAAACCGCCTATGCAGTGGAACGCTTCCAACGTGATAATGATTTGGAACAAACAGGCATTATGACTGGGAAAACGACGGACAAGTTAGTGGAGTTGATTCAAAAACAACTGAAGGAAAACGATCCGCAATTAAATGCCGCAAAAGCGATGACCAAATAAGAGATACACACAGGAGGATATTGAAGTGGATAACTATTTAGAAATTGAAGCAGCCGTCAAAAGAGTATTCAGCAGTTTTCGCCATGATATTGAATCTGTTTTAGACAAAAAAATGAGCAGCGGTGAATACCGCGTCTTGAGATTGATTAGTAGTGGTGTTAATAAAACGAGTGATTTAGCTAGAAAACTGGACGTTTCGGCGAGCCACATTACATCACTCACGGATGTGCTAGTCGCTCGTTCGCTTATTACGCGCAATCGTTTAACAGAAGATAGACGCATCATTTTGCTTTCACTCACTGACGAAGCGGAGAAAATTGTTAAGGAAGTCAGCAAACGAAAACGCGAATTAATTGTAAAACGCTTCGCTGTCTTTTCAGATGCCGAACAAGAAGAATTTAAACGGCTATTAAAAAAGTTAGCGGACTCAATTGATTGAACCTCACGTATGTGAGGTTCTTTTTTATACAAAAACCTTGCCTTTTTAAAATGTCTCGATTATACTAAAATAAAAGTTGGTCAAAGGAAACAATTTTAGTTTTAGTTCAAAAAAAGTCTTTTGGGAAAGAGGAGGATTTTATGGATATTACAAATATCACGGTTCGATACGAAGATAAAGTTGTGTTGGACGATATTAGTGTTGCGATAAAGCTTGGAAAATTAACGGGAATTATTGGGCCTAACGGGGCTGGGAAATCGACGTTACTAAAAGCGATGATGGGGCTCGTGAAGCGTGAAGCAGGAGAGGTGATGATTTCGGATGTGGCGCTTATAAAAGTGAAACAAAAAATTGCTTATGTTCCGCAACGTAGTGAAATCGATTTAACTTTTCCTATAACTGTCCAAGAAACGGTTCTGCTTGGAACCTATCCAAGTTTGCGGTTGATGCAAAAGCCCGGAAAGAAAGAAAAAGAGCGGGCGCATCAGGCGCTTAAACAAGTTGGAATGGAAAGCTATGCAAAGAAACAAATTGGTCAATTATCTGGCGGACAATTGCAACGCGTTTTTATTGCACGAGCGCTAGCACAAAATGCGGAAATTTTTTTGCTAGATGAACCTTTTGCGGGAATTGATGCGACGAGTGAAAGATTTATTATGGGACTGCTGAAAAAACTGCGCGACTCTGGCAAAACAATTGTCGTTGTTCACCATGATTTTCATAAAGTAGCAGAATATTTCGATGAGATTATTTTACTAAATAAAAAATTAATTACAGCTGGACCTGTTGAGGCTCATTTTACAGACGAGATGATTAAACGAGCTTATGAGGTTCAAATGGTGAGGGGCGGATAAAATGGAATTTGTTCAAGGATTATTTGAATACCAATTTCTACAAAAAGCATTGCTTACGTCTGTTGCGGTAGGAATTGTGTGCGGCGTCATTGGTAGTTTTATCATTTTGCGTGGTATGTCGCTGATGGGGGATGCAATTAGTCATGCGGTGTTACCAGGCGTTGCGATTTCGTATATGGCAGGCATTAATTTTTTCTTTGGGGCGGTGCTATTCGGTATTTTGGCGGCGTTCGGGATTGGATTTGTGAACCAGAAAAGTACGATTAAAAGCGATACGGCGATTGGAATCGTATTTAGTGCTTTTTTTGCACTAGGCATTATTTTAATTACGCTTGCGAAAAGCAGCACGGATTTGTATCACATTTTGTTTGGGAATGTACTCGCTGTACGTTCATCAGACATGTGGCTGACGATTGGAATTGCGGCCATTGTCGTCACATTAATTGGCCTTTTTTACAAAGAATTGTTTATCAGTTCTTTTGATCCGGTTGTGGCCGAAACATATGGCTATAACACGCGCTTCTTGCACTATTTTCTTATGTTGATGCTCACGCTCGTGACGGTTGCGGCGCTGCAAACAGTGGGGATTATTCTCGTCGTTGCACTGCTCATTACGCCAGCTGCTACAGCGTATTTAATCACCCACCGGCTGAAGACGATGATTTTTCTGGCTGCTTCATTCGGTGCAGTGAGTTCTGTGATTGGGCTGTTTTTAAGCTATCGCTATAACTTGGCTTCCGGCGCAACCATTGTACTCACGGCAACGCTTTTATTTATCATCATTTTTATAAGCAAAAATCTTATTTTAGTTAAAAAGAAAGGGGTTTTAGGATGAAACGCGTTATTTTATTTGCGAGTTTCCTCGCTTTGGTCGTGCTTGGTGCGTGCGGTGCGGCTAGCGATAAAAAAAAATCAACTGACAAATTGCAAGTTGTCGCCACGTATTCGATTTTAGCAGATATGGTGAAAAATGTTGGCGGAGATAAAATTGATTTATATAACATTGTGCAGGCAGGCGTAGATCCGCATGAATACGATTTGTTACCGGAGGACATTCAGAAAGCAACGGATGCGGATGTTATTTTTTACAACGGTTTAAATCTTGAAACGGGCAATGGCTGGTTTACGAAGATGCTTGAAACGGCCGGGAAATCGCAAGACGATGCGACAGTTTTGAGTGAAGGTGTAAAACCGAAATATTTGACGGAAAAGGGGAAGGAGAGTGAAACGGATCCACACGCTTGGTTAGATGTATCAAACGGGATTATTTATGTGAAAAACATTGAGAAGGCACTTTCCAAAAAAGATCCTGATAATAAAGCTTATTACGAAAAACGGGCTAAGGACTATATTGCCAAATTGGAGAAACTAGATGCGGAAGGCCTTGCTGCTTTCGGTGATTTGAATGAGAATCAGAAGACGCTTGTAACAAGTGAGGGAGCGTTTAAATATTTTGCTGAAAGATACGGACTTTCTGCGGCTTACATTTGGGAGATTAATACTGAAAGTCAAGGAACTCCGGAACAGATGCGCCAAATTATTAAGACCATTCGTACGCGCAATGTGAAAAGCTTATTTGTTGAAACGAGCGTGGATCCGCGAAGCATGGAAAGTGTTTCCAAAGAAACGGACGTCCCTATTGTTGCCAAACTGTTTACTGATTCAACAGCGAAAAACGGGACAGCGGGTGACTCGTATTTGGAAATGATGCAACTCAATTTTGAGCGGATACACGGCGGACTCGCGAAGTAGCGTTTACTTTTAGCCAGTTCTTTGCTATAATTTTATCTTGTGACAAGGCGTATCCTTGTGGGTTGGGAGAGGGACAATTTCATAGAGGGAAGAAAAATGAAAAAAGTTTTTGAACAAATGTTTCAGCTAAAGAAGGAAGGTACGACAATTCGCACTGAACTTTTAGCTGGCATGATTGGCTTTTTCACCGTTGTGTACATCATTGTTGTCAACAGTTCGATTTTGAGTGAGGCAGGAATGAGTTACGAGGGCGTTGTCATCGCAACGATTTTCATTTCCGTAGTAGGCTGTTTTCTAATGGGCTTTTGGGCAAACTTACCGCTTATTTTAATGCCCGGTATGGGGATTAATGCGCTGTTTGCATACAGCCTAGTAAACACGATGGGGCTTTCATTCGAGCAAGCGCTCGCTGTCGTTGTCGTGAGCGGTATCATTTTTATGGTGCTTGCTTTTACCCCTTTGGCTCGAAAATTAAATGAAGCCATTCCACTTGTCTTGAAGCAAGCTATAACAGTTGGATTAGGGTTCTTCTTGATTTTACTTGGCTTAGAGAAAGGCGGAATTGTAACGCGTGGCAGTCATTCGATTTTAGCGCTTGGTAAATTAGATGACCCCGCCGTTTTAGCGACCATACTCACGCTACTTGTAACGATGATTCTCGTCATTCGCAAAGTGCCAGGCGGCTTTTTAGTCAGCCTACTCATCGGAACGATCATTGGCTATTTCTTCGGCATAAACGGAAAAGTGAGCGGAAGCGCGCTTAGCCTCGCACCGTTTAAAGACGTGTTCTTGCAACTCGATTTTTCCGGCATAACGGAAGTGGCCTTCTGGTCTGGCGTATTTTCTCTAACGATGGTTGTCGTGTTTGAAACGGTCGGTTTGACATACGGTCAAGTGCGGCAATTAAAACATGAGGAACGCTTACCACGAGTGCTTCAAGCGAGTTCCGTGACCGTGTTTTTATCCGGGATTTTCGGAACAAGTCCAACGGTTTCCGCACTTGAAAGCGGCTCGATGATTGCAAGCAACGCCAAAACAGGCCTTGCAAGTGTTACAACGGGTGTTTTGTTCTTATGTTCGCTCTTTTTAATGCCATTCCTTTCAGTTATTCCAAACAGCGCGGTTGCACCGATTCTAATCATCATCGGGATGTCGATGGTACAGGAATTAAAAGAAATGGATTTAAAAAATCCTGCGAATAGTTTTTCAAGCCTACTCATTATTGTCATTATCCCTTTCGCCTACAGTATCGCGGACGGAATTGCCGCAGGCTTTATCGCGTACCCCATTTTACATTTATTTGTAAAAAAAGAGGAAAAGATCTCGCCTGTGATGTATGTGATTGCGGCTTTATTTTTAGCGCAATATATTTTACAATGGATATAATGACTCGGAAAAGCTGCCCAGTCGATGGGTGGTTTTTCTTTTTGGAAAAGAGGAGAATAGATGTACTATTATTATCTCATCACGGTCGCCGTTTTAATTGTCGACCAATTTACAAAATGGCTAGTGGTACAAAATATGGAAATCGGGGAACAAATTACGGTGATTCCTAATTTCCTTTACTGGCTAAGTTACCGAAATAACGGAGCTGCTTGGAGCATTTTAGAAGGAAAAATGTGGCTCTTCTACATTATTACTGTTATCGTTGTCGGCATTATTGTTTATATTATGCAAAAGTATGCGAAAGGTCACACATTATTTTCTGTTAGCTTGGCGCTCATTTTAGGCGGAGCTTTAGGGAATTTCATTGACCGATTATTGCATCAGGAAGTCGTGGATTTCATTGCCACCGTGTGGGGAAGCTATCATTTTCCGATTTTTAATATTGCGGATGCCTCGCTATCAATTGGGGTAGTGCTCATGCTTATTTACGTCTTCTTAGATGATCGCAAAACGAAAGGAACGAATTCATGAAGCTTGAAATTACTGAAGAAATGAAAGGCGCCCGCCTAGATAAGGCACTTAGTGAACTGACCGATTTAAGCCGTTCACTTGTTCAATCGATGCTAAAGTCGGGTGATGTTCTTGTAAATAACGAAAGCGTCAAAGCGAACTATAAAGTGCAAACGGGCGACGTTATCACCTACCAAATTCGGGAGGTCACAGAACTTGTTGCGGAAGCAGAGGATATCCCACTCGATATTTATTACGAAGATCAAGATGTTTTGGTCGTGAATAAACCGCAAGGCATGGTCGTTCACCCGGCAGCGGGCCACATGTCCGGTACGCTTGTGAACGCGCTACTTTATCATTGTAAGGATTTGTCGGGAATAAATGGGGTCGTCCGTCCTGGCATTGTTCACCGTATCGATAAAGATACATCGGGGCTTCTAATGGTAGCGAAAAACGACGCGGCACACGAGTCGCTCTCAGAACAGCTGAAGAACAAGACGAGCGACCGGATTTATTTGGCTCTCGTCCATGGTGATATTAAGCACCAAAAGGGCACGATTGAAGCGCCGATTGGACGAGCAAAAGAAGATCGCAAAAAGATGGCAATTGTTGCAGACGGCAAGGAAGCGCGCACGCATTTTGAAGTCGTCGAACGATTTGGTGCCTACACGCTTATAAAATGCCAACTAGATACTGGCCGGACGCATCAAATCCGCGTTCATTTGAAATACATCGGGCACCCCCTTGCCGGCGACCCGAAATACGGACCAAAAAACACGTTAAAAGGCAACGGCCAATTCTTGCACGCAAGTGAGTTAGGATTTGAACATCCAAAAACGGGCGAGCGCCTGCATTTTAAAGCTCCATTACCAGACGTTTTTCACGAAACCCTCGCAACATTACGCGAATCAAATTGAATATTTTTGGAAAAGAGTGCTTTCGTGGTGCTCTTTTTTGTTCGAGAGTTTTGTGTTATATTGGGGGGGAAGTGCACAGCGATAAAAGGGACGGCGGATTTTAAGATAAAATGGTGTTAAAGTAGGGAGCGATTAAGAGTGACTGGAATCAAGCATGCGCAATTGCATAATGAAAAGAGGCCATAATATGAATCAAAAAAATGTAGCTTTTTTAAAAATTTCATTAAGCATTTTCTTTGTTTTAATGGGCTGTTCAAATACAGCTGAATCTCTGAAGGGAGAGGAGAAGAAAAATGAAGAAAATGTTGTGAAATTTTATCCATCTATTGATAAGGCTACTGCAAATAATACCTTCTCGGTTGCTCTTGATAAAGATAGTTTGGGTGAGCAATTATTATCTTTAAAAGACGACAATCATCAAATCATATTTTTCAAATCTTCTTATGAAAATAAAGATACGATAACAGTGTATAAATACCAATTAAAATTAGACTCAGGACAAGAACAGTATTCAAATCCAACAAATGCAACACAAATTGTCTGGCAGGCGCAGCTGGATTCACAGAAAAAATCAAAACTATCAGATGTAGAAATGATTCAACTAGCCATTAAAATGAACAATCCAAAACAAACTTTTAATTTAAGTCCAGAAACTACGAAGTTGCAATGGGGAATTTCTAAAGCAATAAATACACCAAAATTAAAAATAGACGGGCAAGCCGCAACAAAAGTTATTCCAATTACTTTAGATGGTGACAATGTGTACTTCTGGTATTTTGAAAACCTTACAAGTGCGAATGCTCCTGATAGTATGGAGGTTACATTTTAGGCGAAAAGGAGTATCTTCCTTCTCCTTTCCAAATACACAAAAACAACAATTTAATTGCAAAATAAAAACCATTCTTTTCATCACCCAAAGAATGGTTTTTATATTTGTTTTGATACAACGCATCTTTTTTGGTTTTTGTTTTGCGTGTGGATAAGTCGAGTGTGTGGAAAGGACTGCGTTTTATTTCTGGGTTTAGGCGACCTTCGCGCACGAGCTTTTCACGCTGTATTTTTGCTTTAGATTTAGCCATAAATGCCACTCCTTTACTTTATTCTTTCATCATTATAACATGAATTTATTTTTTTAGGTAAAAAGCATTGACACATATTCTTTTTTCCTGTAAGCTGAAGGAAGTTAAAGAGCACCTTTAAAGGTAGTCCAGAGAGGCTAAAAAGGTAAACGTTTTGTACGGGAAAAGTGTATTTCCCTATACGCATGATACGTATACCCTTCGCCGCTTTGGTGAAGGGTTTTTATATGTAAAGGAGGACATTATGGCTGAAAAAGTAGTCGTCATGGATCAAGCAGCAGTAGGGCGTGCCCTTACTCGTGTCAGCTATGAAATTATTGAGCGCAACAAAGGCGCAAAAAACTTAGCGCTCGTTGGGATTAAAACGCGTGGCATTTTCCTTGCTAAACGAATTGCAGCGCGCATTCAGGAAATCGAAGGCGTGGCAGTGCCTGTCGGGGAAGTCGATATCGCGCTTTACCGCGACGATTTAAGTTTTAAAAACGCAGAAACGCGGGAACCATCTGTAAACGGCTCGGAAATCCCATTTTCCTTAGAAGGGAAAAAGATTGTCTTAGTGGACGATGTGCTATACACGGGGCGAACGGTGCGTGCGGCGATGGATGCGCTAATGGACGTTGGTCGTCCGGAGCAAATTGAGCTTGCGGTGCTCGCTGATCGTGGCCACAGAGAACTACCAATTCGCGCCGATTTTGTCGGGAAAAATGTGCCGACCTCAAAAGAAGAACGTATTGAAGTGCATCTTTCTGAAGTAGATACGGACGAAGATGCCATCATGATACTCAAATAAAACACTTTTTAAATGCAGTCCAGAGAGGCTAGCAAAGAGTGGAGTCGTAGAGCCAAACTCTACCTTTCTAACTCTTTGCCTAGCGCAGGGAGTTTTTTAATTAAAGGAGAGAAAAAAATGTCAGAACAAATCGAAGCAAAGCCAGTACTTGATATACACGAAAAACCTACTTGGAATAAATGGATTGTTTTAAGTATTCAGCATCTATTTACGATGTTTGGCTCAACCATTTTTGTACCAAGTGTGACAGGAATGAATCCCGGCGTCGCCCTTGTATCGAGTGGGCTCGGGACACTCGCGTATTTAGCAATTACACGCGGCAAGATTCCCGCTTACTTAGGTTCCTCATTTGCATTCATTCAGCCACTCACGATGTTTATGTTGGCAGATTCGCCGGGCTCGGTTATGGTCGGAACGTTTTCCGTCGGGGTCGTGTATGCGATTATTTCTTTAATTGTTTACTATGCAGGTGTTGAATGGATTCAAAAAGTCTTGCCGCCACTTGTAGTTGGACCAGTAATTATGGTTATCGGGCTTAGCCTTGCACCAAATGCTGCTGCTATGGCGATGGGAACAAGTAGTGGTGGCGATTATAGCTTCCAGTCAGTTGCTGTTGCGCTGATTACGTTAATGGCCGCAGTGATTGCAATGATTGCTTTCAAAGGATTTTTCGGACTGATTCCGATTTTATTCGGCTTCTTCGTTGGCTACCTTGTAAGCATTCCATTTGGTCTCGTTGATTTCTCACTTGTCAAACAAGCTAGTTTGTTCCAAATTCCAGATTTCACAATTCCATTTATTGATGCTGACCCGGTTGTAACGGCAACGGTCATCATTAGTATGGCGCCACTTGCATTCGTCACGATGGCTGAGCATATGGGGCACCAACTCGTTTTAAACAAAATTACGAACCGAAATTTCTTTAAAGATCCAGGGCTACATCGCTCGCTTATTGCGGACGGAACGGCTTCTGTTATTGCGTCGCTTATCGGTGGGCCTCCTGTTACGACATACGGGGAAAACATTGGTGTGCTTGCGATTACACGGGTTTATAGCGTCTTCGTCATTGGCGGGGCGGCTGTGTTCGCTGTATTATTCGGCTTTATTGGCTACATCAACGCTATCATCACATCTGTACCGCAAGCTGTTCTAGGCGGGATTTCGTTCCTGTTATTCGGTGTTATTGCTTCAAGTGGGCTTAGAATGATGATTGACAACCAAATCGATTTAAATATTAACCGCAACTTAATTATTACTTCTGTCGTGCTCGTTATCGGCATCGGTGGCTTCTTCGTAGAAATCAATTCCGTGAAAATTACTGGAATGGCGATGGCAGCTGTCGTTGGGATTATTTTAAACTTAGTCATTCCCGAGAAGAAACACGCGTAAATGTAAGACCTCTTTTGGAAAAATCTAAAAGAGGTCTTTATATAGAAAAAATGGAAGGTGGCGTTATAAAATGAAACATCTTTTGACGATGGACGAACTAAGTAATGAAGAAATTGAAGGGCTTTTAAACCAAGCGGCTTTTTTTAAAAAAGAAGAAAAAACGAAATTCGAAAAAGAAGTCTACGCTGTCAATTTGTTTTTTGAACCGAGTACACGAACACATACAAGCTTTGAGATGGCTGAGAAAAAACTCGGCATGAACGTGTTAAGTTTTGAGCCTGGTGCCTCTAGCGTAACAAAAGGTGAGACGCTTTATGATACGGCTTTAACCATGCAAGCACTCGGGACGGACATCGCAATTATTCGCCACCCAGCTGAAAACTTCTTCGATGAATTACGCACGCTTGATATGGCCATTATAAACGGCGGTGACGGTTGCGGTGAGCATCCTAGCCAGTGCCTGCTCGATTTATTCACCATTCGCGAACAATTTGGGTACTTCACCGGTTTGAAAGTCGGCATTGTCGGCGATATTTCCCACAGTCGCGTGGCGAATTCGAATATGAAAGTGCTCAAACGACTTGGTGCTGACATTTATTTTGCCGGCCCAGACGAATGGTTCAACAATGAGCTAAGCGCGTTTGGACAGCATATGACGATGGATACGCTCGTTGAAACGGTAGATGTTGTCATGCTGCTGCGCGTTCAACACGAGCGCCACGACGGCGAGGCGATTTTCCATAAAGAAACGTACCATCAAACATTTGGTTTGACGGAAGCGCGCGCAAATAAAATGGGTGAACAAGCGATTATCATGCACCCAAGCCCAGTTAATCGCGATGTGGAAATTGCAGATTCTTTAGTAGAGTCGGCCAAGTCGCGCATTATTGAACAGATGACAAACGGCGTTTATATGCGCATGGCAATTTTGGAAGCAGTTTTAAAAGAAAAAGAAGTGAGGGTGAAAACATGTACATTTTAAAAAACGGACAAATTTTAAACGAAAACGGGGAATTAACGAAGCAAGATATTTTAATAAGCGGCGACAAAATTGTGAAGATTGCTGAAAACATCACGGAAGAAACGGCGACAGTTATTGACGTCAAAGGGAAATTTGTTTCACCGGGGCTAATTGATGTCCATGTGCATCTGCGCGAACCAGGCGGGGAGCATAAGGAGACCATTGAAACCGGGACGAAAGCGGCAGCGAAAGGCGGCTACACGACGGTTTGCTCAATGCCAAATACGAAGCCAGTTCCAGATACGCCAGAAAAAATGGCTGCACTCGTCGAACGAATTCAGGAAACAGCGCGCGTTCGCGTTTTACCATATGGCTCGATTACGAAAGAACTTGGTACGGACGAGCTCGTTGATTTTTCGGGCTTAAAAAGCGCAGGAGCTTTTGCGTTTACCGATGACGGGGTTGGCGTTCAAACGGCTGGTACAATGTACGAAGCGATGAAGCGCGCGGCGAAGCTCGATATGGCGGTTGTCGCTCACTGCGAAGATAACTCGCTTGTCTACGGGGGAGTTGTCCATGACGGGAAGTTCGCGAAGGAATCGGGGTTAAAAGGGATTCCAAATATTGCGGAGTCCGTTCAAATTGCGCGTGACGTTTTGCTCGCCGAAAGAGCAGGGTGCCACTATCATGTCTGCCATATTTCAACTAAAGAATCGGTGCGTGTTGTGCGCGACGCAAAACGCGCTGGCATTCATGTGACGGCAGAAGTTTCACCGCATCACCTGCTACTAAATGAGGAGGACATTCCAGGCGATATTGGCAATTGGAAAATGAATCCGCCACTTAGAAGTCGTGAGGATCAAAACGCGCTTTTAGAAGGGTTGCTTGACGGGACGATTGACTTTATCGCAACAGACCACGCCCCGCATGCGGAAAGCGAAAAAAACGTGTCAATGGAGAAAGCCGCATTTGGCATTGTCGGACTTGAGACGGCGTTTCCGCTTCTGTACACGCATTTTGTGAAAAACGGGGACTGGACGCTCGCACAGCTTACGCGTTATATGGCGGAGAAACCAGCAGAGGTATTTAAGCTTTCGTACGGACATCTTGGTATCGGAGATGTTGCCGATATTGCGGTTATCGATTTAGACAAAGAAGAGGAAATTAATCCGGAGACGTTTTTATCGAAAGGAAGAAATACACCGTTTGGCGGCGTGAAATGTTTCGGATGGCCAGTTTTAACAATCGCACGTGGCGAAATCGTCTACACTTGGGGGGATAAATGATGAAAAGAATGTTAATGCTTGAAGATGGAACTTATTTTATCGGCGATAAGATTGGCTCGGACAAGGAAACAATTGGTGAGGTCGTGTTTAACACGGGCATGACGGGCTACCAGGAAACGATTACCGATCCTTCTTACTACGGCCAGATGATTACCTTCACGTACCCGCTTGTTGGGAATTATGGCATCAATCGCGATGATTTCGAATCGATTCAACCTGTGGTTAAAGGGGTGATTGTCCGTGAAGCGGCTGATTTTGCTTCCAACTGGCGCGAACAAATGACGCTTGATGCATTTTTGAAGGAAAAAGACATTCCGGGTATTGCGGGAATTGATACGCGTAAACTCACCAAAATGATTCGCAGCGTTGGAACATTAAAAGGCATTTTAGCCCCAGCTGATGCCGATAAAGAAAGCTTATTGCATCACTTGCGTTCTGTTAGGCTGCCCTCTGACCAAGTGAGTGAGGTGTCGTCTTCGAAGCCATTTGCGAGTCCGGGCGAGGGGAAACGCGTGGTGCTTGTCGATTACGGGGTGAAAGGTTCGATTTTAAAGGAATTAAATAAGCGCAATTGTCACGTGACAGTTGTGCCTTACGATACGACGGCTGCTGAAATTTTAAACATGCATCCTGACGGCGTGATGCTCTCAAATGGCCCTGGAGATCCAAAAGATGTGCCGGAAGCGAAGGATATGATTTTAGGCTTGCAAGGCAAGGTGCCGCTTTTCGGAATCTGCCTAGGGCACCAATTGTTCGCGCTCGCAAATGGCGCGGATACATTTAAAATGAAGTTCGGTCACCGCGGTGCCAATCACCCAGTGAAGGAGCTTGCTACGGGACGCGTCGATTTTACGGCACAAAACCATGGCTACTCGGTGGATGCAGATTCACTTTTGAAAACCGATTTAGCCGTGACGCATGTTGAATTAAATGATGGCACAATTGAAGGTTTAAAACACCGCGATTATCCTGCTTACACCGTGCAATATCACCCAGAAGCGAACCCAGGACCAAGCGATGTTAATTACTTGTTTGACCAATTTATAGAAATGATGGATTTAGACCGGGAAGGACGGATGGATTATGCCTAAACGCGAGGATATTAAGACGATTTTAGTAATCGGTTCTGGCCCAATTGTAATCGGCCAAGCCGCAGAATTTGATTACGCAGGCACACAAGCTTGCTTGAGTTTAAAAGAGGAAGGTTATCGTGTCGTCTTAGTGAACTCAAATCCAGCGACGATTATGACAGATGCTGAAATGGCAGACAAAGTATATATTGAACCAATCACACTCGACTTTGTGTCGCGCATCATTCGCAAAGAGCGTCCCGAAGCGATTTTACCAACACTTGGGGGGCAAACGGGTCTAAATATGGCAATGGAACTTGCTGGCGCCGGCATTTTAGATGAGATGAACGTGGAAGTACTCGGAACCGATTTAACGGCCATCAAAAAAGCGGAAGACCGCGAGGCGTTTCGTGACCTTATGAATGAACTAGGACAGCCTGTACCAGAAAGCGAAATCATTCATGATTTAGAAGAAGCAAAAACTTTCGTAGCCCAAATTGGTTACCCCGTTATTGTTCGACCAGCTTATACGCTTGGCGGTTCAGGCGGCGGGATTTGTCATGATGACGCGGAACTTGCAGAAATCGTCCAAAGTGGCTTAAAGCTAAGCCCAGTGACGCAGTGCCTACTCGAAAAAAGCATCGCTGGTTTCAAAGAAGTCGAATACGAAGTCATGCGCGATGCAAATGATAACGCGATGGTCGTCTGTAACATGGAAAACATGGATCCAGTCGGCATACATACAGGGGATTCCATCGTTGTTGCGCCAAGTCAGACGCTTTCAGACCGCGAATACCAACTGCTGCGAGACGTTTCGCTGAAAATCATTCGCGCCCTCGAAATTGAAGGCGGCTGTAATGTCCAGCTCGCACTCGACCCAGATAGCTACCAATATTACGTCATCGAAGTGAATCCGCGTGTTAGTCGCTCATCAGCACTCGCGTCAAAAGCAACCGGCTATCCAATTGCAAAATTAGCCGCAAAAATTGCAGTCGGTCTCACACTAGATGAGATTAAAAATCCCGTAACCGGCACGACTTTCGCACATTTTGAACCAGCCCTCGATTACGTTGTCGCAAAAATCCCGCGTTTCCCGTTTGATAAATTTGAAAATGGCGACAGACGACTCGGCACACAAATGAAAGCAACCGGCGAAGTCATGGCCATCGGTCGCACATGGGAAGAAGCGCTCCTAAAAGCCGCACGCTCCCTCGAAATCGGTGCTAGCCACGTGTATTTAGAAGAAGCAGAACAGGCAACAGCCGAGAAGCTCGAACAAAAAATTCGCTTCCCAGAGGACGACAGACTGTTTTTCTTGGCCGCTGCTCTTAGACGAGGGGAAACAATCGAGTCCCTTCACGAAAAAACAAAAATCGATCTTTTCTTCCTGTATAAATTAGAAAAAATCATTTCGCTTGAAACTAAATTAAAAGAGCAAAAAGGAGACCTCGAGGCGCTTTATGAGGCGAAACGAATGGGCTTCTCCGACGCGTTTATTGCGGAGTTATGGGGAACAAGTGAGGCCGCGCTTTACGATTTGCGCAAACAAGAAAATCTGCTGCCAGTCTATAAAATGGTGGACACATGTGCCGCCGAATTCGCCTCTACGACACCGTATTTTTACAGCAGTTATGAAGAGGAAAACGAATCGATTCGCAGTGAGAAAGAAAAAGTCATCGTGCTCGGCTCCGGCCCGATTCGAATCGGCCAAGGTGTGGAATTCGACTACGCGACGGTGCATTCTGTTTGGGCCATTCAACAAGCTGGCTATGAAGCGATTATCATCAACAATAACCCTGAAACAGTTTCCACTGACTTTTCGATTTCCGACAAGCTGTATTTTGAACCGCTAACGCTAGAAGATGTTATGCACGTCATTGAAATCGAACAGCCACTAGGCGTTGTCGTGCAATTTGGCGGGCAGACAGCAATTAATTTGGCGGAAGGGCTAGCAGAACGCGGTGTTAAAATTTTAGGCACCAGCTTAGAAGACATCGACCGCGCCGAAAATCGCGACAAGTTTGAAAAGGCGCTTGAAATTTTGCAAATCCCGCAACCAGCCGGCAAAACGGCCACATCTGTGGACGGCGCGCTTGAAGTCGCAAAATCAATCGGCTATCCCGTTTTAGTTCGCCCGTCATACGTGCTAGGTGGACGTGCGATGGAAATCGTCGAATCGGAAGAGGCATTAATCTATTATATGAACAACGCAGTGAAGGTGAATCCGAAACATCCAGTGCTCGTCGATCGCTACGTGCAAGGTCAGGAAGTAGAAGTCGATGCCATTAGCGACGGGAAAGATGTGCTTATTCCGGGAATTATGGAGCATATCGAACGTTCTGGTGTACACTCGGGCGATTCTATCGCAGTCTATCCGGCCCAAAGTTTAAACCAAAAAGTGAAGCAACAAATTACGGATTATACGACGAAACTTGCGACAGGACTTGGCATTATCGGCATGTTGAACATTCAATATGTAGTGAGCGGCGAAGAAGTTTTTGTCATTGAAGTGAATCCGCGTTCGAGTCGGACGGCGCCGTTTTTAAGTAAGATTACGGACATTCCGATGGCAAATGTGGCAACGAAGGTAATTTTAGGGAAGAGCTTGAAGGAGCTTGGCTTTATGCCAGGACTTGCGCGCGAGAAGAAGGAAATTTTTGTAAAAGTACCCGTGTTCTCCTTCGCGAAATTGCGCAGCGTAGATACGTCACTTGGCCCAGAAATGAAATCAACGGGCGAAGTTATGGGGAAAGATGTGACGCTTGAAAAGGCGCTATATAAAGGTTTTGTAGCAAGTGGAACAAAAATGCATGACTACGGGACGGTGCTCCTAACAATTGCTGACCGCGATAAAAAAGAAGCCACTGCGCTAGCGGAACGTTTCAACACGATTGGCTTCACAATTATGGCAACTGCTGGAACAACGAAAGTGCTGGAAGAAGCTGGCATTCAAGTTTCCGAAGTGAAGAAAATTGGTGAAAATCATGAAACGCTTTTGGATTACATTCGGAACGGACAAATTACCCTTGTGGTGAATACGCTGACGAGTGGGAAAAGACCAGAACGTGACGGTTTCCAAATTCGCCGCGAATCGGTTGAAAATGGCATACCGGTTTGTACGTCACTTGATACGGCGGAAGCAATTTTACGCGTACTCGAATCACGCTCATTTGAACTAGAAGCGATTCAGTCCGTTTAAACAGACGGGAGGAGAAACATGGAAGCGAAAAAGATGGCAGTCATTAGGCAAACTGAAATTGCCGACCGCGTTTTTGAACTGGTTTTAGGCGGAGAAGACGTTTTAAAGATGCAACCGGGGCAATTTTTGATGATTAAACCGAACAGGCAAGATTTGCTTTTAAGGCGACCAATTAGTATTGCGGCGTACGATAAAGAGCGCAGCGAATGCACGTTAATTTACCGTGTTGAAGGGGACGGAACGCGGCAAATGGCACAGTTAGAAGCCGGGGACTCTGCTGACGTTTTAGGGCCACTTGGAAATGGGTTTTCAGTCAAGGAAGATTTAGCGGGCAAGCAGGTGCTGCTCGTTGGCGGGGGCATTGGCGTGCCTCCTTTATACCAGCTAGGAAAAGAACTACACGCGCTAGGCGCAGCGGTAACGTTTGTGAACGGTTTTTCGGCAGAAAAGGATATTTTTTACGAGGCGGAAATGGCCAAGTTCGGAGAGGTCCATATTAGTACGGTCGACGGAACATACGGAACACAAGGTTTTGTGACGGATATTACGAATCAGTTCGACTGGTCGCCTGATGCGGTTTTTAGTTGCGGTCCACGCGCGATGCTTCAGGCCGTTCAAACGAGCTTTCAAGAGGCCGAGGTTTACCTTTCGCTTGAAGAACGCATGGCTTGCGGGATTGGCGCTTGCTATGCTTGTGTCTGCAAAGGAAATGAAGCCGGAAAGCAATTTAAAGTCTGCCAAGATGGCCCCGTTTTTAACGCAAATGAGGTGAAATTATGAATCGCTTAGAAGTGAATATTCCCGGTTTAAACTTGAAAAATCCGATTATGCCAGCTTCTGGTTGTTTCGGTTTTGGACGCGAGTACGCGAATTTGTTCGATTTAAACAAACTCGGTGCGATTATGGTTAAGGCTTGTACGCCAGAGCCGCGTCTTGGCAATCCTACGCCGCGAATCGCGGAAACGCCTAGTGGCATGCTAAACGCCATCGGCTTGCAAAATCCCGGTTTAGATGCGGTGATGAACGAAGAACTGCCTTTCCTCGAACAATTTGATACGCCGATTATTGCCAACGTGGCGGGAGCAACAGAAGAAGATTATGTCACAGTTTGTGCGAAAATCGGTGATGCAAAAGCCGTCAAAGCGATTGAGCTGAACATTTCTTGTCCGAACGTCAAACACGGCGGCATTGCTTTTGGAACAGATCCAGAAGTGGCGCACAGATTGACGAAGGCGGTCAAAGAAGTGGCAACGGTGCCCGTTTATGTGAAACTTTCGCCAAATGTGACAGATATTAAGGCGATTGCCCAAGCAACTTCTGAAGCTGGCGCGGACGGCTTGACGATGATTAATACGCTGCTTGGCATGCGGCTTGATTTAAAAACGCGCAAGCCGATTATCGCAAATGGCACTGGTGGCTTGTCAGGCCCGGCGATTAAGCCAGTGGCAATTCGAATGATTCATGAAGTTCGCACAATCACACAACTCCCCATCATTGGGATGGGCGGCGTTCAAACGGTGGATGATGTGTTGGAATTTTTAATCGCTGGCGCGGACGCGGTCGCAGTCGGTACACTCAATTTTACGGATCCACATATTTGTCCAAAGCTGATTGATGCACTTCCTGCTCGCATGGACGAGCTTGGTATAAGCACGCTAGAAGACTTGAGGAAAGAAGGGGCAGGTAGATGACAAAACCAATTATTGCGCTAGATTTTAGTACAGCAGAACAAGTCGCAGGATTTTTGGGAAAAATAGCAGAAGAGAAATTAGCGCTAAAAGTAGGAATGGAGTTGTTCTATGCGACTGGCCCAGCCTTTGTCGAATCGCTTAAAGCGGAAGGGCACGAAGTTTTCCTTGATTTAAAGCTGCATGATATCCCAAACACGGTGGAACGCGCCATGGCGGTCATTGCGCGGCTTGGTGTTGACATGGTGAACGTCCATGCTGCCGGCGGAAAACGCATGATGGAAGCCGCGCTTTCAGGACTTGTAAAAGGTAGCCAAGGTGGCAAACGCCCGAAACTGATTGCCGTGACGCAGCTTACGAGTACGAGTGAAGCAGACATGCAGCGTGACCAACAAATTCAGACGACGCTTTTAGAGTCTGTCTTAAATTACAGTTCGCTCGCCTACGAATCAGGCCTTGACGGTGTGGTCTGCTCCGCGTTTGAAGCGCATGACATCAAAAAAATAACGCACCCAGACTTCTTATGTGTCACGCCCGGAATCCGCCTAGCAAACGCCGCATCTGATGACCAAAAGCGCATCGTCACACCAAGTGCGGCACGAGAGATGCAAGCGAGTGCCATTGTGGTTGGTCGTCCAATTACACAAGCAGAAAATCCACAAAAAGCATATGCGAAAATTGTAGAGGAGTGGGGAAAATGATGGAAAAAAACACGGCAGAAGCACTATTAAAAATAAAGGCTGTCTTTTTACAGCCAAGTGACCCGTTTACATGGGCATCAGGTATGAAGTCACCGATTTATTGTGATAATCGTCTAACACTAGGATTTCCAAAAGTGCGCAAAATGATTGCGATGCACTTAGCTGAAAAAATTAAAGCTGAATTTCCAGACTGTGAAGTTGTTGCAGGAACGGCAACAGCAGGTATTCCACATGCTGCATGGGTAAGCGATTTACTCAACTTGCCGATGGTATATGTTCGCGGTGAAGCAAAAAAACATGGTAAAGGCAACCAAATTGAAGGACCAATCGAGCCCGGTCAAAAAGTTGTCGTCATCGAAGACCTTATTTCAACTGGTGGAAGTTCGCTAAAAGCAGTAGAAGCCCTTGAAGCAGCCGGTTGCACTGTGCTCGGCATCGCCGCAATCTTTACATATGGCTTACCTGTTAGTGAAAAACGATTGCGCGAAGCACATATTAAACTCGTCACACTGACCAATTACGAAACACTAATTGATGTCGCAATTGAAGAAGGCTACGTCACAGAAAATGAGCGTCAAATTCTACAAGAATGGAATAAAAATCCAGAAGCATTTGGGAAATAAATAAGCATGGATCCAGTAAAAGCCATTTTTAAAATAGCTTTTACTGGATTCATGCTTATTTTTTATTTATGTCCTAAATCTTATACGATTGACAGGATTTTTGCTTCAATTTTCTTTTTTGCTTAAAAACAAAAATCTTAGGAGGGAATATTTTTATAAGCAAAAACTATCACAAAACATATGAAATGCATAAATATAGATATATAATAAAAAATTATTGCCTTTGAAAAATTGTCACAAAAAAAGAATGAAACTGGGAAATTTACACAAATGGGAATCTTTATTCTTTGTTATACTTTGATAAGAAAATACAAATGAACTTAATTTGAAGAAAAGTCATAAAAACTAAAGAGATGAAAAAAATTAAATTATACAGGGATATAATTAAAAAAAAGAAAGATAATCTGATATGTATAGTCTCTTAGTTAAAAATCACTAGAATTAAATCTAAAAATATAGTTCAGAATTTTCGGTAAAGGATGTGAATATCTTAAAAATAATAGTTTGATATTCAAAATCAATCTATAAAGTTATACTAATTAATTTTTAAAAAGGAGAAAAAATATGAATTTAAAACGAGTAGGTATCATTACACTTGCAACTGCTTTGGTTGCTCAAGCACCATTATATGTAAGCGCAGCAAAAGTAGGAGATTCTGAGAAAAAATCAGCAACATTAGAAAGTGATCAAACTTTATCTGCTACTAGTGATTTAACATTAACAGTCGGGGAACCTGTAACGAAAACTCTTCATGTTCAAGACCAAGCTTCAAGTAATAGTGAATGGGGAAGTTATGTTTCTGATGTGAAAGTGATTTTAACCGATATGGATGGAATTAATTATAAGGTAGTATACGGACCTAAAAGTGACGATGGGACTCATTATCAATATTTGGATGTAGTTCTTTCAGGGACTCCTACAAAAGCTGGTGCTGGGAGCTTTAGCCTAGAATATTATGATGGTGCTGGTAACGGTGGAGTATATCCATATACGGTGAATACACAGTCGACGACAACGGTGGAATATGTTGATCAGAATGGTACAAAGATTGCAGATGATACTGTTCAAAAAGGTGATTTGAATACGGCATATACGACAGAAGCAAAAATAATCGACGGCTACACCTTAGATGAAACAAAACTTCCTAGCAATCAAAATGGACAATTTGGTGAAACAAACCAAACTGTAACTTACACGTATACAAATAATCAAAATGCAGTAAATAAAGGAACAGTAGGTATTTCGTTTTATTCTGTAGATGGTAAATGTAAAGAGTTAGTGTCATCACTCAACTTATCATATGCATATCCAGATGGCGTACCAACAGATACTGTGACATTTGGTGATTTAGCAAAAGATGCCACATATAATGATTTAAGATCAGGAACATTAGACTCTGAAATATTATGGAGTGATGTGCTTAGTAATATGGTTGCATATATGAGTGGAGATATAGATGGAGCACAATTTGAAGCTGCTGTTGGGGCAAGTCCAGAAAAATTTGATTTAGATGGAATTGCTGCAAACTTCGAAGGATATGAATTTGATGAAGCCACTTATCAAGAAAATCTAAGTAAAATGGTTACTTTTGAACAAGATGGTGGTAATGTCAATTTACAAGTTCCATTTAAGAAAATAGCAGAAGTTCAAGCAGCAGCAGATGTGACCGTGAAATATGTGGACACAAAAGGAAATGAATTAGCACCAGCGGATACTTTAAGCGGAAATGTTGGCGCGGACTATACATCAGAAGCAAAAACAATTGCTGGTTGGTATTTAAAAGAAACACCTGCTAATGCAACAGGTACCTTCAGTGATAAAGCACAAACAGTCACTTATGTATATCAACAAATTGACAATTCTGTAAAAAGTGAAGTTACCATCAACTTTGTAGATAAAAATGGTAATAAAATTGCTCCTTCTAAAAAGATTTCCGGAGAACTTGGAACTCAGTATAAAGCTGTAGCGGAAGACATTCAAGGCTACAAACTGATTGCTCAAGATCCGGCTAATGCTTCTGGCGTATTCACAGAAGAACCACAAACAGTTAACTTCGTTTACGAAAAAGATGGTGTACCAGCAACGAATAACGGAACTGGCAACGGTCATAACAACTTGAATCAAAAGCAAACTAGTAAAATGGAACTTCCAAAAACTGGAGATACAAGTAGTCCACTTCTTATCTTGTTTGGTGGAGCACTCGTACTGGGCGCATTTGGTTTGTTCTTTAGAAGAAAACAAACGCAACGTTAATTTTAATTGATATAGATTCAACTTTTCTTATAAGCAAGAACATTTATTATCATTTGTCTAACCCATTGAAATGGGACAAGATGAGGAATCCCCCCTTAAGTTGTGCTTTTTATTGCACAGCCTAAGGGGGGATTTTACATATTTTTTATGAGCGATGCACTATAAACCTTTCAGATAAGAATAATTTTAAAATTTAATTTTGTTTTTTCCTAGATTCTACAGAGTTCTTAAAAATGCTGCTATTTCAAGAAATTTAGTACAAAAAGGATTGCTTTTACCTTGCCGGATTTGCCACAACAGTTGGAAGAGGCAGGTCAATTCCGCCAGCCACAAGTGCGGCCCGAATTTCTTTCAATAAATCGCGTTTTACATTGAATTGTTCACCGTTCACAGCTTTTCCAACAACACGAATAATCATGTTTGTTCCGTCTGAATTTTCCACGCCAAGCACAACCGGTGTTTCCACGATGTTTTTATTGTGCTCTTTCATTTCTGTACAAACTTGACCAATAATCTGCATCGCTTTTTCCGTATCGGCGGTTGGACTAATCGCCACATCAACAAGCACACGCATATTTCCGCGCGAATGGTTACTCACGACCATAATTTGGCGGTTTGGAATAAAGTGTAGCGTCCCGTCGAAATCGCGCACTTGCGTCGTTCTGAGCCCCAAGTTTTCCACAATCCCATTCACAGCATCAAGCGTAATATTATCACCAACATCAAGCTGACGTTCAAGCAAAATAAAGAATCCAGTCACTACATCGCTAACAAGCCCCTGTGCCCCAAAGGCAATCGCTAAACTTAGCACCCCGGCACCCGCAATAATTGCCGTCACGTCCATGAAATTTTGCAAAATCAAAATCGCAAAGGTGAAAAATAAAACGTAGCTGTAAACATTAAAAGTCAAGCCTTCAAGCGTGTCTGCCCGACCAGGCGAAACCGCTTGATTGGCGCGATATTTTTTGAAAAAACTTTTAATGATTTTCCGACCGACATAATTTAATACAAAATATAATACAATTAATAGGGCAACGCGTATCCCAATGGAAATAACATTCCCCCAGAAAGCATCCCAATCAATTGTGCTTAACCATTTTGAAAACTGATTCACGATATGTGTCACGTCCTTCATTCTAAATTCTAGTCCATTGTATCAAACGAAGCGCTATCCAGCAACGGAACACATTAAGTGTGAAAAAAAGGTTGCATTTTTTTGTTTTAAAGAGTAAGATAGATTTGAAAAAGTTATTAAATATGCTTTCATGTTACTGTCACGAACAGGCATGGAGAGGTGAAGCTGGTTTTACTGCCGAGTTTTTGCACCCTCCGTGCCTTTTTTATGTCTATTACCAATTGGAAAAGAAAGCATGCTTAGGAGGAATGGATAATGTTTAAAAAAATGTTCAAAAAAGAGAAAGACGAAACGATTTTTGCACATGCAACAGGAACTTTTGTCGCTCTTAACGAAGTACCAGATCCAGTGTTTAGCCAAAAAATGATGGGTGAAGGTATTGCCATTAAACCAACTGATGGCACGATTGTAGCACCTGCTGATGGAGAAATTATTCAGCTTGCTGACACAAAACATGCTTTTGGAATTCGCACAGAACTTGGTCAAGAAATTCTTGTTCACATCGGTCTTGAAACGGTTGCTTTAAAAGGCGAAGGTTTTGAAGTGCTCACGCAAATGGGTGCAAAAGTGAAAAAAGGCGACGCGCTCATTAAAGCCGATTTAGATTTCATTGAGAAAAATGCGAGCAGTACAATCATTCCAATGGTTGTGACAAACAGTGCAGAAGATAAATTTGATTTCGACTGGAAAGCTGTAACCAACACAATTGCTGGCGAAACAGAAGTGTTTGTTTCAAAATTAAAATAAGTTTTGAGTGAGGGAGTTACGGCTCCCTTGCTTAAAAATTGCGATAAGAGGGGGAGCCAACATGAAGATTATTCGGATATTAAATAATAATGCGGTGGTCGTTCGTGATGGTGACCAAGAAAAAGTCGCAATTGGTGGTGGCATCGCGTTTAATAAAAAACGCAATGATATTATCTCGCCAAGTAAAATTGAAAAAATGTTTGTCATGCAAGAAGAAGCGGAACATTTTCAAGAACTATTAAATCGTATCAACGAAGAATATTTTGCTATCTCTGAAGAAATTATTTCATATGCAGAAGCCACTTTAGGCGGAAAGCTAAGCGAGCACATTCATATCGCGTTAACAGACCATCTTGCCTTTTCCATTGAAAGAATAAAAGAAGGCATTATTTTGCAAAATAAACTTTTGAATGAAATTAAAGTATTATATGAAGCAGAATTTAAGATAGGTTTATGGGCGATTAATCATGTGAAAGAACGCTTTGGTCTTGATATGCCAATTGATGAGGCGGCTTATATTGCACTGCACATTCATACCGCAAAAATAGGCTCAGGCGACATTCATGAAAGTGTACGCCAAGCCACAATTATTTCTAGCATGGTTGAAACGATTACGACAGAACTTAACGTCTCCCTTTCAGGCCAAGATATTGCCTATGAGCGACTTATCACACATCTTCGTTTTGTTTTAAACCGTGTAGAGAAAAAAGAATTACATACGATGGACGATGAAATGCTAAACATGATTAAGTCCAAATTTGAATTTAGTTTTAATACCGCGAAGAAGGTTGCACTTCTCTTGCAAAGAGATTACAAAAAAGCCTTGCCTGATGCGGAATTAGGATATATTGCCCTTCACATTGAAAGACTTAGGAGTTTTTGGGGAAATTAAACTTATTTAGGAGGAATAAAGATGGATGTATTAAAAAGATTCGCGATTGGCGCTGTGTACCCAATTGTTGCCCTTATTATTATGGGTATTTTCTGGGTAGCGAGCCAAACTGGAATGGACGCAATGAAATCCATTTATGATGGTCTTGTGCTCATGTTCCCATTAATTGTTTCGATGGGTATCGCAATCGGAATGTCGAAAGATCAAAGCGGAGCAGCAGCCCTTGCAGGTGCTGTCGGTTGGTTAGTTTACGGAGCCGTTATTGTATCGCTAAACTATCCAAAAGATGGAGTCTTTACAACAACGGAATTTTCAGCGAATTTCAACTTCTTCAGTGGAATTTACATGGGAATAACAGCAGGCGTTTTATACAATAAATTTTATAATATTCGTTTGCCAGAATGGCTCGCCTTTTTCGGTGGACGTCGTTTTGTTCCGATTATAACATCTGTTGTAGCCTTATTCATTGGCGCATTCGTTGCGGCAATATTCTAAACATATCGAAAAAATGAAATGGAGGAAATGAAATGTTAGGTGGATTGCAAAAAATCGGAAAAGCGCTCATGCTGCCAATTGCCGTATTGCCAGCAGCAGGCCTTTTAAACCGACTAGGAGCAGATGATGTATTCAATGTACCATTCATCCACTCAGGGGGAGCAGCACTATTCACGTTCTTATCTTTACTATTTGCCATCGGGATTTCCATCGGTCTATCTCGTGATAATAGCGGAGCAGCCGGCTTAAATGGCGCGCTCGTATTCTTTATTTTAAACTTTGGTGTTATCGGTGTAAATGAAAGCATCAACATGGGCGTTTTTGCTGGTTTCATCGCCGGATTAACCGCACCAATTTTGTACAATTACTTATATGATAAAAAGTTTTTTGGAAATCAAAATTTTGTTGATGGTCGCCACGTAGCGATTCTCGTAAATGCAATTGCAGCACTTGCTTTAGTTGCTCTATTTGGTTGGGCTTGGCCAACGATTCAAGATGGTCTTGACGCTGTTAACGGCTGGATTACAAGCGCTGGTGCATTTGGTGCGGGAGTATTTGGCGTACTGAACCGCGCATTAATTCCAACTGGGCTCCATCACGTTTTAAACACATATTTATGGTTTGGTTACGGTGACTTTATTGATGCCGCAGGCCAAATGGTACACGGGGATATTAACCGCTTCTTCGCAGGCGATCCAACAGCTGGAACGTTCCAAGTAGGTTTCTTCCCAATCATGATGTTCGGTCTTCCAGGCGCTGCACTTGCGATGTACCTCACTTCGAAAAAGAAAAACCGCAAAGAAGTCGGTGGGATGATGTTCTCGCTTGCTTTTACCGCGTTTCTAACTGGGATTACCGAACCAATCGAGTTCACGTTCATGTTCATCGCACCGTTCCTATACGGAATTCACGCCATTTTAACGGGTGTGTCGATGTTTATTACAAACCTTCTCGGAATAAAACTTGGTTTCACATTTAGCGCCGGGGCAATCGATTTCGCCTTAAACTTCACGAAGGGCCATAATGCATGGCAGCTCATCCCAATTGGGCTCATCTTTACACTCATTTATTTCGTCCTCTTCTATTTCGTCATCAAGAAATTCAATTTGAAGACGCCAGGACGTGAAGATGAAACGGAAGAAGAATTAGCAGCAGAAATGCCAAATGCAAGCGTTCAAACGGCCGCAGCAGCAGTCGGTTCTACGGAAGCAGAAATGCCAGTTGGCGGTAAAGTCGATAAATACGAAGAAATGGCACGTGGCTACTTAGGCGGCCTAGGCGGACCAGACAATCTCGTGAAAGTTGACAACTGTACAACTCGTTTACGTTTACAAGTGAAAGATTCGGATTTACTCAACGAACCAGCGCTTAAAAAATCAGGCGCCCGCGGTGTCGTTAAACTTAATAAAGAAAATGTTCAAATTATCGTCGGCGCAGACGTTGAATTCGTCGCAGATAAATTGCATGACATTACTGGGAAATAATCTAAAGAGCGAGAATTAATTCTCGCTCTTTTTTACTTGAAAAGCCTAATCAAATTGGCGATAATGAAGAAAGAATGGAGTGGATAAATTTGTTAGAAGTCATTGTTCAAAATGCCGAAGATGCAAAACGCGCGGAACAGTTTGGCGCTGACCGAATGGAAGTTGTTTCGGCGATTAGTGAAGGCGGACTCACACCAAGTTACGGAGCCATTTCTGAAATTGTTAAAAATTCGAAGCTAGAAGCGATGATGATGATTCGGCCACACAGTTTTTCTTTTACATATGATGATGCAGACATTCGCGCCATGAAACGCGATATCGAAGTCGCAAAAGAAGTGGGCACAACAGGAATTGTATTCGGTGCTTTAACCAAAGAAGGGAAGATTGATACGGCATTACTTGAAAAAGTGATTAGCTGGAAAGGTGACTTAAAACTTACTTTTCACCGGGCGCTAGAGGACGCGTCTGACATCGAGGAAGCCTATCAAGTGCTCCGCGGATACGGCGAAGAGATTGACCAAATTTTGACGTCTGGAGGCACAAATAGCGCGCTTGATTCGATTCCACGCCTGAAAAGATGGATAGCAGATAGTAAAAATGCACCGAATTCATTCCGCATACTTGTCGGAAGCGGCGTATCGAGTGAAAACATTGCACAATTTCAGGAAGCTTTGAACCATACGGATTATCACGTTGGAAGCGGTGCCCGAAAAGACAGTAGTTTCGCAAATTCCCTCGACAAAGAAAAAATCACAAAATTACAACAAGCCATTCATTCCCTCTAAATGTAAGCCAAATAAAATATGCTCTGAAAAGCCGCCAATTTTGGTGGCTTTTTAGCTATCTAATTCGCGCAAGATAAGCTATAATAGACCAAGGAATATACGGAAAAGGTGGCAAAAATTGTGCAAAATTTAATTGGCAAAAGCCAAATGATGACAGTGAAAGAAGTTAAACAAGACGGTTTTCTTTTAGAAAAAGAAGGCGAACTCGTTTTATTAAAAAAAGGAAATAGCCAAAACCTAGACCTCGCGGTAGGTGACGACATTCAGGTTTTTGTTTACATCGATTATGACCACGAAGTTACGGCAACCACGACAATACCAAAAGTCCAAGTGGGGCATTACGGCTTTGGAACCATCACAAATGTTCGAAAAGATTTAGGCGTTTTCGTCGATATCGGCATCGAAAAAGATATCGTCGTTTCCATGGACGACCTGCCCGCACTTACGCATCTCTGGCCGAAAAAAGGCGACCGCTTAATGCTCTCTCTTCGGGTGGATGAAAAGCATCGGATTTGGGGCGAGCTTGGTTCGGAAACCGAATATAAAGCCATTTCAAGACGTGCAAAAGAAGATATGTTCAACCAAAATGTATCCGGTACGGTCTATAAGCTCCTAAAAATCGGTTCATTTGTGCTGACGGACAACTATGCAATCGGCTTCATTCACGAAAGCGAACGCACGAGCGAACCACGACTTGGTGAATACGTAAAGGCGCGCGTCATTGCCGTAAAACCAGATGGCACGTTAAATCTTTCCTTGCGCGGTCGGGTCCATGAAGTGCTCAGTGACGACGCCGAAATGATTTTGACCTATTTAAACAGTGTCGGCGGCGAAATGCCATTTGGCGATAAATCAGATCCCGACGCCATTCGCGCTAAATTCGGCATCAGCAAAGCCCAGTTCAAACGCGCAATCGGCACACTAATGAAAGCACGCAAAGTCACACAAGAAGACGGACTCACAACGAAATTAAATACAGCACCGCCTGAATCCGACTAAAGTTGTAGACACGCTTACAGCTATAGCGGTTTGTCCCATTAAGCGGAGTTTTCTATAATGAACCTATTAACGGCTTGATTTAGACAAAAAAAGGAGGTGTTCGTCATGAAAAAATTCGAAAGTTCCACGCTTTTTATTGGTCTTATTATCGTCATTGTTGGAATTGGTTTAGAAGTTTTATTTAAATGGCAACTTTTAATCATGCTTGCCATCGGTATTTTCTTACTATTTTCTTCGCGCAAGACTGATTTAACAAAGCGGAAGCAACGCAATCGTTTGTTTTTAGCAGCCGTATTTATTTTAATAGCCATTCTTCTCACTTCTACGTTTAAAGTAGGGTTAGTGATTGTTGGAATCTTTGCGATTTTTCATTACATTGGTCGTAAACGAGCGCCAGAACTACTTATGCTTGAAACAAGTGAGCCTGAATCAAAAACGGATAAGACGAACCATTTCATTCGCAATCAGTGGTTCGGCAATCAGCGTGTGTTAGATGTTGTATATGAATGGGAAGATATTAATGTGCAAACTGGAATCGGTGATACGATAATTGATCTCGGGAACACCGTTTTACCTACAGGAGAAAGCATTATTATGATTCGTGGTATATCCGGGAAAATTCGGTTGCTTGTTCCATTTGATATTGGCATTTGCCTAGAGCACTCAGCTATTTTCGGTAAATTACAATATGATAAGCAAAGTACAATGATGCAAAATAATACGGTCAAGATTTACTCGGATAATTATGATCGTTCAGCACGTAAAATTAAAATCGTCACATCCGTTGTGTTTGGAGATTTAGAGGTGATTCGTCTATGACTTATACGAAGACCCAAATGGCGCTTTGTTCAGCTTTATTACTTGGGGCTACGCTTGTCGGAACGCTCATTTACTATTTCGCAAGTAATTTAAGTTGGTATGAGCTCTTATTTCAATCTAAAATCCTATATTTACCTTATGTTGTTTTTGTACCACTAACGGCTGTTTCAGCAGGTGTAATTATCGGGGCTGTTTCTGGGTATGTTATTAAACAGAAATTTGAAGGCATCGATTTTGCAATTCGCCTACTTGAACAAGGGGATTTAGAAAAGAAAGTTCACGATGAAGATGAAGAAAATTTTGTTGAAGTACAGCAAGTGTACAAACAAATCGATCAGCTGCGCGAAAAAATGAAATCCCAAACGCTCTTAACGCAAAAAATAGCAAGCGAAAAAGCAGAAACAAGCGGTGAAACAAAAGAAGCGATTCTGTCAGAAGAACGTCACCGTATCGCGCGTGAATTGCACGATTCTGTCAGCCAGCAATTGTTTGCCGCCATGATGCTTTTATCAGCGCTGAATGAACAAGTTGAGAACAATGCTTCTCCCGTTTTGCAGAAACAATTAAAAATGGTAGAATCAATAGTAAATGAATCTCAATCTGAAATGCGTGCGCTACTCTTGCATTTACGTCCAACGCAACTAGAAGGAAAGTCGCTCAAAAAAGGTATGGAACAGCTTCTAAAAGAGCTAACAACCAAACTGCCAATTAAAGTGGAGTGGCAAATTGAAGATATTAAATTGCAAAAAGGAATTGAAGATCATTTGTTCCGTATTGTACAAGAATTACTCTCCAACACGCTACGTCATTCAAAAGCGGAATTGCTTGAAGTTCGTTTTGTTTTCATTGATAATTTAGCCGTTTTAAAAGTCGTAGATGACGGAATCGGTTTTGACATGAATAATGTGCCCCAAGGCTCATACGGCTTACAAAATATGCGTGAACGTGTCGCTGAATTTGGCGGGGTCATTAAAATAATTAGTTTTCCCAAAAAGGGAACAAGTGTAGAGATTAAAATTCCGTTAGTGGCGGAGAAGGAAGTGGACGACGAATGATAAAAGTTTTATTAGTAGACGATCATGAGATGGTACGCATTGGCGTATCTGCTTATTTATCTGTCCAAGATGATATGGAAGTCGTAGGCGAAGCAGAAAATGGTCTTGAAGGCGTAAAAATGGCAATGGACCTGCGCCCCGACATTATTTTAATGGATTTAGTCATGGAAGAAATGGACGGAATCGAAGCAACAAAAGAAATTATGCAACAATGGAAAGAAGCGAAAATCATCATCGTCACAAGTTTTATTGATGATGAAAAAGTGTATCCTGCACTGGAAGCTGGTGCGAGTAGCTACATGCTGAAAACATCGACAGCAAGTGAAATTGCTGATGCCATTCGCGCTACATATGGCGGGGATTCTGTGCTCGAACCTGAAGTGACCGGGAAAATGATGCAACGACTAACCGCAAAACCAGAAAAGAACTTGCATGATGATTTAACAAACCGCGAAAATGAAATTTTACTTTTAATCGCAGAAGGAAAATCAAATCAAGAAATTGCCGATGAGCTTTTCATTACACTCAAAACCGTAAAAACACACGTCAGCAATATTTTATCGAAACTAGACGTGCAGGACCGGACTCAAGCAGCGATTTATGCTTTTAAACATGATTTGGTTAAAAATCAAGGATAGAGAGGCGTTTTTAGAATGAAAGAAGGATTTGCAGTTATCGGCCTCGGCCGTTTTGGTGGAAGTATTTGCCGCTCTCTTATAGAGCAGGGAATGGAAGTACTCGCGATTGATTCGAGTGAAGAGCGCGTCAATGAATATATGTCGATTGCAACCCATGCGGTTATTGCGAATTCAACAGACGAAAACGCGCTTCGTCAGCTTGGCATTCGAAATTTTGAACACGTCATTGTGTCAATCGGTGAAGATATTCAGTCGAGTATTTTAACAACCCTCATTTTAAAAGAAATGGGCGTTAAATTCGTGACAGCAAAAGCGACTAGTGACAAACATGCCAAATTGCTCGATAAAATTGGAGCTGATCGAGTCGTTCACCCAGAACGCGACATGGGACGACGAATTGCCCACTACATCGTATCAAAAAACATGCTCGACTACTTGGAACTTTCCGATGAATACAGTCTTGTAGAAATTGCTGTGTCCGATCCAAGATTCCTCGGAAAAAGCTTACAAGAACTCGATTTCCGAAATGAATACGGCGTCAATATCGTCGGTATCAAACGCGACAAACAAATGATTATCACACCAGAAGCGCAGGCTGCTTTACACGATGGCGACATTCTTATCGTAATCGGTTCTGATGATGATATTGAACGTCTACAAGAAAAAATCCAATAAAAAAACGAGTGGAAATTTCCACTCGTTTTTTTATACTTCCATAATGATTGGTAAAATCATTGGACGACGTTTTGTTTTTTCATATAGGAATGGTTGTAGTGTGTCGGTAATTTCATTTTTAATTTCCGACCATTGCGTCGTTTTACGTCCCATAACTTTATTTAAATGTTTTTTAAGCAAGTCTTGTGCTTCGCCAATTAAATTTCCTGATTCGCGCATATAAATGAATCCGCGGGAAATGATATCTGGTCCAGCCATTACTCTTGAGTTTTTCATATCAATTGAAACGACCACAGTAACAAGACCTTCTTCAGATAAAATGCGACGATCGCGCAAGACGATATTTCCAATATCACCAATTCCGCTGCCATCGATGTAGACGTTTGCTGCTTGAATTTTACCTGCTACATGGGCGGAATCACTTGTTAGCGCAAGCACATCACCATTGACGCAAATAAAGCTGTTTTCAAGTGGCACATCGCACTCTGCTGCTGATTCAGCATGGATTTTTTGCATTCTATATTCCCCGTGAATCGGCATAAAATATTTTGGTTTCATCAAACGAAGCATTAGTTTTTGTTCTTGTTGGCCGCCGTGTCCAGAAGTATGAATGTTGTTTACTTTTCCGTGAATAACTTCTGCGCCTGCTTGATAAAGCAAGTTAATTGTACGGTTGACGCTAATTGTGTTTCCCGGAATCGGGGACGAGGAGAAGACAACCGTATCGCCTGGTTGAATTTGAATTTGACGGTGCGTCCCGTTTGCGATTCGCGAAAGTGCCGCCATTGGTTCCCCTTGACTTCCTGTACAAAGAATCGTTAACTCATTTGCCGGAATACGATTGATTTGGTTGGCTTCAACAAAAGTATCTTTCGGCGCTTTAATATAGCCAAGTTCACGACCAATCTCAATCGCGGACTCCATACTCCGACCAAAAACAGCGATTTTGCGTCCCGTTTCAAGTGAAGATTCCACAACTTGTTGCAAACGATAAATGTTGGAAGCAAATGTGGCGAAGATAATCCGACCAGGTACATCACGGAAGATGTTTTTAATACTTTCCCCAACAACGCGTTCACTCATCGTAAAGTTAGGAACTTCAGCGTTTGTGCTATCTGACAAAAGACATAACACGCCTTCTTTTCCAATTTCAGCCATTTTAGTTAAGTTAGCAGGCTCGCCAACCGGTGTGAAATCAAATTTGAAATCACCAGTGTGCACAATATTACCAGAAGGTGTTTTAACGACAACACCGTAAGTATCCGGAATACTATGCGTTGTTCCGAAAAATGAAACGCTCGTTTTTCTAAATTTAAATACATCGTCTTCTTCAAACTCATAAATTTTAGCTTGACGAAGTAAACCATGTTCTTCTAATTTATTGCGAATAAGAGCGCTCGCTAGTTTCCCTGCATAAATGGGAATGTTAATTTGGCGAAGTAAATAGGGCACACCACCAATGTGATCTTCGTGACCATGCGTAATAAAAAGCCCTTTAATTTTATCTTTATTTTTCACTAAATAAGTGTAGTCAGGAATGACATAATCAATCCCTAACAGCTCATCTTCTGGAAACTTAATTCCAGCGTCAATCAAAATAATTTCATCTTGAAATTGTACGCCATACGTATTTTTACCGATTTCACCAAGTCCACCCAAGGCGAAAACAGCCGTTTCATTATTTTTTACAAATTTCATAAAATCTTACTTCTTCCAGAGCGAAAAGCCCGGTTGTCCTTCTTCATACGCTAAATGCTTGTCACTCAAACCTTCGATAAATTCGATGTGGAAAGGTTCATTTTTTAAATTTTGGCGTACTTCAACTTCATCATTTGCGTCCATGTATAAAGTTTGTGTTTTCTCTCTAACAGGTGTTTCAGTACTTGTTTCCTGATAAAATACTTTAAAAATCATTTTTTTCTCTCCTTAGTTATAAAAAATTAAAAAAAGTCAGCTTGTAAACTCTACAAGTCCTAAACTTTGATTTTAGTGTTTGCGGATATTAATTTGTAGGCATGGAAAAAGACAAAAGTAAAGTAGCACAGCAGGACAAGCTAATCCTATCTGCGTGCATCATAAAGTGTCATGTAAGGTTTTAATTAACATACCATCATTCCACGAATTTAAAACAAATTTGTGGGATGTGAACGTCATTAAAAACTCCTTTTTCCAAATGTATTTCAAGATTCTTTTTCTCCGAACAATATCCTTGCTTTCTAATATACCATAAAATGACATAAATGCTACTAGAATATGCCTTATTTTCGTAAAAAAGCTGTTTTTAGATGGATTTTCCCACTTTTTAAATGAATTTGTTATACTAAAGTAGAAGTCTAAGTACTGAGGAGTATGTCTAAATGAGTAAAATTGTATTTTTTGATGTAGATGGCACACTTGTGAATGAAGCAAAAGAAATTCCAGCTTCCACAAAAGAAGCCGTTCAAAAGCTTCAAGAAAAAGGCATTTTTGTGGCCATTGCAACAGGAAGAGCACCGTTTATGCTAGATGAAATTGCAAGAGAATTAAATATTCAATCCTTTGTCAGTTACAATGGACAATATGTTATTTTTGAAGGAGAAGTCATTTATAAAAATCCGCTCCCACAAGAATCCCTTGAACGCTTAATTACAGTTGCAACTGAACGAGAAAATCCAATCGTATTTTCAGCAAGCGATTCACTTCGAGTAAATTTACCTAATCACCCTGGTGTAGCAGAAGGCATGTCATCTATTAAACGTGAATATCCAAGAGTAGATGCCAACTATTATAAGGGACGCAACATTTATCAATGCCTCCTTTTCTGCGCCGAAAAAGATGATGATTTTTACGCGGAAAATTTCCCGCAGTATCGTTTCTTACGCTGGCACGACGTTTCCGTTGATGTTTGTCCAGCGAACGGATCAAAAGCAAAAGGCATTCGTGAGTTAATTAAAAAGCTCGGGTTTAAAATGGAGGACACATACGCATTTGGTGACGGCCTTAATGATATTGATATGTTAAAAGAAGTTGGGTGCGGCGTTGCAATGGGAAATGGGCGAGATGAAGTCAAAGCTGTAGCAGATTACGTCACAGATTCAGTCGAAGAAGATGGCATTATGAAGGCACTTCAACATCTTGGGATTCTGTAGGAAAATTCTATTAATTTGAATAATATTAAGATAGCGATAAGTCAAAAGACCTGTTTTGTGGAAAAACGGGTCTTTTTTTTTGGTGAAATATGTATGGTTTTATTCTTATTTACGTAAAATATGTTGTAAAAGTCATGTGACAGGTGTACTATATTAGATGTTGCTTTTATGCTGTAAAGCAGTTAATAAATATAAAGGAGTGTTAATATGAGTGAACAAAAAGGGCGTAAGCCATTTGTTCCTTATATCCCTGCATCGAAATCACTTCCAGAACTTACGGTTACATCTATCGTTCTAGGTATCATTCTTGCCATTCTATTTGGCGCAGCAAATGCTTATTTAGGATTAAAGGTAGGTCTAACAGTATCGGCATCTATTCCAGCCGCAGTTATTTCGATGGGGATATTACGAGGTATTTTTAAGCGGGATTCCATTTTAGAAAATAATATTGTACAAACAATGACAACAGCCGGCGAAGCCTTAGGTGCAGGAGCGGTATTTACGATTCCGGCGCTATTCTTAATGGGTGTTGAAATTAAGCAAATTATGTTGATATTCATCGTTCTTGTCGGGGGATTCCTTGGCGTATTCATGATGGTTCCACTTAGAAGAATGCTCATTGTAAATGAACATGAGACTCTTCCATACCCAGAAGGAACAGCTTGTGCAGAAGTTTTAAAATCTGGTGAAACAGGTGGCTCACAAGCAAAATTAGTCGCACTTGGCTTTTTAGCAGGCGGTAGCGTAAAAATACTTACAGACGGCTTTAAACTTTTTAAAAGTGAAATCCAAGTCGGCGTTTATAAATTTCAAGAAGCCTTCATTGGAACTCAAATTTATCCAGCGTTAGTCGGTGTCGGCTTTATTATCGGCCCTAAAATTGCTGGTCAAATGGTAGCTGGTGGCCTTATGGCTTCATTAGTTTTAGTACCTTCCATCGCCTTTTTCGGGGGAGAGAGTGCGCAAATTATCTTTCCTGCAAGTGAAGCACTTAAAAATCTTGATGCAGCAGGAATTTGGGATAATTACATAAGATATATTGGCGCAGGGGCAGTTGCGGCAGGTGGACTGATTACACTTGTCAAAACTTTACCAGCCATTATTCAAACTTTACGCAGCACAATGAAAAGTATGAACAAAAATAAAGGTGGAAAAATGCTTGAATTAGAACGTACAGATAAAGATATTCCAATGAAATGGGTTATCATATGTATTGCAATTCTACTCGTCATTATCGCCTTTGATCCATTCACAAATGTAGGGATTATTGGTGCGCTTGCCATCGGTATTTTCGGCTTTTTATTTGTAACAGTTGCTTCTCGTATTGTAGGGATTGTCGGAAGTTCTTCTTCACCAGTTTCTGGTATGACAATTGCAACATTACTTATTGTTGCGCTCGTTTATAAAGCTTTTGGTTATCACGGTGATGAAGGAATCATATTAACCTTAACCGTTGCGGCTATCGTCTGCTCAGCGCTTGCTGTTGCAGGAGATATTTCTCAGGATTTAAAAACAGGTTATTTAGTTGGTGGAACTCCTTGGAAACAACAAGTCGCAATGATGATAGGTGTACTTGCTAGTGGTCTTGTTATGGGATATATCTTAACCTTACTTGACAATGCTTATGGCATGGGTTCGGCTGAATTGCCAGCTCCAAAAGCAATGCTTATGAAAATTCTTGCAGAAGGAATTTTAAATGGCAATTTACCGTGGACGCTTATATTCATCGGCGTTTCAATTGCGATTGTCATTGAATTTTTAGGCATGAATTCACTCGTATTTGCAGTAGGCCTATACTTGCCACTAAACATTAGTGCAACCGTTATGTTCGGTGGCTTCGTACGAATGATTGTAAATGCAGTTATTAAGCATAAAAAAGAAAAAGATACAGAAGGAAAAGGCGCAGAAAGAATTGAGCGTGGGACATTGTTCGCATCCGGTTTAATTGCCGGTGAATCGCTACTCGGCGTTATTATCGCTTTCATCATTTCGATTAACGCAAACATCATTCCAACAGAAGTGCTCATTCAAAATCAGTGGTTACCATTTATCGTCTTTATAATCATCTGTACACTTCTTTATATTTCAACCGTTCCACGTTCTAAAAAAGCAAAATAGGAGGGACATTTTGTGGCAAAAGAAAAAGTGAATTTGCTCCATCAAATTCCGGTTTTAAAAGATAAATTGCAAGTCACGAAAGAAGGCGATAAAGCGTATTTACTTGTGGCACGAAATAACCCTATTGAAAAAATAGCAGTCCGCTTTTTTAAACAAAAAGCCTTTCGTAAAATTCAATTAGATGCAGAAGGCGAATTTATTTTAAGCCGCATTGACGGGCAAAAAAACGTGTTTGAGCTTGAAGCAGAGTTTAATGAAACCTTCGGTAATGAAGATGAAATGAGCCTATCACGCTTAGTCCGCTTCCTGCAAATTGTTGAATCATACGGTTGGCTAAAATGGAGAAAAGCTTAACCTAAGCTGGGAATGTTAAAACATTCCCAGCTTTTTTTTGACAGATACGAAAAACTATGGCATTAATTAAGAAAAAGCTTTTGGAGGGAATAGAATGGATCTACTAGTTTTTGACTTCGGTGGTACAAGTGTAAAAGGCGGCGTCTGGCATAATAATGCGCTCGAAGACACTTTTTCATTTCCAACACCTAAAACTTGGGACAAAATGAAAGCGTTATTAAAAAAGGAACTTGAAAGTCGGCAAAATAAATTTTCGTTTTCAGGCGTCGCAATTAGTGCCCCGGGCGTTGTATTAAACGAACAAGGGATTATCGATGGCATTAGTGCTATTCCGTATATTCACCACTTTCCAATCAAAGAAGAATTAAAAAAGCTATTCGAATTGCCAGTAGAAATGATTAACGACGCGAATGCGGCCGGAATGGCGGAAGCAATTTGTGGGGCAGCGAAAGGTTTACCGAACGTCCTATTTCTAATTCTCGGAACTGGGGTTGGTGGTGTTTTCATTCAAAACGGTCAGCTGTACACAGGAAAACATGGCTATGCTGGCGAATACGGCATGATGTTTTTAGAAGGCGATAAAACCTTTAGTGAACTCGGCACGGTTGTCCGCATCGTAGAACGCTATAGTAAGCGAACAGGAGAAGAAAAGGGCTCGTTAAGCGGAGAAATTATTTTTAAACGTGCAGAAGACGGAGACACAGTCGCACAAGAAGAAATCAAGAAATTTTACCACACGCTTGCGCTTGGCATTTTTAACTTGCAAGTTGCTTTCGACCCAGACTGCATCGTTCTAGGCGGTGGGATTTCGTCGCGCCAAGCTTTTCTTACTGAAATGAAGCAAACAATGGACGCTTTTTTGGAAGAAAAGGAGTGGGGCTACTTTGCGCCAGAACTCAGACAATGCGAGTTCCAAAATCAAGCCAACCTAATTGGAGCGGCAGAATACTTCAAAAGCCAAATTTCAGGCTGATATTTCAAAAAGGCACAGCTCTCATTTTAGAGCTGTGCCTTTTTAAATTCATATTATAACGGCGTATTTTGGTTGAGGAAGGCCAGTTCGTCGTTGAAAAAGAGCGGGGCAGTGCCCAGTTTTTCTAAAAGATGTATCACGCGATGCTCATCCAGCTGGATGCAACTTGCGATGGCGCTTTTGAAATTCGGAAGATGTGCCATTAAATAGTGGTCATGCTCTTTTGTTTTGACATAGACGTTCTGAGCGGCAAGAAGGCGTACAAAATCGGCTGTTTGGATATGCGGCACATCGACGGGTGTAATCAGGCAATTTTCCCCGTGTAACATGCGCGAAACGCTATAAAGGCCACCAAGCGGGCCGTAATCAGCAAGTTCTGGCTCATCGACAACCAGTTTAATTCTTTCGTTTTGAGAAAAAAGGGTGTTCATCTTACCCAATTGTTTTTCCTGAATGGAAATATAAATCAGTGAGACGACGGGCGTTAGTTTGGCTACAAGTTCCTCCACCCACGTTTTCGTTTTACCTTCCGGGACATAGAACGCCTTGTCACAGCCAAAGCGCGTCGAATTCCCACCAGCTAAAATTATGGCAACACTAGGCGTCTTTTTCAAGGTGACCATCCTTTAAAATCACAATTTCGTTCGTCATTTTTTGCGCTTCAAAACGGTAATGCGTCACAAAAATGACAGGTAAATTGAAATCCGTAGCCATATTTTGAACAAGGTCCATACAAAGGTGGCGCGTATCCTCATCAAGCCCATTAAACGGTTCATCAAGCAGGAGCAGGTTCGGGTTAATGATCATTGCGCGCGCCATCGCCACACGCTGTTTTTCGCCCCCAGAAAGCTTTTGAACGGAAGAATAAAGCAAGTGTGAAATTTGCAAGTAATCGCCGATGTGGCGAACTTGGCGTTCGATTGCCGCTGTATCTTTTCGCTTAGCTTTATTCATTTTAAGCCCAAAAGAAATATTGTCGTACACGTTCATATTGGGAAAGAGCGCTAAATTTTGAAACAAGTAGCCTACTTTTCGTTCTGCTGTCGGCAAATGAAGGGCAATAGACGTGTCGTCGAAAGCGATATCCTCAAACTGGATAATGCCAGAATCAATTCGCTTCAAGCCGCTTATACATTGAAATAGCGTTGATTTCCCGGCACCGCTCGCTCCCATAATCGCGGTGATTTTATTCCCAAAAGTATAATCCACTTTTAAATCATGAAAAGGCATTTTTTTAGTAAATTGAAGTTGTAAAGTCACGTTTTACATCCCCCTCATCAAATTGCTTTGTCTAACGGTTAAAACATGAATAATCATGAGTGCCACAACGCCAATAAGTAAATTTAGAAGTCCTAAATAAAAGGCAAGTTTCATATTTCCTTGCTGTACCATAAAATAAATGCTTGATGCAATCGTATCGGTTTTTCCTTCGATGTAACCAGCGACCATAAGGGTTGCGCCAAACTCACCCATTGCGCGGCAAAAGCTTAACAGAATACCAGCTAAAATAGGTTGCCAGCAATTTGGCAGAATGACTTTGCGGAAAATTTGACCGGAACTTGCAGATAGCGTTTCCGCTGCCCAGACGAGTTCGTGATCAATGGATAAAAACGCCGCTTTTAAACCTTGATACATGATGGGCAAAATGATGATGACGGTAGCAACGATAGCACCAGCCAGCGAAAAGATAAAGCTAAAATGGAAGGTATCCCAAATCATGCCCCCAAACGGGTTGTTTTTCCCAAAAATAGAAAGCAAAATTAAACCAACAACGGTTGGTGGTAAGACGAGTGGAAGTAAAATTAAAGTTTCAACTGGAAGCTGAATTTTTGATTTCCGTTTTGCAAAATAATAACTAAGTGGTAACATAGCGAAAAAGGCGATAGTTGTAGAAATAACCGCCACAAAAATAGAATGCCAAACAGGCGTAAACATATTGATGACCTCCAAGCCAAGAAAAGAAGATGTTTTCTGCTATTATTATCGCTTTCTGGACTATAAAATGTCAATGATTAGCCGAAATCAAACGGCTTCACTGTTCAAATACGCTCATTTACGTTATATTAGTATAAAGTAAACGCATACAGAAAATGAGGGGTTTTTATGACGTTTAAACGGGATTCGATTTCCTACAAAGAAGCTCAAAATATCGTGGTCGAGAAATCAGTCACATTAAGTGAAGAATTGACCGCGCTTTATTCAAGTAAAGGAAGGGTGTTAAGCGGCGCTATTCTTGCGCCGTTTGACTTTCCTTACTTCCGCAGGTCAGGCTATGACGGTTTTGCGATTTGCGCGGCTGATGATTGGAACTATCCGATTACGCTTCGTGTGGTGGGCGAAGTGCCATGTGGTGCGACGTATGACAAGCCGCTAAAAAAAGGAGAAACGGTTCGCATTATGACCGGTGCAAAGGTGCCAGATGGAGCCGCTAAAATTATTATGCTGGAGCAGTCAAAACGAGCGGAAGACGGTTTTATCACCTTAATTAATACGCAACCACAAAGCAACATTACTGAAGTGGGAGCAGAATTTCGCGCTGGTGACGTCTTACTTCCGAAAGGCCATGTCATAAACGCGGGTTCAGTAAGCTTGCTTGCTGCTTTTGGCATAACGGAAATACATACCATTCAACGCCCCAAAGTGGCTATTTTTTCAACTGGAAGCGAGCTTGTCTCACCATTTGAAGCTTTACCAGATGGGAAAATCTATAATAGTAATGACGCACTGTTGCGCACGCTCCTAGAAGAATTTGATTGCGAAATTTGTTTCCAAGAGGCGCTGCCAGATGATTACGAATTGACACTTGAAAAATTGACTTTGGCAAGCGAAACGGCAGATTTGATTATTACAACTGGCGGGGTGTCCGTTGGCGATTATGATTTTATGGCCGATATCGCGACCCAAAACGAGCTTCTTTTCAACAAAATCCAAATGCGTCCCGGCAGTCCAACCACGGCTCTGCGCTTTCGCGGCAAACTCTTAATCGCCTTGTCTGGCAACCCAGGCGCGTGTTTTACAGGCTATCATTTGTTTGTTCTACCTGCACTTGCGAAACTTTCGGGGAAAAAGTTACCGATTCGTGAGGTGACGGGGATTATGGCAGAAGACTACTTAAAAAATAATGGCTACGACCGCTTCTTACGCGGCACATATAGCGAGCAAGCAGGCACCTTTTTTGTTTCCAAAGTAGGAAGTGATATGTCGAGTTCGCTTGGCAACCTGCATCTAGCAACCTGTTTAATTATGATTCCGCGGGGACAAGTCGGCAAGAAAAAAGGAGAAGAGGTTAGCGTATGGCTATTGTCCTCCAAGTAGTGGGCTTTAAAAATAGCGGTAAGACGACGCTCATTCGCGATTTTATCGGCATGTTGAAACAACAAAGCTATACAGTTCACGCCATTAAGCATGACGCTCATGATTTTGAGATGGATCATATCGGAACGGATACGTATTTTTTTGCAGAAGAAGGTGCGGATGCGGTCATGATTACGTCTAGCGAAAAATACGCCATCGTCAGTCAGGAAAATGTCACACTTCATGATGCGATTGCAAAATTAGGGGCAGCAGATATAACGCTCGTAGAAGGCTATAAAAATGCGCCTTTTCCTAAAATTGTCCTTCTGCGTTCGGCAGACGAGATGATGTGGTTTAAGCAGGAAGTAGGGCAAATTATCGCGTTTGTTTCCCTTGTGAGGTTGGAACAGAATGAAGTGACTTTCATTGGGACAAACGAAACGAGAACGGCATTTTTAGAATCGTTAATTGGGGAGTTTTTAGAATGAAAAGGGTAGAATTAACACATAAAAAAATTGAAATTGCGCCGCTGTATGATTTTCTAATTGACGCTAAATACGGCGGAATCAATACATTTGTAGGTACGATTCGCGAATGGACGGGGGAAGTTCAGACGGAGCGAATGCGTTACACAGCCTACGAGGAGATGGCGCTTTTAGAAATGGAAAAGCTTGCCCAATTTGTAGAAGCTAAATTTGATGCACGTGTTGCTATTGTGCACCGCCTAGGCAACCTAGAACTTTCAGATATTGCCGTTTTTATTGGTGTCGCAACGAAGCATCGCGCTGAAAGTTATGAAGGCTCTCGATATATTATTGAGCAGTTGAAAAAATCGGTTCCCATTTGGAAAGAGGAATTCGATACGGATAAAGTAAGATGGGGAGGCTTAAACGATGACAACCATTAAGTTTTTTGCCTATTTGACAGAAAAAGTCGCGCCTGAAGCTGCACTCAACGTGACAGGCTGCCAAACGGTAGGCGATGTGCGGGATTTAATTAGCAGTGAGTTTCCAGAAATCGCAGATGACTTACACCGCTCTATGCTTGCCGTCAACATGGAATTTAAGCAAGATACAGATGAATTGCCCGAGTCAATTCTAGAAATTGCGGTCATTCCGCCTGTTAGTGGAGGTTGATGATGGATAAATTATCACATTTTAACAAAGAAAAGCGCGCTCAAATGGTAGACGTGACAGAGAAGAATGAAACAAAACGAATTGCGGTTGCAGAAGCAGTTGTTGTGATGCAACCTGAAACATTAACGCGCATTAAAGAAGGTAAAATTTCAAAAGGTGATGTTTTGGCCGTAGCTCAAGTGGCTGGCATTATGGCCGCGAAAAAAACGAGCGATTTTATCCCCATGTGTCACCCGTTAATGACGACAAAAGCGGATTTATCGTTTCAAGATGACGGTGACAGGACGCTAACCATCCAAGCGACGGTGGTTACAGTTGGCAAAACAGGGGTCGAGATGGAGGCACTCTCAGCAGCAAGCATCGCGGCACTCACCATTTATGATATGTGTAAAGCCATGGACCGCGGCATGGAAATTACACGGACGCGTTTGCTTCAAAAATCAGGCGGTAAAAGTGGCGAATTTTCATCAAAATAGGGGGAATAGCTGTGCAAGTTTTAACGGATCGTTTTGGTCGGGCGCATGATTACATTCGAATTTCGGTTACGGATCGTTGTAATTTACGCTGCGTTTATTGTATGCCAGAAGAAGGACTTAAATTCTTACCTCATGAAAAAGTGTTATCAAAGGACGAAATTGTCGATTTCATGAAAATTATGGCGCAATTTGGCATAAAAAAAGTGCGGATAACAGGCGGGGAACCGCTTCTCCGGACGGATATTGTCGAAATCGTCAGAGGCATCGCAGCAATTCCAGAAATTGAAGACATCGCGATCACAACAAATGCCATGTATTTGGCTAAAAAAGCAGAAGCTCTAAAAGAAGCGGGACTTTCGCGAATTAATGTTAGCCTTGATTCTTTAAAAGCGGACCGTTTCAAGGAAATCACACGCGGTGGGCGCTTACAGAAGGTACTTGACGGCATAAAAAAAGCGGAAGCAGTGGGCCTTTTTCCGATTAAATTAAATGTTGTCCTCATCAAAGGGCAGAATGACGACGAAATCATCGACTTTTTAAAGTTTACACAGGATAAAGATATTAACATTCGGTTCATCGAGTACATGCCAATTGGTCATGCTGGAAATAGTTGGAAGAAGAAATATTTGTCTTTAACGACCATTTTTGACAAGTGTAAAGAAGTTGGGTTTGAATATGAAGCGGTCGATTCAGTGAGAGGGAACGGTCCGTCTGAGAATTACCGCTTGAAAGGGGCGGCCGGGACTTTTGGCTTAATCCATCCGGTGAGCTCGCATTTTTGCGCGAGTTGCAATCGGTTGCGTCTGACGGCAGATGGCTACATTAAAGCATGTTTATACTGGGACGAGGAGCTTAATATTCGCCCGTACATTCAAAATAATCCTGAAGAATTGATGAAGATTGTGCAACAATCCATCGACAATAAGCCTGAAAATCACGAAATGGCCTTGAAACTTCAAGATGAGGATACTTCGCATAAACCAACTTGGCGACGAATGAGCCAGATTGGTGGATAATAAAAAGGACGAAATCTCGGAAAAGGTTTCGTCCTTTTTGCATTTTTATTTATGTCGTTCTGCCAAAAGATGCCCCATCTCCGGCAAAATTAAGTGTTTCATACCCGTTTCGCAGGCGTTTTTTGAACCCGGTAACGCAAAAAATAAAATATCGTTATCTAGGAATCCGCTAAACGCACGGGTTGCCATGGCTCTTGTGCCAATCTCAGCAAAACTAATTTGTCTGAAAAGCTCACCAAAGCCGGGGATTTCTTGTATGATTTCCGAAACAAGCGTTTCGAATGTTACATCGCGTTTCGCAAGTCCCGTACCACCAGTCGAAATAATACAGTGTATGTCCTCTTGTTTTAGAGCTTCCATTGCCTGCTTAATTTGCACCGCGTCATCTGGCACAATTACGCGCTTTAAAACGCGGTGAGGCGATGCCGCTAAACTCTCTTCAATATAAGCTCCGCTAGAATCCGTTTCAAAAGTCCGCGTATCGCTAATCGTCAAAATGGCTACAGTCGCCACAAATGAATTGCCTGCATGCATTGAAATGCCTCCTTTTAATTGAAAAAGTGGTGATAAATTTTCCGCGCCGTATTTAATTCGTCAGTTCCATGAACTAAAACGCGCCCGTTTTTAAAAACCGTGAGTTGGTAGCCTTCAAAATCAAAATAAAGCAGAAAATCATTGCGGTGCACGTCCAATTGTTCCCGCACAAGCCGTTTCATAATCCCGTCAAAATCAACCTGCCGACTTTCCACCAGTTGAAATTGCACCGTATCACGCCCACAAAGCACAATAGGCTGCGAAGAAAATGCTCTCTGCTCTTGCTTTTTTTCCCCGCAAGATGGACAAGTCCGCAACTTCAAAACAGCAATTTTTTGTAATGATAATTGCCAGTTATCAATTTGATAAAACGTATTATATGTAAAATTTTCATCAAGCATCATTTTAATTAACAGCGAAACTTGCGCCCCTGCTACAATGGGGATAAGTGCACCGTGCACCCCAATAATATCGCAACTTGCTTCATTGGTTTGCGGCATTTCCCCAATCAGGCAAGTTAAACAAGCAGAAGCTTTTGAATCAATCGGCATCAGCCCAGCGTAAGTCCCCGCACAAGATGTATAAATCCACGGAATCTCGTGTTCCCGGCACCAATCATTTAAAAAGCGCCGCGTCAAAAAATTGTCCGTACAATCAAGCACAAAATTCACGTCCGTAAAAGGGGCAAGCGACTCCGCATTGGCGTCGTCCACAACAAAATCCACCACAACATCACGATTCATTTGTTTTAAAGCTAAGGCTGCAGCGTACGCTTTAGGAAGTCTTGCTTCCGCATCAGCTTCCGTAAAAAGCGTCTGACGTTGCAAATTCGACAGTTCAACAAAATCGCGATCGATTAAAACAAGCCGCTTAAAACCCATACGGACAATCATTTCAGCCGCATAAGTCCCAATTGCACCCACTCCCACAATAAGGACAGTCGTCTCCCTAATTTTTTTTTGCCCAAAAGCTCCGATTTCCTTAACCCGAATCTGTCTATCGTATCTCTCCATAGCAAAACCTCCTAAAAAAGATGCGCAAAATAGGCATCTTTTTTTATCTTAACCTAACACGTCCACATCTGGCGGAAGGTAAGATGGATTATTTTTATTAATGTGGTCAAAAAACATAATGCCGTTTAAATGATCAATTTCATGTTGCACCACAATCGCAGGATAATTTTTTAGGCGAAGCTTAATAGGTGTTCCGTTTTCATCAAAAGCAGTAAGCGTAATGCGCTCGCTGCGAACGACATAGCCCGGCACTTCGCGGTCAACAGATAGACAGCCTTCACCGCCTGCAAGGCATGCTTCTTGAACGGAATAGCTTTTAATTTTTGGGTTATATAAAACATAGCTATACAGTTTATCATTTTCATCTTCAATATGGATAGCAATAATTCGTTTATTAACAGCAAGTTGCGGGGCAGCAAGACCAACACCACCACGTAGTCCATATTTTTCTGCTATTTCTTCATCTTGACTATTTTTTAAAAAAGTTAACATCTCTTGTCCTAATTGTTTTTCTTCATCAGAAAGAGGGAAAGTTACTTCTTTTGCAACTTCGCGTAAAGCCGGGTGACCTTCACGAACAATATCTTTCATTAAAATCATCTCATCGACGCTCCTGTTCATTCATTAACTACTCTTTATTCTATCAAATATGTTTTAAAATTGGAATGGATTGAGAAAACTAAATTATATTGAGAGATAAAAGCGAACGAATTGATTAATATCTGAGTGATTATTCGTTTTTAATCCAGAAGAAAAATTTTTATAGTTTGTGAATTCACAAACTAACTAATAGGCGGATGAAAAAGTGTCTTACTGGTGTGGTAATAACTGTTTTATTATATTATATAACAGAATTTAAAATGGAAGGTATTTTTTAGTACAGTGTGAATAAACGAATAATGACTGATGTTAAGCTAATGAAAGCGATAGAAATTCCGAAGTTCATTATATTGACTTCCTTTGGTTAGTAGTGTAAATTAAAAGGGAAGATTGGTGTATTAATAAAGATTCCGTTTTTGATTAGAACAGATTTCGTAAAGAAAATGAGCTGATTAAAAAATTGGTAAGGTCTTTTTGTGAAAAAACATTCGAAAATTCACAAACTCAGAAATATACAGATGTTTTGCTGTGTGTGTCTGGGGAAAAGTAAAGCAGCAACTAGACCAGTGAACATGTTTAGAAGAAATATTCTAAAGTGCAACCAAACAAGTTTTACATACATTTAGAATGATTTCTTCTATTATTAATGCTCACATTTTTATTAATACATAATCAGGTTTTCAGGAAATGAAGCTTTCAGAGAGTCTGAATGATGGCGCATTCATTTTCTCCACTATTTTGTTAAACGAAAGGAAGAGATACGTAATGGCTTCTAAAGAAAAGAAGGCAGTAATTAATGTAACGCAACAATTTGATGCAGTTGCGAAACAATTTGAAATGGTTCAAATTTTAAATGAAAAAGGTGAAATTGTAAATCCGGATTTAATGCCTGATTTAACAGATGAACAATTGGTTGAACTTATGACGCGTATGGTTTGGACTCGTGTGCTTGATCAACGCTCCATTTCGTTAAACCGTCAAGGTCGTTTAGGTTTCTATGCACCTACAGCAGGTCAAGAAGCATCTCAACTTGCAAGTCATTATGCCCTTGAAAAATCAGACTACGTGTTACCAGGTTACCGTGATGTGCCACAACTTATTTGGCACGGTTTACCGCTTACAAAAGCATTCCTTTTCTCACGTGGACATTTTGTAGGGAACCAATTCCCAGAAGACTTAAAAGTGTTGTCCCCGCAAATCATTATCGGCGCACAAATCGTGCAAGCAGCGGGTGTTGCATTAGGACTTAAAAAACGTAAAAAAGATAATGTTGTTATCACGTATACAGGTGACGGTGGTTCATCTCAAGGTGACTTCTATGAAGGATTAAACTTCGCTGGTGCGTTCCATGCTCCTGCTATTTTCGTTGTACAAAATAACATGTTTGCCATTTCGACTCCTCGTGAAAAACAATCCGCAGCACCAACGCTTGCGCAAAAAGCTGTTGCAGCTGGTATTGCAGGTGTTCAAGTAGACGGAATGGATCCACTTGCAGTTTATGCCGTAACGAAATTTGCTCGTGAACGTGCAGTTGCAGGCGATGGCCCAACACTTATCGAAACGATGACTTACCGTTATGGTCCACATACACTTTCAGGGGATGACCCAACTCGTTACCGTACAAAAGAACTTGACGGAGAATGGGAACTAAAAGATCCAATCGTTCGTTTCCGTACTTTCTTAGAAGGCAAAGGCCTTTGGAACGAAGAAAAAGAAAATGAAGTTATCGATCGTGCGAAAGAAGAAATCAAAGAAGCAATTAAAGAAGCAGACGCAATTCCTAAACAAAAAGTATCTGATCTTCTTAAAAATATGTATGAAACACCAACAGCCAACGTTAAAGAACAATTGGCAATTTATGAAGCGAAGGAGTCGAAATAATCATGGCGCAAAAAACAATGATTCAAGCGATTACAGATGCGCTTGCAGTTGAACTTAAAAATGATGAAAACGTCTTAGTATTCGGTGAAGACGTTGGTAAAAACGGCGGAGTTTTCCGTGCAACAGAAGGTCTACAAGCTGAATTTGGCGAAGACCGTGTATTTGATACACCACTTGCGGAATCCGGTATCGGCGGTCTCTCAATTGGTCTAGCACTTGAAGGTTACCGCCCAGTGCCTGAAATTCAATTCTTCGGTTTCGTATTTGAAGTTATGGACTCTGTAGTTGCACAAATGGCACGTATGCGTTACCGTACAGGTGGTACACGTACTGCACCGATTACAATTCGCGCACCATTTGGCGGCGGGGTTCACACACCTGAACTTCATGCCGATAATTTAGAAGGTTTAATGGCACAATCCCCAGGGCTTAAAGTCGTTATTCCGTCCACACCATATGACGCAAAAGGATTGCTTATTTCTGCGATTCGCGACAATGACCCAGTTATTTTCCTAGAACATATGAAATTATATCGTTCGTTCCGTGAAGAAGTTCCAGAAGGCGAATATACCGTTGAAATCGGCAAAGCAGCAGTTCGCCGCGAAGGTACAGATGTAACAATCATCGCTTACGGTGCAATGGTTCAAGAATCTTTAAAAGCAGCAGAAGCTTTGGAAAAAGAAGGCGTGTCTGCTGAGGTAATTGATTTGCGTACAATCAGCCCAATCGATACCGACACAATTGTTGCCTCTGTGAAGAAAACAAACCGTGTTGTTATGGTTCAAGAAGCACAAAAACAAGGTGGCGTAGCGGCAAACGTTATCGCTGAAATTAATGACCGTGCAATTCTTTCACTTGAAGCGCCAGTTATGCGTGTTACTGCACCAGACAGCGTTTTCCCATTCTCACAAGCGGAAACAGTTTGGTTACCTAACCATAACGATGTAGTTGAACGTGTTAAAGAAGTTTTAGCTTTCTAATTAAAAGCGTACGTTACGTGATGGCGTAACATTCTATATAAAGTTTGAATAAAAACAGGAGGCTTAATAGACAATGGCATATTCATTTAAATTACCGGATATCGGTGAAGGTATCCACGAAGGTGAAATCGTCAAATGGTTCGTAAAACCAGGCGATAAAATTGAAGAAGACGAATCTCTATTCGAAGTACAAAACGATAAATCTGTGGAGGAAATTACTTCCCCCGTTTCAGGTACAGTAAAAGAAATTAAAGTAGCTGAAGGCGAAGTAGCCACTGTAGGTCAAGTTTTAATTACTTTTGATGGCGTTGAAGGTCATGAAGACGCAGCTGAAGAAGTGAAGGAAGAAGTAACAGCACCAGCGGCAAAACCTTCTAGCGGAGCAGCAGGCGTTTTTGAATTTAAATTACCTGACATTGGTGAAGGAATCCATGAAGGCGAAATCGTCAAATGGTTTGTTAAATCCGGTGACAAAGTAGAAGAAGATCAAGCAATTTTTGAAGTACAAAATGATAAATCAGTCGAAGAAATTACATCGCCAGTTGATGGTACGGTTAAAGACATTTTAGTTGGTGAAGGTACAGTTGCAACAGTAGGTCAAGTGTTGATCACATTTACTGGTGACTTTGAAGGTACAGCGGATCATTCCTCTACACCAGAAGCGCCAGCTGAAACAGCTAAAGTAGAAGAAAAACCTGCGGCGGCTCCTGTAAGTGGCGGCAACGGAACACCATCTGCTGAAAAAGATCCAAATGGTCTTGTTATTGCGATGCCATCTGTTCGTAAATTTGCTCGTGAAAAAGGCGTTGACATTCGCCTTGTTGCAGGAAGCGGCAAAAATAACCGCATCTTAAAACAAGATATCGAAGCTTACTTAAGTGGCGATGCACCAGAAGCGCCAGCTGCAGAAGCGGCAGCTGCAGAAGCGGCAGCTGCAGAAGCGGCAGCACCGCAAAAAGAAGCGCAAGCGACGAAAGCAGCACCAAAACCAGTTCCAGCTGCTGGCGATGCTTATCCAGAAACACGCGAAAAACTTACACCAACTCGTCGCGCGATTGCAAAAGCAATGGTGAACTCGAAACACACAGCACCACACGTTACATTAATGGACGAAATTGAAGTTTCTGCTCTTATGGCGCACAGAAAACGTTTCAAAGAAGTTGCGGCTGAAAAAGGTATCAAACTGACATTCCTCCCTTATATGGTGAAAGCGTTAGTTGCTACATTAAAAGAGTTCCCAGTGCTTAATACAACGATGGATGATGCAACTGAAGAACTTATTTATAAACATTACTATAATGTCGGCATTGCGGCTGATACAGATCACGGTTTATATGTGCCAGTCATTAAAAATGCAGATACAAAATCCATCTTCTCCATTTCAAATGAAATTAATGAGCTAGCTGGAAAAGCACGCGATGGTAAACTAACAGCTGACGAAATGCGCCACGGTTCTGCAACAATTTCAAATATCGGTTCTGCCGGTGGACAATGGTTCACACCAGTAATCAACTATCCTGAGGTTGCTATTTTAGGTGTAGGTCGTATTGCTGAAAAAGCAGTCGTAAAAGACGGCGAAATTGTAGCTGCTCCAGTTCTTGCTTTATCATTAAGCTTTGACCACCGTGTAATTGACGGCGCAACAGCTCAAAAAGCAATGAACAATATTAAACGTTTATTAAATGATCCAGAATTATTACTAATGGAGGCGTAAAATAATGGTTGTAGGAGATTTTCCAGAAGAAAGAGATACGATAGTTATCGGTGCAGGCCCCGGTGGATATGTTGCCGCAATTCGTGCAGCGCAACTTGGACAAAAAGTAACGATTATTGAAAAAGAATATTTCGGCGGTGTATGTTTAAACGTCGGTTGTATTCCTTCCAAAGCTTTAATCACAGTTGGTCACCGTTTTAAAGAAGCAAGTCATTCTGATAATATGGGGATTACAACGAAAGATGTTAATCTCGATTTTGCGAAAGCACAAGAATGGAAAGGCAGCGTTGTTAACAAATTAACGACAGGCGTTCGTGGACTTCTTAAAAAGAATAAAGTTGAAATGTTAGAAGGGGAAGCATTCTTCGTAGATGAACATTCACTTCGTGTCATTCACCCAGATTCTGCTCAAACTTATACGTTCAACAATGTTATCATTGCGACTGGCTCACGTCCTATCGAAATCCCAGGTTTCAAATATGGCAAACGTGTGTTAAGTTCAACAGGAGCACTCGCTTTACAAGAAGTACCGAAAAAACTCGTTGTTATCGGCGGTGGCTATATTGGTACTGAACTTGGCGGAGCATTTGCTAACCTAGGCACTGAACTTACGATTCTTGAAGGCGGACCTGAAATTTTACCAACATATGAAAAAGATATGGTATCGCTTGTTAAACGTAGCTTGAAGAGCAAAAACGTTGAAATCGTAACGAAAGCACTCGCTAAGTCAGCAGAAGAAACTGAAAATGGCGTGAAAGTGACTTATGAAGCAAATGGCGAAACAAACACAATCGAAGCGGATTATGTACTTGTAACAGTTGGGCGTCGTCCAAATACAGATGACATCGGCTTGGAACAATTAGGCGTAAAAGTTTCTGAACGTGGATTAATCGAAGTCGATAAACAAGGACGTACAAATGTACCGAACGTATTCGCAATCGGCGACATCGTTCCAGGTGTTCCTTTAGCCCATAAAGCAAGCTACGAAGCAAAAATTGCTGCTGAAGCTATTGCTGGGGAAAAATCTGAAAATGATTATACTGTGCTTCCAGCTGTTGTGTTTAGTGACCCTGAACTTGCAACTGTAGGTATGACAGAAAAAGAAGCGAAAGAAAAAGGAATTGATGTGAAAGCATCGAAATTCCCATTCGGCGGAAACGGCCGTGCTCTTTCACTTGATGCACCAGAAGGTTTTGTACGTTTAGTGACACGTAAAGAAGATGGCCTTGTACTTGGCGCTCAAGTTGCAGGAATGAACGCTTCAGATATTATTTCTGAAATCGGTCTTGCAATTGAAACGGGTGTAACCGCAGAAGATATTGCCCTTACAATCCATGCCCATCCTTCACTTGGAGAGCTTACAATGGAAGCGGCTGAACTTGCTTTAGGACGCCCTATTCACATTTAATAAAAAAATACGCTGTTTACAATTGTAAACAGCGTATTTTATATGTTAAAATTTACATGGCGTAAAAAAGAGGAATATTTCACGAAAATAACTTAGAATTCAGGTGTGAAAATGAAAAAGCATTGGCATATTCCGCATTCCGTTTTTATTTTACTTATGATTGTTGCAGGGCTTTGTACAGTGGATACATTTATACAATTTGGGATTGGTTTTATTCATCATATGCATGATACCGATGGCTATAAAGCTGTTTTGCGTATCATTGCGACACCGTTTACAAATCCTGTTGTCACCATTCCAATTGCAAGCGTTCTTGTGCGCTATGTAGTCGTGTTTATTTTGAATTTTGTTCTTCCCGCATTCTTTTTTGTTGGCATGCACTTCGCGAGAATCAGTTACAGAGAAAAACATGTGGAATCGCATAGTTATTAGGCGTTGATGTTTTTATTCTGGGAAATAAACGAGAGTAAGGTGAAGTGATGAAAAAAAGTTTGTTTTGGATATCTTATGTTATAGCGGGAATTTGTTTTCTGCTAGCCATTGTGGCTTTCGTTATTGGCTTTATTCAACATATGCATGATGCAGGGGGATTTCAGGCGGTTTTTAAAATTTTAGAAACACCGATTACTGGTTTTATTAAATTAACGAATGGCTACATTCAAAAATCGACGCTGGAAATTATCATTTTAATTATTGTAAGTTACATTTTACCGGCTTATTTTGTTGTGATGACAATGTTACTAAAACGGAAAAGAGAACAAGGTTATTAAAGGTGCTGCTAGCATCTTTTTTTTGTAAACAATTCATTTTAAACTTTGGAAGTTGCATGATAAAATGAATTTAATAGGCTGTTAGTTCCGAAACTGAGCATTTTATGTTGTCTTGGAAATGTGGAACTTGGGAATTTGTCCAAAAGAAGGGGTGACAAGAAATGAATTATAGTTATCCGATTGATATGGACTGGACGAAAGAGGAAATTGCGGTCGTCATCCATTATTTTGAGTCGATTGAGAAGGCTTATGAGAAAGGCGTCAGTGCGGCGGAATTGAAAGAAACGTACCGGGCGTTTAAGACGGTCGTGCCGTCGATTGGTGAGGAGAAGCGTCTTGGGCGTGAGTTTGAAGACGTTAGTGGTTATTCGCCTTATCAGGTGATGCAAATGCTGAAAAATGCTACGACGAGTACGATTAAAATGAAACCATAACTAGGGGGAATAAAAGTGGATATTAGTCAAATTAAGGCTGCTGAAGTGAAAACAACAGAAGGAATTCATATTGCACAGTCACAAAATGCGAAAGTTAAAGTGATGTCATTTGTGAATTTGCGTTGTCCATATTGCCGTAAATGGCATACTGATTCAAGAAAAGTGTTGGATCGTTTCGTTCGAGATGGAAAGATTGAGTTAATTATTAAACCATTTGATAAGGAAAAAGAAAAACTTCAGCCGGGCAACGTGGCGCATCGCTATTTAAATTACGATACGCCGTTTGAAACGTGGGAAGTGATTGATAAAATTTATGCGACGCAAGATGAGTGGGGCAATTTGCCGCTTCACGAAGTAGCTTCTTATATGGAAGATAAATTGCAGTTAAAAGAGCAAAATAACGAAGAGGCGACGGCGGCTATTATCGAGGAAGCGAACCGCGCGAATGTTGTTTTTGTTCCTACTGTCATTGTCGGCGAACATATTTTTGATGAACACATTACACCCGAAGAGCTGGAAGAACTTTTAAACGCTGAATTTGCTAAAAAATAACATGTTTTAATGGAAGTGAGAAGTGTACTCACTTCTTTTTTTGGCTTCCTAGGAACAATTGATGTGGTGCCGACTTTCTGTTAAAATGGAAGTATGACTATTTGTTCACAAAGAAGTAATTGGAGGGAACAACATGATGGTATTTGGAATGCCAATAGAGAATGTATATTATTACATATTGATTGTGGTAGGTATACTGATTGTAATCGATCTAATATCGGCGTTAATCTTCTCAGTTAGTATTGTCAGCTTTGCCTTAGATTTATTACCTATTCCAGGATCGATTATTTTATACTTTTTAGGTGCGTTTTCATTAGCCGGCTTTTTAGGTGAGAAATATACGTCTTTATCAAGTATAAATGTTTTAATTGGTTCGATTATTATCGGATTGATTTTTTCGTCAATCCTCTATTTTGGAATACTTTTGCCACTTTCTAGGACAAGTGATTCAATTGCTTATGAAACAAAGGATTTAGAAGGAAAAACAGGTGTCGTCATTACTTCTATTCCGAGCGATGGTTTCGGTGAGGTCTTGATTGAAATGAATGCAGGTAAAGTAGCAAAGGCGGCGAAATCAAGTGATAATGAACCTATTTCGCTTGGAGAAACAGTGCTTATTATTGATGCAGAAGATGCTTACATTTTAGTTTCGCCCTATACCTCTTTCTTAGGATAAGGACAAATTAGTTACTACACAAAAGGGAGGCTGTAAAGTTTGAATATTTTAACCGGAGGAATTACATTAGTTTTAATCGTTGCAGTTGTTGTTTTAATTTTGTTTTTAATTGTGTTTGTAACCAAATACAAAACTGTCGGACCAGATGAAGCATTAATCGTTTCGGGAAGCTACTTAGGTCGTAAAAATGTCTTTGTTGATGAAGGCGGAAAAAAAGTCAAAATTGTTCGTGGTGGCGGTACATTCGTAATGCCAGTTTTCCAGCAATCGCGTCCAATTAGTTTACTTTCGAGTAAATTAGATGTTAGAACGCCTGAGATTTATACGGAACAAGGGGTTCCTGTTATGGCGGATGGTACGGCAATTATTAAAATCGGTGGATCTATTTCCGAAATTGCCACAGCCGCTGAACAATTTTTGGGAAAAACAAGTGAAGAGCGAGAAGCAGAAGCGATTGAAGTGGTTGAAGGGCACCTTCGTGCGATTTTAGGGTCCATGACGGTGGAAGAGATTTATAAAAATCGCGATAAGTTTTCTCAAGAAGTGCAAGGAGTTGCGGCTCAAGATTTAGCTAAAATGGGATTCATTATTGTTTCCTTTACGCTTAAAGAAGTGCGAGATAACAATGGCTACTTAGATGCGCTAGGTAAGCCGCGTATTGCGCAAGTGAAGCGTGATGCAGATGTGGCGGAAGCAGAAGCGAGTAAAGAAACGCGTATGAAACGAGCGGAAGCAGAAAAAGAAGCGACTCGTTCTGAACTAGAGCGTAAAACAGAAATTGCTGAAGCTGAAAAGCAAAACCAATTAAAAGTTGCTGAATATCGCCGGGAACAAGAAACAGCAAAGGCGAATGCCGACCAAGCTTATGATTTAGAAAGCGCACGTGCGAAACAAGAAGTTGTTGAGCAACAAATGCAAATTCAAATTATTGAGCGTCAAAAACAAATTGAATTAGAAGAACGTGAAATTCAACGCCGTGAACGTCAATATGATGCGGAAGTGAAGAAAAAAGCGGATGCGGATCGTTATGCTGTTGAGCAACAAGCGGCGGCTAGAAAGAGCCAAGAATATGCAGAAGCAGAAGCGAACCAATATCGTATTGAAACAAAAGCGAAAGCAGAAGCGGAACAAGTTCGCGTTCAAGGGATTGCAAAAGCCGAGGCGGAGCAAGCACAAGGGACAGCGGCAGCCGAAGTTATCAAATTACGTGGTTTAGCAGAAGCAGAGGCAAAACGAAAAGTGGCGGAAGCTTACGAATTGTATGGCCAAGCAGCGATGCTCGATATGATTGTCAATATGCTGCCTGAATATGCGAAACAAGTAGCAGCTCCAATGAGCAATATTGATACGATTACTGTTGTTGATACTGGAAGTGATGGTACAAACAGTGGTGCAAATAAGGTAAGTGCGTATGCAACGAATTTGATGACGACCGCACAAGAAAGCCTAAAAGCCACTACAGGCCTTGACATTCGCGAATTGCTGGAGAACTTTTCTGGTAAGGGTAATGTGAAAAATAGTGTGGATGAACTAACTAAAACGATTCAGTCAGATAAGGAATAAAAAGGTGGGGTAAGCATCGTCAGCTTTTATTCCAAAAGATAGTCAATAAAAAAAGCATAAGTCCAGTAAGATTACCATTTTGAAAAATGGATTTTACAGGATTTATGCTTTTTTATGCTTTAAAAAAACTTTCTTCGCCAAAAAACAAGTGCAAGTATTCCGGCGATGCTAAATGAAATACCTAGCGTGACGATCCAGGCGAGTGACATATCCATAAACGGCAATTTTACATTCATCCCATAAAAACTGAATACCATCGTTGGAATCGTTAAAATAATCGTGAAAGATGTCAAAAATTTCATGACGATGTTCATATTGTTCGAAATAATCGAAGCATACGCATCCATCATACCACTTAAAATATTGGAATGAACTTCCGCCATTTCAATTCCTTGGCGGTTTTCAATGATGACGTCTTCTAGTAAATCCTGATCTTCCTCATACATTTTTACAATGTGTTGGCGCATCATTTTATCTAGCACAAGTTTGTTGGATTTGAGGGCAGTGACAAAGTAAACTAAACTTTTTTCTATCCCCATCAAATCATAGAGCTGCTTGTTTTTCATGGATTCATGCAATTCTTTTTCGATTTCATCGGTTTGACGATTAAGGCGTTTTAGATGGCGCAAAAATTGCGTGGAAATCATATAGAGAATTTGTAAGGCAAAGCGCGTTTTCATATGCGTATAAAAGCCTTTGATACGCCGTTTTATAAAGGATTGAATAATCGACGAATCAATCGTGCAAATCGTAATAAAATAGTCTTTTGTTAAAATAATCCCCATTGGAATAGTTTCAAACGAGGCGTAATGAATATCGTCTTCATCCACAACTGGAAAGTCACAAATGATTAAAACGGCTTCCGTGTCGTCATCGCGTTCAATCCGCGCACTTTCATCTTTATCGAGTGGATCTTCGAGAAATTCTAATGGAATATTGTAGTTTTCGGCAACTTGATTGATTTCTTCTGATGTAGGCGCAACAATGTTAATCCATGCATTGCGTTCCACTTCTTCAAGCTCAATTAATTTGCCATCTTCATCGGATTTAAAAATTTGGTGCATTTGGAACCCTCCTCTTTTTTAACTAGAGCAGGCGTTTTGCAACTAGTGAAGGAATTGTCCTCCGCAAAATTGACTCGCGCCTGTATACTTCGATGTGGATCAGGCTCACTAGGCTTTCGATTTTGTTTCTTCATGACAATTCACTTCCTTTCCAAAATACTCACAACTTCACTATTATATCGAGTTTAGGCCTATTTGTACATGTTTATTTTAGCGCAAGTTTGTAAAGTGGTATGAGCGCGCGCAAAACGTCTTCCGCTTCCTCGATGAACGCTTTCTCGGAGCGCAGCACAGCCGAATTTTCCGAATAAATCTTCCCAACTAAAAACTCGCCTTTTTTCACATCGCGAAAACGTTCTAAAGCGCTTTTAAGTTCTTTTTTGTTTAAAGCAAAAGTGGTGCTGACGGTATGATCTTTCGAGAGGGAGAAGCCATCTGGCAACGCTTCAAACATGGCCTGGTGCGCCAAAAAGCGACTGGCAATTTGATCCCGGTCCTCGTTTTCATAAATGAAAGCGAGCCAAATAAACACATAATCGCCGTAAAGGCCGACTTGAAAGTGTGGGTGTTTCTTGTAGCCACGCTTATCCGCGCAAATGGCAAGCCAAGTACTATCAGGCGGGTTCACCGACCGCCTAGCGTGCCGTGCGATATGTAAATGCATCTCCGTATTAAGGGCATCACTTAAAAATCCCGTAAGTTCCTCACCAAGCGCCTTAAATTTCGGCTGAATGTCCGTCTGAATCGCTTCCATTCGATTCGCGAGTCCAGGCGTTCTCATCGCCTTAAATTCCTTCTTTGTAAAACCGTTTGTCATGCTATATACCCTCCAAAAATAGTTGTTATGACTATTATACGAAAGTAGCGAGGCATATACAATCAGAAGAATTTTATGCTAAAATAAAACATTATAATTAAGGAGCTGTTAAGATGAGCCATCTGGATAAAGAAAAACAATTTGTTAGCGCTTTTTTTGAAGAAGCAGGGGCCGAAATCATGGCTTCTTTTGAGGAAAAATTAGAAATTGAAACAAAATCAAATCGTAATGATTTAGTCACGAATATCGACAAGCAAGTCGAAACTTTATTTGTGAAGCGCGTTTTAGAACAGTTTCCAGACCATCGTATTTTCGGCGAAGAAGGAATGGCGGCCGAAATCGATTCGCTCGAAGGCCCCGTTTGGATTGTCGATCCAATTGATGGCACGCTTAATTTTGTCATGCAGCAAAAAAACTTTACAATTTCAGTGGCGCTTTACATCGATGGCGTGGGCGTATATGGCGCCATTTATGAAGTTGAAAAAGGGGACATTTACACGTGCGAAAAAGGTTGCGGTGCCTATTTAAATGGCAAAAAATTAACACCAGTAAACGCAGACGACACGCTCGCTGATCATTTGCTAGTGGCGAATTTAAGTGCGATTCAGACCAATGAACGGCTTTGGGATGCTGTTAAAGCGTCACGCGGCTTGCGGCTTTACGGCGCTGCCTCACTGGAATATATGTATGTTGCAACAGGAAAAGTCGGCGCTTATATGTCGGCAAACTTGGCCCCGTGGGATATTGCGGCAGGTAAAATGATTGCCGAAGAATTGGGCTGCATCGTAACCCGCCTAGACGGAAGCCCCATCAACATGCTTGAACAAGGCTCGTCACTTGTGGCTTTACCAAACGTTCATAAGACACTTTTGGACAGTTATTTATCATAAAAAATTTCGTTTTCTGAAAACAAATGGGTGTCAAGTGAAAGAAGTTGTGCTATAATAGGAAAGTTGATTTATACGAAATGTTCGGATTAGGCATAAATGGTCGATTTCACGGATGACTCATCTGGTTGCGCGTCGTGCGTTTAGTACTTCGTAAGTTTAATTTTACTGCTTCCGAGGAAAATAAATTATTTTCCTTTTTCTTTTTATTTGGAAGTTAGATGAGATTCATACACATTTCGTTCTAAAAAAGCAAATTGAAACCCGATTTTAGGAGGAAACAAACCAGTGAAATTAAGAGAAGACATTCGTAATATTGCGATTATTGCCCACGTTGACCACGGTAAAACAACGCTCGTGGATGAGCTTTTGAAACAATCCGGAACGTTCCGTGAAAATGAGCATGTTGATGAACGTGCGATGGACTCAAATGATATTGAACGTGAGCGTGGTATTACGATTTTAGCAAAAAATACAGCTATTAATTATAAAGGTATCCGCGTTAACATTATGGATACACCAGGACACGCCGATTTCGGTGGTGAAGTGGAACGGATTATGAAAATGGTTGACGGTGTACTTTTAGTTGTCGACGCTTACGAGGGTACAATGCCACAAACGCGTTTCGTACTAAAAAAAGCGCTTGAGCAAAACTTAACACCAATCGTTGTTGTAAATAAAATTGACCGCGGTTTTGCGCGCCCCGAAGAAGTTGTCGATGAAGTTTTAGAACTGTTTATTGAATTAGGTGCAAACGATGATCAACTAGAATTCCCTGTCATTTATGCATCCGCAATTAACGGGACTTCAAGCGAAGATTCTGACCCAGAAAAACAAGAGAAAACAATGGCGCCACTTTTAGATACTATTGTGGATCATATTCCAGCGCCAGTGGATAATAGCGATGAGCCGCTTCAATTCCAAGTTTCCCTTTTGGACTATAACGATTATGTTGGTCGTATTGGGATTGGTCGTATTTTCCGCGGAACAATGCATGTCGGCCAGACGGTAGCACTTATGAAACTTGACGGTTCTGTGAAACAGTTCCGCGTAACAAAAATGTTCGGTTTCTTCGGCTTAAAACGTGAAGAAATTAAAGAAGCAAAAGCAGGCGACTTAGTGGCTCTTTCTGGAATGGAAGATATTTTCGTTGGAGAAACAGTGACACCGTTCGATCAACAAGATGCGCTCCCTGTATTACGTATCGATGAGCCTACGCTTCAAATGACTTTCGTAACAAATAATAGTCCTTTTGCGGGTCGTGAAGGAAAGCATGTGACGAGTCGTAAAATTGAAGAGCGGTTAATGGCCGAGCTTCAAACGGACGTTTCACTTCGCGTAGAACCAACAAGTTCGCCAGATGCGTGGACAGTTTCAGGTCGTGGTGAGCTTCACTTGTCGATTTTAATTGAAACGATGCGTCGTGAAGGCTACGAACTACAAGTATCCAAACCAGAAGTTATCATTCGTGAAGTGGAAGGCGTAAAATGTGAACCAGTCGAAGATGTTCAAATTGATACACCTGAAGAATTCATGGGCGCTGTCATTGAATCAATCAGCCAGCGTAAAGGTGAAATGCAAAATATGGTCAACGATGGAAACGGTCAAGTGCGCTTACAATTTAAAGTGCCTGCACGTGGCTTAATTGGTTATACAACTGACTTCCTTTCTATGACGCGTGGTTATGGTATCATCAACCATACGTTCTTAGCGTATGAACCAATGCAAACGGGTCGTGTCGGCGGACGTCGTAATGGCGCTTTAGTATCAATGGAAACAGGAAAATCAACAACATATGGTATTATGCAAGTGGAAGACCGCGGAACCATTTTTGTTGAGCCAGGTACGGAAATTTATGAAGGCATGATTGTTGGTGAAAATAGTCGTGAAAATGATATCGCGGTTAACGTCACAAAAGCTAAACAAATGACGAATATTCGTTCCGCAACGAAAGACCAAACGAACGTTATTAAAAAACCACGTCAAATGTCTTTAGAAGAATCACTTGAATTTTTAAATGATGATGAGTACTGTGAAGTAACACCAGAAAGTGTACGCTTGCGTAAGAAAATTCTCAATAAAAATGAACGTGAAAAAGCTCAAAAACGCGCGAAAAGCGCTGAATAATGAATGATGGAACTGCTACTTAATCAAGTAGCAGTTTTTTTGTATTCCAAGTAATCATTTGCTAAGATGGAAGTAGGAAAGTAGGTGGACACATTGATTCAAGTAATTACTGCTACAGAGTGTCGTAAGGACCCACGCATGGAAATGAGCCGTATTTTTGTGGACGGCTTTTATCAGTGGCTGAAATTTTTCTCGAAAGATAAGAAAAAGCTCGCGAAAGCTTTTAGTCATGCATTCCAATTAGACGTCTTTCATCTGGCCATAATCGATCAGGAAATTGCCGGAATGACCGCGCTAAACGATGGTTCAAAGCCAACACTTATTTTGGATAAAAAGGAGTTACGCAAACACCTCGGTTTTATTCGCGGAAGCATTGCTTTTAGAGTTTTAAAATATGAATTTGAAGAGAAGCAATATCCGTTCCCGTCAGAAGTTGGACTCGGCTACATTGAATTCGTAGCTACTTCGGAAAATTACCGGCACATGGGAGTAGCAAGCACGCTTATTCAGTCGCTCCTTGAAACAGCCAGATTCACCTCTTACGCGCTTGAAGTGGCGGATACGAATAGCCATGCTGTTAGGCTCTATCAAAAACTTGGTTTCAAAGAATTTATGCGCGTTGAAATGAAACATAAGAAGCATAGTGGCGTAAATTATTTACTTTATATGAAGCGAACTGAAGAAACTGCTTAACAGAAAAAGACCAGTCCATTTTTTTGGCGGTCTTTTTATTGTAATATGATTGTAATATTTCCAGTTTTTTGCTATAGTATAAGGAGAAAGGAGTGTGTTTAGTATGAAAAAGTGGTTACTAAGCTTAATCATTTTGAGCATCGCGATTTTAGGCGCGGCTTGTGGAACAGATGCAACAAATTCTGATAAAGAAAAAACATCTGAAAAGCAAGAAAAAGTACAGAAGAAGGAAACTGCAAAAAAAGAGGCAACATCTGAGGCGGAAAAAGAAGATGCGGATACAAATACAACTTCTGATGATGGTAAAGATAACTCGGAAGCAGACAAACCAGCAGCTGATGAAAATCAGGATCAAAGTCAGAACAAAGATGCATCGGAGAATTCAAATGATGCAGCGAAACAAACGATTGCAGCACCGCAAATTGATAAATCAGCATTTAGCGTATCAAACGTATTGCCGATTACAGGCGGTCAAGTGACTACTGTTTCTGGAAATTACAGTCCATCTTTTATAAAAGATTTTAATTCGCTTGTTATTCGTATTAATCAATATAAAGTAGAGCGCGTTCAAAATCCGACGAAGGAAATTGATGTTTACTCACCTGAAAGTTACATGAAACACGGCGGGTATGTCGTCACATTAGACGTATCAATTTTTAACAAAACAACGAAAGATATTACTTATAAAGCCGAGCAAATTAATTTAGTTGGAAAAAGTAAAAGTACTGGCGGTAGCCTAGATAATTTCATTCCGAATAAGTACCATTTAGCAGGAAGTGCAGCTGATCCTTATGTGTTTAGCCCAGGGAAAACAGCAGAAGGCTTCATTACGTACATGATGGACGATGCCAAATATGCGGACTTTAAAGCGAGCCCAAGCGTTGCAGTTCCTAGTCCAGGACAGTTTGATGCTAGCTTGCCGAAAAGTGAAGCGGCAGTTGCAACATTAACTTTAAATTAAAAAGACTGCGTGTAGTTCCACTTAGCAGGTTAAGCTAAGCGCTACACGCAGTTTTTATTTAGATTCCCGCTCTAAAATTTCGCGCTTTAATTGACTAAGCGGTTTATTGAACGGCTTATTAAAATGAAATTTCCCGGAATTGATTCGCGCCATCGTTTGAATAGCAACGCGATGATCGCAATCTGGGCAAATATACATACGAATTGGTTTATTGCGCAGTTGCTTCGTTTTAAATTCACGTTTGTCTAAATCGTCTATCCGGTCGCATAAAATGCAAGTTGCTTTCATGAAAAATCACCTCGTGAATCCATTATAGCATGTTTTAAAGAAAAAGAAGAGAAGCGCGATTTTTAACATAAACCGTTTGCAGTCCACCGATTTTGTGCTATACTTAATTTATTAATAGATTGAAGCGTCTAGAGAACGCATAGAGAGGGAGGTCGCTGTGATGACTGAAAATACAAGCCACCGAGATCAGGCTGTTGAGTTACTAAAAGAAGATTCGCGTCGAATTTTGCAACTGATTAAAGTTCAGATGGATAATTTAACTTTGCCACAGTGTCCAGCGTACGAAGAAGTACTAGATACACAAATGTACGGTTTATCCCGTGAAATTAATTTTGCAACTAGACTTGGCTTAATTGATATGGAAGAAGGCAAACGTCTTCTAGCAACATTAGAAAAAGAATTGTCGACATTACATGAATTGTCAATGAACAAACAGTGAGATTTTAAAAAGGGTCTACAAATTCTGTAGACGCTTTTTTTCGTTTACACCTAGGCTCTTTTTCTTTATAATGTTAAAATAGAACGCTTAAAAAAGCGCAACAAAGATTGGAAGAGGACTATGCTTAAAAAAATTCTAAAATCGTATGATTATTCGTTAATAGCAGTGTATCTTGTCCTATGTATATTTGGCTTGATTATGGTTTATAGTTCCAGTTGGTCGCTTGCTTATCGGCAAGATTTGCCTGCGGACTTTTACTATTTGCGCCAAGTTAAAAATTTAGTGATTAGCTTGCTATGTTTCGGTTTGTTTGCTTTTTTCCCATACCGAATTTATCAAAACAATAAATTTTTAATTCCGATGATGTTCGGCTCCGTTTTATTACTCTTACTTATTTTTGCGATGGGGCATACGGCAAACAATGCACAAAGTTGGTTTAGACTAGGTACTGCTTCGCTTCAACCAGCGGAATTTGTGAAAATCTCGGTCATCATTTATTTAGCCGCGATTTATGCGAAAAAGCAAAAATACATTGATGATTTTAACCGCGGTGTATTGCCACCTATTTTCTTCCTAGCGGTCGTTTGCTTTTTAATTGCCATTCAACCAGACATTGGATCCGCATTTATTATTTTTATGACAGGCTGCTGTATCATTATATGTTCAGGCATGCGTCTTAAAACAATTTTAAAACTAATTGGGCTTGGACTAGGTATCATTTTAATTTTAAGCGTTATAGTGCTTCTGCTGCCAGATGAAATTCAAAAAGAAATCATTTCTCCGACTAGAATGGGAAGGCTGACAAGTTTCCTTAACCCGTTTATCGACCGAGGCAATACAGGACATCAACTCGTCAACTCGTTTTTTGCCATCGGTTCTGGAGGTGTTTTTGGACAAGGCTTAGGAGAAAGTGTACAAAAACTTGGTTATTTGCCAGAAGCGCATACCGATTTCATTATAGCTGTCATTGCTGAAGAACTAGGCATATTCGGCGTGTTAGTTGTTATTTTCGGACTGTTCTTCATGATTTTTAGAATTATTTTGACTGGATTACGTGCGAACAATCCATTTGGTGCTTTGCTTTGTTACGGGACGGCTGGACTTATTGGCATACAGTCGTTTATCAATTTAGGCGGTGCAACTGGTGTAATTCCAATTACTGGGGTTACATTGCCGTTCATTAGTTACGGGGGCTCCTCGCTAATGGTTATGTCAATTTTAATTGGAATTGTTGCAAACGTGGGGATGTTCACAAACTATCAGCGGAAATACGGAAAACAAGAGGAAATATGATTGGAGAATGAGGCAAAACATGACGAATGTTTTGCCTCATTCTTTCAAAAATATTCGTTTGTTTTGTAGACTTTCTAAAAAATTGGTAGAAAGTAATTTACATCTAGTATGTTTTAATACTATAATTGAATTTATATACCGCTTTTTACATGACAGAATAAACAAAATGAAAAGAGCTTTCTTGTTGTTGATAAAAAGGGTTTAAGCAACCAGAAGGTTATTTTGTGCTAAAAAGGCAGAGTGTTGGTTAGGAGGAGAAAAATGAATAATATTAAAAAAGTATTAGTGGCAAACCGCGGTGAAATTGCAATTCGCGTGTTACGTGCATGTACTGAACTCAGAATCAAGACAGTAGCAATCTATTCACAAGAAGATACGGGAGCATTTCATAGATATAAGGCGGATGAAGCTTATCTCGTCGGAGAGGGTAAAAAACCAATCGATGCCTACTTAGATATCGAAAATATCATTGAAATTGCAAAAGAAGCAGAAGTTGATGCGATTCATCCAGGATATGGTTTCCTGTCTGAAAACATTGAATTTGCGCGCAGATGTGAACAAGAAGGCATCATTTTTGTTGGTCCTAAATCGAAGCATTTAGACATGTTTGGCGATAAAATTAAAGCGAAAGAACAAGCTTTACTAGCTGATATTCCAGTTATCCCAGGAAGCGATGGTCCTGTTTCTGGAATTGATGACGTCGTTGAATTTGGTAAGAAAAACGGTTATCCGCTCATGATTAAAGCTTCTTTAGGCGGCGGCGGAAGAGGTATGCGTGTTGTTCCATCAGAAGAGCATGTAAAGGAAGCCTTTGAACGGGCTGCCTCAGAAGCAAAAGCTGCTTTCGGTAACGATGAAGTTTACGTTGAAAAATGCGTCATGAATCCAAAGCATATTGAAGTTCAAATTTTAGGCGACTCGCATGGCAATATCGTTCATTTGTTTGAACGTGATTGTTCTGTCCAAAGACGCCATCAAAAAGTAGTGGAAGTTGCCCCTTGTAATGCCATCACATCAGATTTACGTGAGCGCATCTGTTCGGCAGCTGTTAAATTAATGAAAAACGTGGATTATCTAAACGCAGGTACAGTTGAATTTCTTGTTGAAGGGGAAGATTTCTACTTTATCGAAGTAAATCCGCGTGTTCAAGTAGAGCACACCATCACAGAAATGATTACTGGAATTGATATTGTGCAGTCGCAATTATTTATTGCAGATGGCTATTCAATGCATGACCAACTCGTTGCTATCCCGCAACAAAAAGATATTCGTATTCAAGGTTCAGCTATTCAATGCCGTATCACAACAGAAGATCCACTTAATAATTTTATGCCGGATACTGGACGAATCAATACTTACCGTTCAACAGGTGGTTTTGGTGTCCGTCTTGATGCGGGGAATGGTTTCCAAGGAACAGTCGTAACACCGTTCTATGATTCACTACTCGTAAAATTATCAACATGGGGTATGACATTTGAGCAAGCACTAAGAAAAATGGTTCGTAATCTAGTTGAATTCCGAATTCGTGGCGTAAAAACGAATATTCCGTTTCTATTAAACGTAGCACGTCACCCAGACTTCATTAGCGGAAACTACAACACATCGTTTATCGACTCAACGCCAGAACTATTTAAATTCCCTCACGTACGCGACCGCGGGACAAAAACCCTGCGTTATATTAGTAACGTCACCGTGAACGGCTTCCCGGGAATTAAGCAAGATGAAAAGCCAGTTTATAATGAGCCACGAGTGCCAAAAATCCCTTACGGACAAAAAATTGAACCAGGTACGAAACAAATTTTAGACGCAAAAGGGCCAGAAGGTGTAGTGGATTTTGTGAAGTCACAAGATGAAGTATTACTCACAGACACCACGCTTCGTGATGCGCACCAATCCTTGCTCGCGACACGCGTTCGCTCTAAAGATATTTTCCAAATTGCAGATGCTATGGCGCATTTGCTTCCAAATATGTTTTCATTCGAGATGTGGGGTGGTGCCACGTTTGATGTCGCTTATCGTTTCTTAAATGAAGACCCGTGGGTACGTTTAGAAACCTTGCGCAAACAAATTCCAAACGTCATGTTCCAAATGTTGCTTCGTGGTGCAAACGGCGTCGGTTACAAAAACTATCCAGATAACGTCATTCGCGAATTCGTGAAACTTTCCGCTCAGTCAGGCGTCGATGTTTTCCGTGTGTTCGATAGCTTAAACTGGATTAAAGGAATGGAAACGTCCATTGAAGCTGTTCGCGATACAGGCAAAATTGTGGAAGCGACAATTTGTTACACAGGTGATATTGATGACGAAACGCGTACAAAATACACAATCGATTATTACAAAGATATGGCCAAAGAATTGGTGGCGCAAGGGACACATATCCTCGGTATCAAAGATATGGCAGGCCTTTTAAAACCACAAGCTGCTTATCGTTTAATTAACGAACTAAAAGATACGGTCGATGTACCAATTCATTTGCACACGCATGATACGAGCGGTAATGGAATTTACACATATGCTGCTGCTGTTAGTGCTGGCGTGGATATTGTCGATGTTGCGTCAAGCGCGATGAGTGGGGCGACGAGCCAACCGAGCATGACAGGTCTTTATTACGGTCTTGTAAACGGGAAGCGCCAAACAAACTTAGATGCGCACAACTCGCAAATTTTAAACCATTACTGGGAAGATGTTCGGAAATACTATAAAGACTTCGATAATGCGCTCAATTCACCGCAAACAGAAGTATATGTACACGAAATGCCAGGTGGCCAATATACCAACTTACAACAACAAGCAACGGCTGTAGGACTGGGCGATCGTTTTGATGATGTGAAGGAAATGTACTCTACGGTGAACCAAATGTTTGGCGATATCGTAAAAGTGACACCTTCTTCAAAAGTTGTCGGTGACATGGCACTCTTCATGGTACAAAACGATTTAACAGAAGAGCTTGTTTATGAAAAAGGAGATACGATTGATTTTCCTGATTCGGTCATTGAATTTTTCCGCGGCGAAATTGGACAGCCGTACGGAGGATTCCCTGAGAAGCTACAAAAGCTCGTATTAAAAGGTCAAAAGCCACTAACCGATCGTCCGGGAGCGCTTATGGAGCCAGTTGATTTTTCTAAAGTAAAAGAAGAATTACAAGAGAAAATGGGCTACGAGCCAACTGAACGCGATGTGATGGCTTACATTCTCTATCCAAAAGTATTCCTTGATTATCAAAAAATGATTGATAAATATGGTAATGTAACAGTTCTTGATACACCAACATTCTATAAAGGAATGCGTCTCGGCGAAACAATTCAAGTGGAGCTTGAAAAAGGAAAAATCCTGCTCATCAAATTGAATTCTATCGGAGAACCAATTGCTGACGGAACACGAGTCATCTACTTCGAATTAAACGGTCAACCACGTGAAATTAACGTGCAAGATTTCAACGTACAAGCGACTGTTGTTGCGCGGCGTAAAATTGATACGACGAATCCGGAACATGTAGGTGCAACAATGACTGGCTCTGTTATCCAAGTTGTTGCGGCTAAAGGACAAAAAGTGAAAAAAGGCGACCCACTTCTCATCACGGAAGCGATGAAGATGGAAACGACCATTCAAGCACCATTTGATGGTGAAGTCAAAACTATCTTCGTATCAGACGGTGATACGATTGAATCTGGCGATTTGTTAATGGAAGTCGCACGCATTTAAGAAAACCTCTAGGGGCATGGCTCGCCATGCCCCTTTTTTATGAAAAAAGGCTTGAAATTACTTTACAAATATTACGTTTTGAGGTAACTTAACATAAGGTGGTTCTCCCACCAAATGAAAGCAGCTTATGCGAAACGGAAGGCGTTACATAAGAAAACATACAAATACATCGACATCCGTAGGCTTCTAACTTGGAGGCGATTTTTATAAGAGAGAGATAAATTGACGAGAATTTATTTACTAAACTTGGAAAGAAGTGTTTTTGTGAAACAAGTATGGGAAGTTTTAAAAGAACAAATTAAATATACTCCGATGATGATTCGTATTTCGCGTTATGAAGACCGAGCGAACTATCAAAGTCACTACTTAGGATTATTATGGGAGATTTTAAATCCGCTAATTCAAGTCGCTATTTATTTCCTAGTCTTTGGTTACGGGTTAAGAGGAAGCTCCACACTTCAAGGGACAGACGTTAGTTTCCTTGAATGGATGCTAGCGGGAATTGTGCCGTGGTTCTTCATTAACAGTGTTGTCATGCAAGGAACAAATAGTATTTTTAATAAAATTCATCTCGTATCAAAAATGAATTTTCCGATGAGCATTTTGCCGAATATTACTATCATCTCGAATCTAATGAGCTATTTTGTGATGACCATCATTATGGTAATCATTTTCTTAGTGAAAGGAACACCTATCAGTATTTACTGGGGGCAATACCTCTATTATTTCGTTTCGATGATTTTATTCTTATTTAGCTTTTCGCTTTTCAATGCGACAATCACTGTCTTAGTACGAGATTACTACATGGCGCTTCAAAGCGTTATGCGCGTTTTATTTTATTTAACTGGGATTGTTTGGAATATCCCGCAACTATTGCCTGAATGGGCTGCTAACCTATTAAAACTAAATCCATTTATGTACATTGTAGACGGCTTTAGAGATTCGCTTCTGCTCGGAAAATGGTTCTGGGAGTCGCCGTCTTATACGATTTATTTCTGGCTGCTCACCTTATTTTTCCTCTTTGTCGGATCAATCTTACACATGAAATTCCGCGAAAGATTCGTTGATTTCGTATAAGGAGCGTTTTGTATGAGTACAAATCTAAAAGTATCTTTTAAGCACGTGTCTAAAGAATACGATTTATTTGCGAGTAAGGCGGAAAGTATGAAAGCTGCCTTCCGTAAAGAGTCCCAAGATTCATTTTGGGCATTAAAAGATGTGTCCTTTACTATTTTTGAAGGGGAGTCAATCGGTATTATTGGCATTAACGGTTCTGGAAAGTCCACGATTTCAAGTATTATGGCTGGTATCGTGCAGGCGACAGAAGGCGAAGTTAAAACAAATGGCGTGGCATCGCTCATTGCAATCAATGCAGGTTTCAAGGGACCACTCACTGGGCTTGAAAACATCCGCCTGAAATGCCTTATGCAAGGATTAACGAACAAACAAATTGAACGTATCCTGCCAGATATTATCGATTTTGCCGACATTGGCGATTTTATCAACCAACCCGTCAAAAACTATTCAAGCGGCATGCGCTCACGCCTGGGATTCGCTGTATCGGTTCATATTGACCCGGATATTTTAATTATCGATGAAGCTCTTTCTGTCGGGGATGACACATTTTATCATAAGTGTGTGAATAAAATCGAGTCGTTTAAAGCAGAAGGGAAGACGATTGTTTTTGTGAGTCACTCCTTAGAGCAAGTGAAAAAGCTATGTGACCGTATTATTTGGATGCATTACGGTAGCTTAAAGGAAATTGGCGCAGCAAATGAAGTGGCGGAGTCCTATGAGTCGTTTGTAAAATGGTTTAATGAACAATCGAAATCGTTTAAGAAAGCCTACCAACTAGAAATGAAAGCAGCACAAAAAAGCCGTCCTGAAAAAATTCATGAGAACCCAGCTTTTAGTGAACAAAAAGTAAAAGCAAGCGATAAATGGCTACTCGTTTCGGGCGTAGCTTGTCTGGCTCTTTTTGGAACTTTAGTTGCGACAGGACATTCATTTTTAGGTTTATTTTAAAAGAACAGCTGAACCATTTTGGTTCAGCTGTTCTTTTTATAGAAGCCGATCGGTTTGATCAATATAAATCATTTCTTTCAAGAAATCTTTGTAGTAATCCGATTCGAAATGTGAAAAGGAATGCCCAAATGGATAGTAATAATCACCAATATAGCCTTTGTTCGTGAAATCAATGACACGAACGTTTGGTGCTTTCAACAAGAAGTAGTTATTTAAACGGTCCCATAAATACTGTGCTTTTTGAATAGCCATTTTATTTGGATAAACTGTTTTTTTCCCAACTTCATCATAATACTCACAGGTGAAGCCGCCTTTATTCAAGATAATCCGGTTTTCAGGAATAATTGTCGTAAGTTCTTCAATAAAACGATCGGCATAATGCGTCCATTCGTTAAAAAATTCTTCATCATTCAAATGCGTCATCATTCGGTGACAAGGTAAATCATCAGCAATGTGGCTACCTTCAACAATGTAGGAAAAAGTAATGGCCGTTTTATCATTCAACCACATAACAGGGCGAATAGCATCGGCATATAAATCAATAATAAAATAATCCGGTTTTGCTTTTTTTAGCCGCTTAAAGAAATCCTTCTTAAAGTCGTCTTTCATATAAGTCATATCAAAATGAGTGATTTCATCCTTATACTTATTAAAATCCACTTTTTCATCAAAATCTTCCGTCATAATGCTTATGAGCGAGGAATGCATTTGCGTAAGAGCAACATGAAAGAAAGACTTATACTCTGGATTAAAATAAGGGGAGGAGTTAAACGCATTGCGACTAAAGCAAGTTCCCAGTACAGCGATATTTTTAGCTTGTCCTTTGCTCGTTGGACTTGGAGCAATTCGAATATATAAATTATTTCTAGACATTTTAGCTAATTTAAAATCAAATGCTTTTTTGGGAGCCGTTTGTAATTTATTCTCAAATTGAATACTTTCAGGCACATAAACAGGAAAATCAGGGAAACCATCAAGACGAATAAATGCATCCCAAATTTGATATGGCTTGAAAGTATCGAACGGAAATAAATTCGCTTTATTTACTTTTACATGATAGGACGATAACCAGTTTGTTTTAAAAGGAAAAATCAGCTCTTCTAAATACTCAAATTTCAAGAATTTCTTATCGCGCCGTTTTAAAACAAATTTGCCATTCTTTAGTGAGTGTTGGCTTTCAAATTTAAACGATAGCTCTTTTGAACTCTCAGAAAAACTCTGTATTTGCACTTCTTGCTCCACTTTTTTGATAAAATAAAAAGCCAACCGATTTGAGCCAGTTTTATAAAAAGAAATACTCGTGTAAGGAATTGCATCCGGAAAAACAGTTTGATCCACATTGTTTTTCAAAGATTCGGCTAAATCTAAGTACATAGGATGAGATTCTTGGCCAGCAGTTTTTACAACTAAAAAGCAGTCTAAATTATTTAAATCATCTACTAAGAAAGCATAATCTAATCTATCAAAAGAAATGTCAAAGCTAAAATTCTGATTTTTAATATCAAAAAGTTCGAATTTTTGTACATGTTCAAAATAGTTATAGAGGGTAGGGTTAGGACGTCTTTTAATCACCAACTGCAATTTCAAGTTTTGTCTAGCCCAGTTAAAAGCATCTGCTTGAATAGAACCGGAACCACTAAAACCATTTTTGGTTAAAGTAAATGTTTCTAATATGGCCTGAAATGGCTTAGGCGTTGCGACTAGAATAAGCTTACTCGTTGAAAGATTAAACTCAAATTCAAAAAAGCTATCAGCATCTTTTAATGTATCTACTTGGCTGATGTCATTCGTTTGAACGATAGCTTCGCCTCGACTTGTATGGCATAAAAATGTCCAATTTGTTTTTCGGTCGTGAAGTGATTGTTTAGAGAGTAAAGCAAAAGGGACTTCTATTTGATAGAAACCATCTGCAAAAGCGGTTTTTAACTCAAATGACTTCGCCGGATGGATAAACTGGTTTTGTTGCTTATAAACTGCAGAAACAGTTTGAATGTCTACAGAACTTTTTAAATCAATTAACCAAGATTGTGTTTCTGTAGAGGTAGTAATTTTAGCAGCGATAACTTCCATGCGTATTCTCCTTTTCATTGTAATGCTCACATAAAATATTGTACCATAAAAAGAAAAATTTAAATCTTTCATTGCTTAAAAAGTGTATATTTTTTGTCGAAAGATGTTTCGATTTCTTTACAATTCTATTTTTTGACCGCAAGCGCTGTAATATATGTTATAACTAAAAAGTACCAAAGTAAACAAGGAGGAGATTTTAATCAAACATAGAAGTAATCATTGGCGATTTTTGATTTGTTTAGCTCTTATGTTGCTATTCATTCTGCCTGTGACAGAAAATGCTCAAGCTGCTACGTCATATAGTACGTATTATGCGCCAAATACAATTAATTTGAGAGCAAGCAGAACGTTTGATAGCAAAACGATTGTTCAAATTCCGAAAAATGCATCCTTTAAGGTGCTTGATGGATCAAAGGACAAAAATGATTGGGCAGAGGTCACATATAAGTCATATAAAGGATATATGCAAACGCGTTATTTCGCGAATACAAATCCAACTAAAACATACACGACTTACTATGCGCCATCAAATATCAATTTGCGTGAAAATCGAACATTTGATTCAAAAACGATTGTCGTTATTCCAAAAAATGCATCGTTTATTGTTGAAGACAACTCCGCAGATGGAAATAATTGGGTACGAATTATGTATAATCAAAAAGAGGGTTATATGGAAAAACGCTATTTAACGTTGTATAATCCCTCGAAAGGTTACGGCACATATTATGCGCCGAGCCCGATTAATTTACGTAAATCAGCAACTTTTGATTCAGCAACGGTAACTCAAATTCCAACAAATGCATCTTTTTCTGTGGAAGACAACTCAGCAAATAGTGCGGGATGGGTGCGAATTATTTATCAAGATAATATCGTTGGTTATATGCAGCAACGTTATTTAAGTGGCTATGATCCTCGTAAGACATACAACGATTATTATGCTTCTGATGTAGTAAATCTGCGATCAGGTCGTGATTTTTCAACAAGCGTTTCTTACGTGGTACCAAAAGGACAAGTCATGTATGCTTTGCAAGGATCAACAGATAGCAATGGCTGGACAGAATTTCAAGCAAATGGTCGAAAAGGTTATATGCAATTGCGATATGTTACAGCTAAAATTCCTAATGCCACATATGTTAATTATTATGCAATTAACAATGTTAATTTAAGAAATAAACAAGACTATAATTCACCAACCACCGTAACGATTCCTGCGAATCAACCTGCACTCGTTAATAAGGCTGATATCGGTAAAGAATGGGTGCGTGTAGTGTATAACAATATTCCTGGTTATACGAAGTTAGGATACTTGTCTAATGGGGCTCCTATCCAAAAACGTTATTACACGACAACTTATCCTACAACGTTTTCAAGCATGCTTGATACAAACATGAGGCTAACTCCGCAGACGGATAAAAAACCAAGTCAAATGTATATTTCAAGTGATGGAACATCTGTTACAGGCACAAGCGGCAAAGTTACGGCTACTAACATTTCAGTTAGAAGTGCCGCTAATACCAATGGTTTTGTTGTAGCAACGTTGAAAAAAGATCAGACATTTACCGTTTTAAATACGATAACTGATAGCAACAAGAAGAAATGGTATCAAGTGAACTTTTCGAGACAATGGTTTAATGCCAATCGAACTGATACTGCCTATTATTTAAATCCTAATAATTTTAGTAAAAACTCAGCAAGCTACTTGCAATTTCTTATTTTGTCGAAGCCAGCAAACATTGATCCAGCAGAGGTTAATCGAACGGTCTTAGCTGGAAAAGGAATACTAGCGAATAAAGCAACTAGTTTCCAAACTGCGGCTCAGCAAAATAGTGTTAGCGAAATTTATTTGCTGGCACATGCGCTTCTAGAAACAGGTAATGGTACATCTCAATTAGCAAATGGTGTAGTTGTGAGCAGCGTAGATGGCAAACCTGTTACACCTAAAAAGGTGTATAACATGTATGGCATTGGAGCTGTTGATAGCGCGCCACTTCAAAAAGGCTCAGAACGCGCCTATAAAGAAGGTTGGGACACACCTGAAAAAGCGATTATAGGTGGAGCTAAATTTATTGGTGATAAGTACATTAATGCAGGTCAAAATACGTTATACAAAATGAGATGGAATCCAGCTACTCCAGGTACTCATTTGTATGCAACTGACATTGCTTGGGCATACAAGCAAGTGAATACAATGAATCAAATTTATAGCAAGCTTACGCGTTACACCCAAGAATTTGATACACCAATTTATAGGTAAACAAAAGGCCAAGGGTATTATTACCTTTGGCTTTTCATGTTGTATTTTTATAGTAGAAGTTGATTAAAAAAGTTTATTTTGCTATATTAATAGATAGTTTGAAAAGGAGGATGGTTTTTTGAAGAGCAAAAAAAAGATGTGGTATCTTTTCTCTATTTTTATCGGATTTATTTGTTTATTAGGCTTTTATAAATTTGATATCATTAGTTTTTTAGTTATCTTTTCCTTTGGAGCAATGCTTTTTTTATGCATACGACAATTGGAACATCTCACATTTAATTGGCTAAAATGCGTGGGTAGCATTTTGATAGCTGCATTTTGGTTAGCATCTACATATTTAGGAAATTTATCGTCTCACACAATAATAAGCTTTATCTACATATTAGGGGCATTTTACTTTTTAACAAATTTATTTTACTTACTTTTACTTGAACTTGCTCATCCGTTCTCACCTTTAGTTAAGAGTCGAATTAAAAAATATGAATTAGCCATATATGCCGGCATACCTTTTGTTTCATGGATGTTTTCATTTTTAGCTTATTTTCCAGCAAAAATGACTTTTGATTCTTATTATCAATGGGCAATGGCACATGATGTTAGGCAGTATAGCGCATGGCATCCGCTACTACACACCTTATGGGTGGAGTTCACATCTAATATTTATAATTCTCCAGCTAGTTATATTTTCACTCAAATCGTCGTAGTGGCACTTATTGTTGGCTATGCCATCTATTCGTTAACGAAATTAGGTTTACCGAAATTTTTAGGATATTTACTTGTTTTTGGCTACGCGCTTTGGCCTGTTATGATGTTATACAGTGTGACAGCGTGGAAAGATATTCCGTTCGCGGCATTCATTCTATTATTCACAACATTATTAGCAAAAATTGTTGCTTCAAACGGTACTTGGTTGAAAAAAACACTTAATCTTACTGCACTTATTTTAGTAGCTTTTGTAACAATTAATTTAAGAAATAATGGTGTATTTATTGTCGTCGTTACTTTGCTTCTTTTAGTCATTTTTATGAAGGGATTCAGAATCCGAACGGGCCTTGTGTTTGTTATCGTTATGGCAATGAATTTGCTTTTCAATGGTCCGGTTGCAAATGCACTAAATGTGCAGCAAAATCCGTTAAACCAAGCTTTAGCGATTCCGTCACAACAAATTGGTGCAACTTTTTATTACAACGGTCAGTTTACAAAAGAATTAAAGGACTATTTTACTGAAATTTTACCTGAAGAAAATTGGAAAAAAGACTATAATCCTTATACGGTTGACCCAATTAAACATGATGCAGCTTATAACTCTGCGCCTATTGATGCGGATTTTGGGCTATACATTAAAAACTGGGCGAAGTTAATGACGGATAATTTTGGGATTTATGTAAAATCATATTTGGATCAAACTAGTGCGATTTGGCGTTATCAGTCGCCAGACAACTATTCAGTCTTTTTCGGTTCAACAGCAAAATTACAAGATATTAATTATGATATTCGAACATTTGCGATAATGACAAATACGCCGAATGATGTTGAAAAGGTTAACCGGGCAGGGTACGAACGCTATATGAATGAGCTTAAGTCTGTAGGTGTAGACAGCAATCTTTCTTATGAAGATTACATTAAAAATAGTGTTGAGCCATCTGCTAAACCGCTATATTCCGACTCTAAATTTACAAGCTATGACAATTTTTTAAACCAACTTATGGAAAAAGTTAGAACGGATTGGCAAAATATTTTACTTAAAGGGGCAATTCCGTTATTGCTACTTCTAATTGCATTTGTTTCAAATCTTGGTAGGGGCAGAAGATTAAGTTGGCTACTTTTTGTACCAGCGTTTCTAGCTGTTGCAACAATTGCTGTTGCGATGCCAGCGACAGACTTTAGATACAGTTTTAGCTTCATTTTCACAGTGCCTTTCCTATTTTTTGTTGCAAAGCTAAACTTGGAAAAAAATTAGAATTATTTGGAGGCAAAGAAAAACATGGAAAAAGTGGCTGTTTTAATCCCTTGTTACAATGAAGAAATTACTGTAGGAAAAGTAATACGGGATTTTAAGCAAGAATTACCAAATGCTGACATATACGTATACGATAATAATTCAAGCGATCGAACAGTTGAAATTGCGAAAGAAGAAGGTGCAATTGTACGTTCGGAAGTTAGACAAGGAAAAGGGAATGTTGTTCGAAGCATGTTCTCAGACATAGATGCAGATTACTATGTGATGATTGATGGCGATGATACATATCCTGCAGGAGCTGTGCACGAAATTTTAGACGTTCTAAGAAATAACGAGGCTGATATGGTCATTGGTGACCGTTTAAGTAATGGAACGTATTCGAGCGAAAATAAGCGGAATTTCCATGATTTTGGGAACAATTTAGTGCGCAACACGATTAATAGTATTTTTAAGAGTAATATTCGTGATATCATGACAGGCTACCGTGGCTTTAATCGGTATTTTGTAAAGACAATGCCAGTACTAAGCCCAGGGTTTGAAATTGAAACAGAAATGAGTATTCATGCGCTAGAAAATCGTTTTTTACTTAAAGAGATTCCAATTGATTACCGTGACCGCCCTGAAGGAAGCGAATCGAAACTGGATACATTTTCTGATGGGATGAAGGTAATTAGTACTATTATACGCTTATTTAAAAATAGCAGACCGTTTTTGTTCTTTGGCATTTTGGCAGCATTGTTCCTAATTATTGGCATAGCCGTAGGTATTCCAGTGCTTGTTGGTTTTGCTAAAACTGGGTTAGTTTTGAAGTTCCCTAGTGCTATTTTAGCTGTAGGCTTAATCATTCTAGCTATGTTATTTTTCATTTGTGGACTTATTTTAGATACAATTCAACATCGAAATAAACAAATTTATTTTTTAGAGTTAGTAAAATATAAAGAAAAAGCAACACGAAAAACGACTTAATTACATATTAAGTCGTTTTTCATATTAATAATCAGAAAAAACGGATTTTTAAAACATAAAGACCTATTGAAGTTTTGTTGTTGAGGCGCTAGAATGGAATGTATAGTAATCATTTTTGATTACAAATTTAATAATAGAAAGGATGCGCTATGAAAAAAAGAAATTGGGTTGTTATTCTGCTTGGAATATTTTCTCTGATGTTATTTTTTGTGAATCCGGAGAAAGTTTTAGCAGAATCTGGGGACAGTGGTATTGGAGCAAATGAAATTTTAGATAAAGAAGTTAACGAAAAGGTGTATACCCCAAAACAACAAACTGAGGAAGAAAAAGATGAGAATAAGCAAAAGCCTGTCGAGGAAGAACAGGGCCAAATGCTTTTTCGTTCTGCACTTCCAGGAGTATCCGCGACGTCTCTTTCTACGCTAAATCAGCATATCATTAACCAAAACTATCCGAAAGCAACTATTCAACAACAAATCAAGAATTTTGATCGCTTTGCTTATCAGGATGGTGTTGGGAAGCCTCGAGGTATTGTTATTCATGAAACGGCTAATGATAATTCAACGATTACGCAAGAAATCAATTATATGACGAACAATTGGCAAAATGCATTTGTCCATACGTTCGTAGATCATAATCAAATTATCGAAATCCATCCAACTGATTATGCAGTTTGGGGAGCTGGACCGAAAGCAAATCCATATTTTGTGCAAGTTGAGCTAGTACGTGAACGAACAGCAGATGGTTTTTACCGCTCTGTTTATAATGATGCTTACTATGCGGCTTATATTTTAAAGAAGTATAATTTAGCACCAGTAAATGCCCATAATACAGGTAGTGGAACGGTTTGGTCTCATGACGCTGTATCACGTTACCTAGGTGGTACGACACACAGTGATCCGGTTGGATACTTTTCAAGATGGAACTATTCATTTAATGAGTTTTTCCAATTGGTTCAGTATTTATATGATCGTATGGATGTAACTTACTATGCTTCTTCGCCAATTAATTTAAGAGCGGATGCAAATTGGTCTTCCAAGACGGTAGCAACAATTAAAATTGGTGGTTCGATGAAAGTTGATCCAGCTAAAAGTAAGAATGGCTGGGCGTATGTCAATTATAATGGAACGATTGGATATATTCCTTATGCATACATTCAAACACAGAACACCTTTAAAACGGTTTATGCAAAAGATAACTTGAATTTACGTTCTGATTCTAGTTGGAGTTCAAGCGTATCTGGCGTTGTTCCGGCAGGGAAAGCTATTGTGGCTAACTCATCAAAGAATAAAAATGGTTGGTCATATGTCACGTATGTCACGAGTACTGGAAACATTTCTGGCTATATTCCAGCTGCTTATTTTCAAGATACAAACCCATTGAAAACCTATTATGGGAAAAATGATCTTAATTTAAGAGCTGACAGCAATTGGGGTTCAAAAGTTGCGATAACAGTACCGGTAGGAAAAGCGGTTGTTGTGAACAGTGCGCTCGCTAAAGATGGCTGGTGGCATGTTACGTACAACGGCGTTTCAGGATACATGCCAGGAAGTTATTTGCAAACTACAAACCCGATTGCCACTTACTATGGCAAGGATAATTTGAATCTTAGGGCAGATAGTAGCTGGGATTCAAACGTCACCACAACTGTTCCGGTTGGTGAAGCCGTAACTGTAAACTCTGCTTTAGCCAAAGATGGTTGGTGGTATATCACTTATAAAGGTGTTGCAGGGTATTTGCCGGGGACGTATTTGCAAACAACGAATCCGATTCGTTATGCTTATGCTAATGATTTGCTAAATGTTCGCGCTGACAGCAATTGGAGTTCTGCGATTAGTGTCGTGGTGCCAGCTGGTGAAAAAGTGCAAATTAATGATTCTAAAGAGAAAAATGGTTGGGCCTACATGACATATGCTGGGAAATCAGGATATTTGTCTGAGGCATATGTTTCAAAAGAGAATAAATATACAGCTTACTATGCGATAAATGCGATTAATTTAAGAGCCGATAGTAACTGGAATTCTGCCGTTGTTGGTGTGATTCCTGCTAGAGCAAAAGTGGCTGTAGATTTAAGTAAAACTAAAAATGGTTGGTTATATGTGACCTACAATAATTTAAAAGGTTACATTCCGGAAGTTTATTTAAGTAAATAAATAGTGAATCCTCAAGGGGGAGACGATAAGTCGATACCTTGAGGATTTTTTTGAACAAAAATAGAGAAGGTCGGGATTCCGATCCTTCTCTATACGATAGTTGTGAATTAAGAATTCTTTTTCTTGCTTGTAGCCTTATCGTCTTTATGCATTTCAAGATAAAGCTTATCGACTAATTGACGTACGTTATCTTTAATTTCAGGGTGTTCTAAAGCAAATTTCATTGTTGTTTCGATAAAACCGAATTTATCACCAACATCAAAACGTTGCCCTTCAAAATCATACGCGAAAACACGTTGGATTTCATTTAAGCGATTAATCGCATCGGTTAACTGGATTTCTCCACCAGCGCCGGGTTCTTGTGTTGCTAAATAATCAAAAATCTGAGGTGTCAATAAATAACGACCTAAGATTGCTAAATCAGATGGTGCTTCATTTGGATCAGGCTTTTCAACAAAACCTTTTACATTAAATAAACGATCGCTCATCTTATCAGCAGGATCAATAATTCCATAACGATATGTTTCTTCGTGTGGAACTGTTTGAACACCAATGACCGAACTATGAGTATGCTCATACTGGTCGATAAGTTGTTTCACACAAGGAACTTTAGACTTAACAATATCATCGCCTAGCATGACAACAAAAGGTTCATTACCAACAAAACCCTTTGCTTGTAAAATGGCGTCACCTAACCCTTTAGGTTTAGATTGTCTGATGAAATGCAAGTTAATATTTGTTGTTTCTTCCACAAGGTGGAGTAATTCAAGTTTGTTCTTTTCTCGTAATGTTATTTCAAGTTCAGGAACAGAGTCAAAGTGGTCTTCAATCGCACGTTTTCCCTTACCTGTAACAATTAAAATATCTTCAATTCCTGAGGCCATCGCTTCTTCAACAATAAATTGAATCGTAGGCTTATCTACAATAGGTAAAATCTCTTTTGGCATAGCTTTTGTAGCAGGTAAAAATCTAGTCCCTAATCCTGCAGCTGGAATAACAGCCTTTCTTACTTTCATCTCGAAACCTCCAATAAATATGTACTTCATTGCCTCCTAACATTATAAACGATATTGATGCAGAATAGCAAGACTGATTTCTGTACTGATAAGCGTAGAAATAGATTGGCGGAAGCTAACATGCGCGGGAGAAAATCGAATTGGAATTGACATCCATAAATTTAATAGCTAAAATTAAACAAGATATGCCATTTAGTTAGGAGAATAATATTTTATGAACATGCGAGTAACTGAAAACAAAAGAGTCGCAATAAGTATTATCGTGCCGCTTTACAATGTGGAAGAAGTCATCTTAGAAACTTTAAAAAGTATTGAAGCTCAAACATTTGATAATTATGAAGTTTTACTTATTGATGATGGTTCAACAGATAGAACAATTGAAATTGTAAAAGATTTTATCAAAAACCATAAACTATTTAAACTTATTCAACAAGAAAATGCGGGGCCAGCAGTTGCTCGGAATCATGGTCTTCGAAAGGCTCAAGGAGAGTATATTTGTTTTGTAGATAGCGATGACATTATTCCTGATAATGCGCTTGATTTAATGTATCAAGCAGCAGTTAAGAATAATGCTGATTTAGTTACAGGGGCAACTAAAAGGTTTAATTCAGAGAAAGAATGGTTTATTCCTTCTCATGTGGAACACAATATTGCCAAACCGGGGAGTAAAACGATTTTCAAAAATCCGGAATTGTTTTATTCGATAGGGCCGTGTGCTAAATTATATCACCACCAATTAATCGAAAACCTTTTTTTTCCTGAAACAATTAGATATGGAGAGGACCAGCCATTCGTACTTCATGCATTGCTGAATGCAGAAAATATCTATACGGTAGAAAAAGTGGTTTATTACTACCGTTTGAGGGACGGTGAAGGTGAGTCCTTAACACAATCAGTCTATAAAGATCCTGTGCGTATTTTGCAATCTGTGTTTGATGTTTTTGATTACGGGGAGAAAGAAATTAAAAACAGTAAGACGCCTGAAAATATTGCGTTGGAGTATTATAAACGTGTTTCTAGTGTTGAATTGTGGGCTGCTCTCAAGGCATCAACAGAAAGTAAAGATGTTGACATTCAAAACACCTGTTATACGATGATTTTAAATTGGTTTGAAACAAAATCGGATAAGTTTTTAAACTTAATTCCATCTTTCCGTTATTTTCTTATGTATAGTACGATGGACCGAGCAAACTATATTCGAAAGGGAGCTAGGGCTTCTTTCCGCAAACTAATTACTTACTTGTGGGCAAAACAAAGAGAAGAGGCAAAGGATGCTTTCATCAAAACCTATCCTGTATACTACCAAGCGACCATTAGTATTATAGAGGAAGACAACTGGAAAAAAGCGAAGAGAATTTCTAACCGATTTATTATTCGTTCGAAATTAAAAACGCCACGCCTCGTAAATGGTTTTGCGCGAAGAATCTTATTTAAATTGGTGAGTTTTTTGCCGAAAAAAGATTATCTTGTACTTGCAACAGAAAGAAGCGTGAAGCTTGAAGGCAATTTATTAGCGATTTATGACTTTATGTTTTTAAATAATCGACCTGAACGAATTTTTGTCTTTTTAAATAAACAGCGAAGTTGGCTAGAAATACTACAGCTTTATTATGTGTTGGGGCGTGCTGAGAATATTGTTTTAGATGATTATTACAATAAAATCTATGGATTGAAGTTCAGTAAAAGAACTAATGTTATTCAATCTTGGCATGCGGCAGGGGCTTTTAAGAAGTTTGGCTTTAGCGCATTAGAAGCCGATGATTCAAACACTGAAGAATTTGAAGCGCGAGCGCATTCGCCTTACTCTGCCGTTTTAACGAGTTCAGAAGCGATTGTCCCGCAATATGCAGAGGCGTTTCGCAAAAAGGAATCTCAAATATTTCCAATTGGTGTGCCTAGGACAGATATCTTTTTTGATCATGACTATAAAGAATATATCGAGGAAGTTTATCGGAAGCAATATCCGATTTTACGCGAAAAGAAAGCCATTCTATATGCGCCAACCTTTAGGGGCGGACCAGACGAGCGGAAGAATTTCTCTGTTGTCATGGATGTCAAAAAAATGCGCGACTGCTTGAGCGATGAATACGTCTTAATTTTAAAATTTCACCCGATGATTAAAAATATCACCATGAATATTGATTTAGACGATCCATTTATTATTATGATTGATTCAACAGATGATATAAATGACGTAATGCTATTTAGTGATGTTCTAATAACAGATTATTCTTCAGTGATTTTCGAGTATAGCATTATGAATAAACCTATGTTTTTCTTTGCTTATGATATTGATAATTATTTTGATGAACGCGGTTTTTATTTCAACTATGAGGAAATGATTCCCGGGAATATTTACAAGACAACAGATCGATTGGTTGAAGCTATCAAATTGGATCAATATGATTATGAGAAATTAGTTTCATTTAGAAAGCAATTTATGTCTAGTATTGATGGTCAATCCACCCGTCGCTTTATTGAAACTTTTATAGATAATAAAGGGGGGAGAGCATGATTTCAATTATCCAAGTGAGTTCGGAGGAACGTGTTCAAGAAGCACTTCCGAAATTAAATACAGCTGAAGGCGAATTTATCCTTTTAAATGGAAATGAATCGGACATCGTAACTTCTCAAATTATGACTTTCGCTAAAAATTATGAGGAAGTTATTGCAAGTGCAGACATTCATTATTTTCAAAAAAACCCTGTCTTTTTAAAAGAAGTCAAGAACTTTTCTTATGAAAAAACAGAGTTAGAAGAAGGGTTAAACTATATCAATGAAGTAGAGCTTTCTGTGCCTAGCTATCTCGAACAAGAACCCTTTCTAATCTTTGAAGAAAATTATCATTTTATGTTGGTTCGTAAAAAAGAACTTTTGAGTGCGGCGAGTGAACTTGATGGCCACGATAATTTTGAGGAGTTAATGTTTAGATTGCTTTCGAAAAATCAAAGTATCGTTAAACAAAAAATCTTAGAATTTCAAGATGATGTTTTCCAAAAAGAATTAGCTGAAGTGGATGTGGAACAAGTTTTTGAGAAGTATGCGTTTTTAAAGATGCGGCAGGAGAAACATAGTCATATTCGTTTGCTTAATCAAAAGTATAATATTAATACTTTGAATTATTTAGTTCGGGAGCAAATTGGCCCGTACTTCCAGCAACTCATTCTCAAAAATGAAGTAGCAAAAGCGGAAACATTTTTAACCAGTTTACTGAAAAAATTAGAGCAATTAGATAAAATAATTGTTTCTGATTTAGTTTCACTTGGTTATTTCTTCGTGCAAGTTCCAATCGAAAATTATCAAAATTTAAAGAGCGACCCATTATTTGTCGAAACATATCTGAAATTTAGTACATTTTTATTTGATCAAATGCATTTTAATTCAAGACAATACTACTTGCGTTTTTACCGTCAAACAACGAATGCATTGTATAAAGCTGTGCGGGCAAATTCTGATAAAGAACTACAAAAATGTAATGAACTATTTTTTAGCAAGTAAATCAATATCAAACAGAAGTTAGCTAAAAAACTAGCTAGCTTCTCTTTATGGCTGAGGGGATAAATATGGAGACGAAAGAACTTAATAAAAAGTGGATATATGGCATTAGTTTTGTTTTGCCTATTTTGTTAGTAATCATTGCACAATCATTAAACAGCATGTCTTTTTTGGGAACAAAAACGTTTCTGGCTGCCGATTTGAAAAGCCAGTATATCTCATTTCACTATCTACTGCATGATTTGATTTACGGAAAAGCGAATTGGGGATTTACATTTCAAGGTGGCATGGGTGTAGGAACACTCGGGATAATAGGCTACTATTTGATGAGCCCATTTGCTTTCATCATCGCGTTGTTCCCAAAGGACTTATTAGTATACCTGATTCAAATTGTTTACTGGATTAAAGTAGGTCTTGCAGGATTATTCATGGCAATCTATTTAAAAAACACATTTAAAAAGATGACGTGGTGGACAATTCCGCTTGCTATTAGCTACGCGCTATCAGGTTTTATAGTTGTTTATCAATCGAATATTATGTGGCTGGATGTAGTTTATATTTTCCCCATTATTATGCTTGGGGTAGATAAACTTATTCAAGATGGAAAATCTGGAATATTCATTTTTGGTATTACATATGCTCTTGTTACAAACTTTTATATTGGCTATATGGCTTGTATCGGGGCATTCTTATATTTTCTTGTTCGGATTTTTGAGCTCGGGGAAAAGCCGATTTCTTTTTGGAAGAAGTTTTTCCATTTCGTTTCATCGGGAATTATTTCTGCCTTATTAGCGGCACCAATTGTTGTGCCAGTAGTGTTAGAAACGCTATCTGCACCAAAAAAGGATCAGGCTATTCAATGGTTTAAGTTTGATTTAACAGAACCAATCAATACGTTAAGCAAATTTTTAACGGGCGTTCAGTATCCACTTGTGGATGTGAATCAAAATGCGCCCAATGTTTACGTAGGCCTCTTTATTTTATTATTAGCTGTGTTATTCTTTTTAAATCGCACTATTTTATTGAAAACGAAGTTGTTGTGGTTAGCCGCTTTAATCGTATTATTTATAGCGACGCAAAGTGTTGGAATGAACTATGTTTTCCACGGGTTTGCGGAACCAAACGGATGGCCATATCGTTATATTTTCATCTTTTCGGCCTTTGCAGTTGTTATGGCGGCTAAAAGTATCGATGTATTTTCAGGTTTGAAAATGTATCAAATCTTAATCGTTTTATCTGCTCTGCTGCTGTTATTTGTACTGCTTTACTTGAACAATGGCGAAATCATCTCTAGAAAAATTTTAGTTATCAATGCGGCTATGCTTATTTGCTTGACGATTGGCCTGATTGGTCTCGAGAAATATCAAAAAATCGCTATTTCGTGTTTAGTGTTACTCGTTGCAGCGGACTTACTGATGAACACCTATCAAACAAATCGCGTCTACCCGGCTGAAACGTATGAACAATACAACCAATTTGATAAAGAAAAAACAGCGATTGTCTCGGAAGTTGGCGGTAGCGATTTTTCAAGAATGGATTTTACAAGTCAACAGCCGTTTCGAAATAATGATTCATTCCGCTATGGTTTGAATGGCATAACCAATTACAATACACTTACGCATAAGCAACTGAACCAAAATCTAGGGAAACTAGGCTTTTTAACAACACCTTCGATGGTGTGGTTACGCTACGAAGGGAACACTTTAATTACCGACTCCTTGTTTGGCGTGGCATACAACATACAACCTAAAAATAGCCAGATTACAAAAGAGGGTTTTAAGCGGGTCATGCAAACTGCTTCTTACGACGTTTATCAAAATCAAAACGCGCTTTCCTTAGCCTACATTCCGCAAGTGGACTATCAAGCGGTTAGCAGTAAACTTGATGATCCGTCGCTAAATTACTTTGAGAAGCAAAACCTACTTTTTTCCAAAAAAGGAAGTGAGTTACCGTATTTCCAAATGACGACCCCAGTAAAATGGGAGGCAAAAGATTTAACAGTGACGCGAAACAATAATGTTTTGACGCTCCAAAAAAATCAACACGTCACGGAAGGGAAATTGGAAGCACAAATTGAAATCCAAAAACCTTCGCAACTTTACCTGTCATTAAATGGAATCGTGAATAGCGCTACGCCTTTACAAATCTATGTAAACGGTAAACAAGTTTCACATTCTACCTTTGAGGTAGCGCCGCATATTATTAATCTTGGCGAACAAAAAAGCGGGGTGACCACCGTTACTTTTGTAGTTCGAAACGCGGTGGAAAACATCGGTGGTTTACAGTTTGCTAAACTGGATTTAGAAATGTTCCGAAATCGAGTGAATGCCCTAGAAAAAAGTAACGTACATGTAGAAAAAATACGTGAAGATCAGCTAGAAACAAATTTTGTAGCAGAAGAAAAAGAAACTGTCCAATTTACAATTCCGTATAGCAAAGGCTGGAGTGCCAAAGTAAATGGCGAAAAAACTGAAATAACGCCACTTTATAACAAGAGTTTTATTGGGGTTGAAGTGCCTAAAGGGAAAAATAAAATTGAGCTGAGCTACAGACAACCTGGTCTTTTTGCAGGATTCCTTGCGCTACTAGCAGGTAGTGCGCTATTGATCTGGTTAAGATTTAGAGCGAAACGTTCGTAAGACTCGCGTGAATATGGATAGCTTCTTTTTACAATCTTTTGTGTTACAATATAGCTGTATGAGCTTTCAAACTTTAGAAATAAAGGAGAATAAAGAAATGATTTATGCTGAAATTCTTGCTGGGGGTAAAGGTACCCGGATGGGCAATGTGAGTATGCCAAAACAATATTTACCGCTTAACGGTAAACCCGTTATTGTGCATACCGTTGAAAAATTTATTTTAAATGCGCGTTTTGATAAGATTTTTGTGGCTTCACCAAAAGAGTGGATGAACCACACAGAAGATGTCCTAAAAAAACATATTCAAGATGACCGAGTTGTTGTCATTGAAGGTGGTACCGACCGCAATGAAACGATTATGAACGGAATTCGTTATGTAGAGAAGAATTTCGGTTTAAATGAAGATGATGTTTTAATCACACATGATGCTGTTCGTCCATTTTTAACGCACCGAATTATTGAAGAAAATATTGATGCGGCTTTGAAATACGGCACAGTAGATACGGTAATTACGGCGACGGATACAATTGTTGAATCGACCAACCATGAATTTATTACAGATATTCCGGTTCGTGATGTGATGTATCAAGGTCAAACGCCGCAAAGTTTTAACATGAAAATGATTTATGGGCACTACAACGCGCTTTCTGCCGAGCAAAAAGAAATTTTAACGGATGCTTGTAAAATTTGTCTGTTAGCTGGTGAAAAAGTGAGTTTAGTAAAAGGTGAAATTTTTAATATTAAAATTACGACACCGTACGATTTGCAAGTAGCGAATGCCATTATACAGGAGCGGATAAATAATGATTAATCAAGTATACAGGCTCGTGTCTGAACGACAATTCGAAGTCGCGAACATTGATGAAACATTGACGGAAGATGTCGTTGTTGTTCGCCCAACTTATCTTTCGATTTGTGCGGCCGATCAGCGCTATTATACTGGTTCACGCGGAAAAGAAATTTTAGCGAAAAAACTTCCAATGGCACTGATTCATGAAGGTGTCGGAGAAGTCGTTTATGATGCTAAAAAAGAATTTCCTATTGGGACAAAAGTCGTCATGATTCCTAATACACCCGTTGAAAGTGACCCTGTCATTGCAGAAAACTACTTGCGTTCAACGAAATTCCGTTCAAGCGGTTTTGATGGACTCATGCAGGACAATGTTTTCATGCGTCGGGACCGTCTTGTGGTGTTACCAGAAGATATGGACATGTCAGTTGCCGCTTTTTCAGAGCTCATTTCAGTAGCTGTTCATGCGCTACTTCGCTTTGATTCACGCGCCGACCAAAATCGCTCGTCTTTCGGCGTTTGGGGCGATGGCAACTTAGGCTTCATCATGACGCTTCTTTTAAAAGATAAGTACCCAGATGCGAAGGTCTATATTTTTGGAAAAACACCGTACAAACTGGATTTCTTCTCGTTTGTAGACGGTGCCTATAATATTGACGAGATTCCGGAAGGGCTTGTTATTGACCAAGCGTTTGAATGTGCGGGAGGCAGAGGCAGCCAGTACGCGGTCAGCCAAATTATTGACCTCATCAAACCAGAAGGTACGATATCGCTACTCGGTGTTTCAGAATATCCGATTGAGTTTAATACACGCATGGTGCTTGAAAAAGGGCTTACCGTTTACGGTAGTAGCCGCAGTGGTCGTGTTGACTTTGAAGAAACCGTTCGTTTTTTAAATGAAAATAAACGCGCTGTGGAATACTTAGCCAATTTAGTCGGTGAAATCCATGATGTTCGCAGTATTCAAGATGTCATTGAAGCGTTCGAATCCGATTTACGAAGCCCGTGGGGGAAAACGGTCATGTCGTGGAACATATAAGAAAAAGGCGTCGCTGTGCGGCGCTTTTATAAAAGGGACAAAGAATAAGGAGTGTGATGAAAATGAAGCGTATTTTAGCTTCTGTATACATGTGTTTCGTCAAGGTAATCGCCTTCCTTTGTCGCATGTTTAAACGGCAAAACAAAGTGGTTATGCTGATTACGTTTAGCGATAGCCCAGAACAAATCTCCAAAAAAATGGTGGAACTAAAAGTGACACCTGAAACAATTGTTTTTTATGACCCACGTTTAGACACAACAAAAATCGCTCAAAATTTTATGCGAATGATTCCTATGAAAACAAAAACATTGGTGTCGCGCATTTATCATATGAGCACGGCAAAAGTTGTCCTTGTTGATAATTATTTCCCCGAGCTTGCTGTGATGAAATGGGCAGAAGGAACAATCTGCGTACAAATTTGGCATGCGAGTGGCGCACTCAAAAAGTTTGCATGGGAAGATAAAAGTGTTGCGGGACGGACAGCTGCCGAACAGACGCGATTTAAACGCGTCTACGCGGCGTTCACTCATGTGGTCGTGGGATCTGATGTGATGGCTGACATTTTCAAACGCTCTTTCTTGTTAGACGACAGTAAGCTGCTCAAAATCGGAGTGCCAAGTACAGACTACTTTTTTCAAAAAGAAAAGGTCATGAGGGTGCATAAGCGCTACCGCGCGAAGTATCATAAAAAGACAATTTTATATGCTCCGACGTACCGGGACAATGAGCTTGGTGCGGCCAAATTGCTCATCGATGTGGAAATGATGCGCGAAAAATTGGCGAGCGAATACGTCTTGCTGTTAAAACTGCATCCCGCAATTGCGAGTCAACTTGACGTGCCAGAAGATGATTTTGTACGCATTGTACCGAAAGCAGAATCAATGAAGGAAGTCTTGGCTGGAAGCGACATTCTCGTGACAGATTATTCATCCACCCCCGTTGATTTTGCGCTACTTGACCGCCCAGTGTACTTCTACACGCCAGATTTAGAAACGTATGATAGCGAACGCGGTCTTGTCACAGGCTACTTGGATCTAATTCCGGGGACGCCGTATCAGACGACAGAGGCGCTTTCAGACGCTATTTTAGCGGAGGCTGCGCATGCCGAACAAATTGAGGCGTTTAAAAAAAGCTGGAACAAGTACTCGACAGGAAATGCAAGCGAAAAACTTGTTTCTTTTATTAAAAAAAATCTTTAAAAAAAGAGGGACGTACGATGAAAAAAGTGATAACTTACGGCACGTTTGATTTGCTCCACTGGGGTCACATTGAACTTTTAAAGCGGGCAAAAGCCCTTGGCGATTACTTAATTGTCGCCGTCTCAACGGACGAATTTAACGCGCTAAAACATAAAGAAGCCTATCACAGTTACCCGCACAGAAAATTGATTTTAGAAGCTATCCGTTACGTAGACGAAGTTATCCCAGAAAAAACATGGGAACAAAAAATTGACGACGTCAAAACGCATGACGTTGATATTTTCGTGATGGGGGACGATTGGAGCGGCGAATTTGACTTCTTAAAAGATTACTGTGAAGTCATTTATTTACCAAGAACGACCGGCATTTCAACGACACAAATTAAAGATGATTTAAGCTAAAATCCTACGCCCATTTTTGCGTAGGATTTTTTGCGTTCAAAAATTCACGGAAGTAGTAACTGAACATATTTTAGCCGTGACCATATTTTCCTTTACTCTATATTAGATAAATAATATAATATTCTTGAAGTAGTTGAATTAAATTTCTGTTGTGTTTCGCAATGGTAATGAAAAAGGTGTCTTTTTAGTAATTGCACTGTGAGTCAAAAAGGACGGCACTATTTTCGTATAAAATGTTAGATGTATAACTTGGCTATAGAAACAAGTAATATTTCAACTACTTCAAATTTTCTCAGGAGATGGTCATATAAAATGCAGCAAATACAATTAAAAGAGATAGATGAAGTCTTAGTTCTTAAGTTCAGAAATTTAAACAATTTTAAAGAAGTAGCTGATTTATTGGAAATAAGCCCACAATTTTTAAGAGATATATTGTATGAAAAAAGGAAGTACAGTCATTTTTATATATCTAAAAAGAACGGGGGAGAAAGAGAAATTTTTTCTCCTGTAAATAATTTGAAAATTATTCAAAAAAAACTAGCGTACATTTTCACATTAGACTATACTCCTTTTAAATCTTCATTTGGTTTTGTAAAAAAGAAAAGCATTATTGATAATGCGGCATTGCATACTAATAAAAAATGGGTTTTTAATTTTGACCTAAAAGATTTTTTTCATCAGTTTAATCAAGGCAGAGTGATTGGTTTATTTAGAAGATATTTTAATTTTAATAATGTAGTCGCGGGTGTCCTTGCAGAAATTTGTTGTCATCAAAATATACTTCCACAGGGTGCTCCAACATCACCTATTTTATCCAATATGTTATGTTTTGAAGTAGATAGAGAACTTCAAAAATTATGTAGCTCCAAACAGTGTACTTATAGCAGATATGTGGATGACATCACAATTTCATCTAGTAAAGATTACTTTCCAAGGCTGTTTGCTTTCAAAGATGGGGAGGGGAGAATGCGGCTTGGTAGATTACTTGAGGAGATACTTCGAAAGACTGGATTTGATGTGAATCAGGAAAAAATATATCTTCGAACTCCCAATCAAAATCAGAATGTTACAGGTCTTACTGTTAATGAAATTGTAAATGTTAACAGAAATTACGTGAAAAGAATTAGAGCTTCAATACATAATTTGAAAGTAAATACCGAAGAAGCAGCAAGAGAAAAGTTTTTTATAGAATACACTAAGCGCAAAGCTCATATTAATCCTAATGCTAATGTTTATAGCATTCTAAAAGGTCAAATTCAATTTGTTGCACAAGTTAAGGGAAGAGAGAATCCCGTATTTAAAAAATTGGCCAGTCAATTCAATTCTTTAAACTTACCTTCGAATATTAATCCAATAAGTCCACTTACGCGGGTTGAAAAGTTTAGAAGAAGAAACTGTTTCATTGTGGAAATCTCTTTTGAAAGAGAGGGAGAATTTTTTTGTAATACTGGTTCAGCATTTTATTTAAAAAAAATAGGTTTGGTCAGCGCTGCTCATATATTTAAAGACTATTTCGAACATTATGATAGTGCTGTTAAACGTGAAATATATATAGTAAATGAAGTAGATAGAAAGCATAAAATAAAAATAAATAAAAAATACATTGATTATGATTTAGATATAGCAATATTTAATTTAGATACCACCATTGATACTATGAACTGGGGATTTAACCGCTCTGATACAATATATGAAAATCAAAAATGTATCTTGCTTGGTTATCCAGAAGATTGTAATGGAAATACTTTAAATACTGAGTTTGGAAAAATTACTCAGGTTATTTCTAATTCATTTCCAAATAAATTTAATAGCATTGAACAAGAATTAGGTTTAACTCAAATAAGGTATAAAATATCAGCTACTATTTATGGTGGAAATAGCGGGGGACCGATTCTCGATATTCATGAGAATGTCATAGGTATTGCAGCGAAAGGTACTAGTGATAACGGTATTACGATTAATACATTTGTGCCAATTTCGGATATAAAATTCTTAATGAATAGCTAGAATATCTAAAGTAGTAACACACTAGTTTTTATGCTATGATGGGGTTATTAAATTCGTTTCCAAATGAGGATAGGAGAGAACGATGACGAACTTATATCATGACGACAGTTTAACCTTACATACTGATTTGTATCAACTCAATATGATGAAAGCGTATTTTGATGATGGTTTACATGAACGTAAAAGCGTATTTGAAGTTTTCTTTCGCGATATGCCATTTGATTCCGGCTTCGTTGTTTTTGCTGGCTTAGAGCGAATTATCGCATACATGAAAAATTTGCATTTTACAGAATCTGACATCACCTATTTACATGATGAACTAGGATTTGATGGCCCGTTTTTAGAGTATTTACGAAACTTTAAATTTAAAGGCAACATTCGTTCCGTTCGCGAAGGTGAATTTGTTTTTAAAACAGAACCCATCGTGCAAGTGGAAGCGAGCTTAGCGGAAGCACAGCTCATTGAAACGGCACTTTTAAATATTGTGAACTTCCAAACCTTAATTGCGACCAAAGCGGCGCGAATTCGTGAGGTTGTGGAAGCGGAAAGCTTAGCTGAATTTGGCACGCGGCGAGCGCAAGAAATGGACGCAGCAATTTGGGGAACGCGCGCGGCTTATATTGGCGGCTGTGATTCCACAAGTAACGTGCGCGCTGGAAAAATTTTCGGCATTCCAGTTTCAGGAACAATGGCGCATGCGATGGTTCAGGCGTACCGAGATGAGTATGAAGCATTTAAAAGTTATGCGAAGAGTCATAAAAATGCTATTTTCCTCGTAGACACGTATGATACGCTGAAATCAGGCGTACCGAATGCGATTCGGGTGGCGAAGGAACTAGGCGATAAGGTGAATTTTATGGGGATTCGTTTGGACAGCGGGGACATGGCGTTCTTGTCGAAGAAGGCACGCCAAATGCTAGATGAAGCAGGATTTCCGGATGTGAAAATTTTTGCGTCGAGCGATTTAGATGAACATACGATTTTATCTTTGAAGGCACAAAAAGCGAAAATTGATTCATGGGGTGTTGGCACAAAACTAATTACAGCATATGATCAACCAGCGCTTGGTGCGGTTTACAAAATGGCGGCCATCGCGGACGAAAACGGTGTGCTGCAGGATTCAATTAAGCTGTCGAGCAACACGGAAAAAGTTTCCACCCCGGGTAAAAAGACCGTGTATCGTATCATCACGACGGACGAAGGCTTGAAGGCGGAAGGGGACTATGTGGCACTGTTTGACGAGTCTTTGGACGACGCGAGGGAGCTTACGATGTTCCACCCGGTGCATACGTACATTACGAAAACAGTGAAGCATTTTACGGCGCGTGAGCTACTTGTGCCGATTTTTGAGGACGGCGAGCTTGTCTATGAGATGCCGACTTTAGAGGAAATCAAGCAATATAAAGAGGATAACCTGGCGCTGCTTTGGGATGAATACAAGCGTACGATACGTCCAGAACAATACCCAGTTGATTTAAGCGTGAAGTGCTGGAAAAATAAGATGCGCAACATCGAGAAAGTGCGCAAAAGCGTGCAGCTTCATTCACCAGTTGATTTAGATATACCATTTTAACAAACACGAGCGGCTTTCTTTTTGTCTAAAAGTAGGTCGCTGTTTTGATAGGAGGATTTTGATGTTGAGAGAACAAATTATACGTGAGATGCACGTTTTACCGGAAATAAACCCACAAGAAGAAATTCGGAAGAGCATTGACTTTTTAAAGGCCTATTTAAAGCGAAATCCGTTTTTAAAATCGCTTGTCCTTGGAATTTCCGCTGGGCAAGACTCCACCTTAGCTGGCAAACTAGCCCAACTTGCGATTACCGAATTGCGCGCCGAAACAAACGATTCGAGCTATCAATTTATCGCCGTAAGCTTACCGTACGGCAAGCAAATCGATGAAGCTGACCGCACGGATGCGCTCGAATTTATTGCGCCTGACAAAACGATTACGATTAACATTAAAGCTGCCGTCGATGTGAGCGTCATCACTCTAGAGCAAGCTGGCGTAACACTTTCCGATTTCGCGAAAGGAAATGAAAAGGCGCGCGAGCGCATGAAGGCTCAGTATTCCATTGCAGCGATGTATCAAGGGGTGGTCGTTGGGACGGATCATTCTGCGGAAGCTGTTACTGGTTTTTATACGAAATACGGGGACGGCGGGACGGATATCAATCCGCTTTTTCGCCTCAATAAACGACAAGGTAAGGCTCTCCTTAAGGAACTAGGATGTCCTGAACATCTTTATTTAAAAGCACCGACAGCGGACCTTGAAGACGATAAACCCGCTTTGCCGGACGAAGTGGCGCTTGGTGTGACGTACGATGAGATTGATGATTACTTGGAAGGGCGCGCAGTCCCAGAAGATGCTGCACAAAAAATCGAAGCTTGGTACACAAAATCTATGCATAAACGTCATATGGCGATTACAATATTTGATGATTTTTGGAAATAGGAGGGATGCAAAATGAAGATGGGATTTGGACTATTCACGACGTTTGTTGCTCACCCGGGCCAGCAAAAAGCGCTTGCAGAAATTTTACTGGAAAGTGCCGCTGGTCTCGAAAAAGAGGCGTCTTGCCTTTCTTACATCGTTGGCATATCTGAACAAGATGAAAATATTGTTTACGTGAGCGAAATTTGGACGGACGAAGGGCACCACCGCGCTTCGCTTGAAAACCCGGCAACGAAGGCTGCAATCGAACGGGCAATGCCGCTAATTGCAAATGTGGAACGCAATAAGGAACTCGATATTATTGGTGGAAAAGGGCTATAAAATGAAAACGATTATGATTGTTTGCGCGGGCGGCGCGACTTCTGGCTTAATGGCGCAATATGTTGTAAAAAGCGCGAAAGAACAAAACTTAGACGCCGCTTTGCTTTTCCCGGAGGACGTAAAATTGAAAGCTGATTTTTTCCAAAAAAATAAAGATCGTGATGTTGTGTTTTTCATGGGTCCGGTGACGGCGATTACGAGTGCGCATTTTCGCGACTTTAAGGAGCAAGTGGACGCCGTTTTGGTTGCCCCGCAAGTGAGTTACATGTATAAAGAAGTGGAGAAAGTTTTGGGAGAAATCGGGATTCCAAGTGCAAAAATTGATTCGCTTGCGTTTGGTCGCATGGAAGGTGCGAAAATTTTAGAGCAGGCGCTTAGGCTCACTGGTGAAATCTAGGGTTGCAACTTTCCTCGCAAGACGTTAAAATGTAAGAAGAATGAAAGGGCAAGCGATTGTCCTTTTCTTATTTTGTGGTTTGAGCCGACTATCTCGGCTTAATTTTATAGATAAGGTGGTTTTGGAAAAAAAGATGAAAGAATTTCTAGAGCAAGAAAAAATTATCGTTTTGGATTTTGGTAGCCAATACAACCAATTAATTACGCGACGTATCCGCGAATTTGGTGTATATAGTGAGCTTCACCCGCATACGATTACGGTAGAGGAAATGAAGGCACTTAACCCAACTGGTATTATTTTCTCAGGCGGGCCGAACAGTGTGTATGATGAAGGTGCATTCCGCTGTGATGAAGGCTTATTTGAAATGGGCATTCCAATTTTAGGTATTTGTTACGGCATGCAGCTAATGACTTTACATTTTGGCGGTAAAGTAGAGCCTGCAAAAGACCGTGAATACGGAAAAGCAAATGTACATCTAGAAATTCCAAACCATTTATTTGCTGGCATTCCGACTGACCAAACTGTCTGGATGAGCCACGGCGACCTCGTTGTTGAAGCGCCAGCAACTTTTGACGTTATCGGTACAAGCAAGTCTTGTCCGGTTGCAGCGATTGCTGATGAAAACAAAAAGATGTACGGTGTCCAGTTCCACCCGGAAGTGCGCCACTCAGAATACGGCAACGACCTGCTTAAAAACTTTGCTTTAAACATATGCGGTTGTAAGGGTGATTGGTCGATGGAGAACTTCATTGATGTCGAAATTAAAAAGATTCAAGAGCTTGTTGGGGATAAAAAAGTGCTCCTAGCTCTCTCTGGCGGGGTCGATTCTTCCGTCGTCGGCGTTTTGATCCACAAGGCAATTGGTGATAAGCTTACATGTATTTTTGTTGATCATGGCTTACTTCGTAAAGGTGAAGCCGATCAAGTTATGGCAACCCTTCAAGGCGAGTTCAACATGAATATTATTAAGGTTGACGCCAAAAAACGTTTCATGGACAAACTAAAAGGCGTTTCAGATCCTGAACAAAAACGCAAAATCATCGGCAACGAATTCATTTACGTATTCGATGATGAAGCGAGCAAACTAGACGGCGTAGAATTCCTAGCGCAAGGTACGCTTTATACGGACATCATTGAAAGCGGCACAGCGACGGCGCAAACAATTAAATCGCATCACAACGTTGGCGGACTTCCAGAAGACATGCAATTTAAATTGATTGAGCCATTAAATACGCTATTCAAAGACGAAGTGCGCGCACTCGGAACGGAACTCGGTATGCCAGACGCAATTGTGTGGCGCCAACCCTTCCCAGGTCCAGGCCTCGGTATTCGCGTACTCGGTGAGGTGACGGAAGAAAAACTAGAAATCGTCCGCGAATCCGATTTTATCCTAAGAGAAGAAATTAAAAATGCCGGTCTTGAACGCGAAATCTGGCAATACTTCACAGCCCTACCAAACATCCGAAGCGTGGGTGTCATGGGTGACGGCCGCACATACGACCACACTGTCGTCCTCCGCGCCGTAACAAGCATCGACGGCATGACAGCCGACTGGGCGCGCATCCCGTGGGACGTGCTGGAGAAAATTTCTGTGCGAATCGTGAATGAAGTGAAGCATGTGAATCGTGTTGTGTATGACGTGACGAGTAAACCACCAGCGACGGTGGAGTGGGAGTAAAAGGCTAATACAAATTGAACGGGAAACACTGATTTAACTGCATTTCTTGGTACTCAAAACGGAGAAAAAACACTTAAATTTGAATAGTTCCCTGCCAAAAACCCTGCCAAGATTTTTTCTTAGCAGGGTTTGATTTTGCGTATTCTTTTAATTATTAATTCTTGATGGAGAGTTCAGGGGGCTAAACTTCAAAATTGAATTTCAAACTGATATCATCATACCTATCTTTTGACAGTAATTTACCAGACACTACTACCTTGTTATAATCTTTCTCATGTTTTAAATGCTTAAGGTTATCTGAAACAATCGAAAAAAATGATTGAATGTTATCATCAAAAAAATAATTTTCAACAGCACCAAACATCTCAATAGCATTATCTCCTGCTATTTCATTTTTTATAAATGAATCTATACAAAATGGTATTTTATAAGAACCATATTTCTTTACTAGATTGAAATACACTAAATAATAAGCCAGATACTTCTTATTTTTGTTCATCCCACTACCTTCAATTTTTTTAAATTCAAGAAATTTTAATTCATTCAGATTGACACCAGTCAAAATACTTTTTACATGAGAGATTTGAATATCATAATCTTTTTCAAGCGACATTCTTAACTCTCTTTTTTCGCTCTTTAACTCTTTAATTTTTTTGATTAGTACCTTAATTGTTTCTTCCAATCTATGTTTCATTAAAATCTGTTTTTCAATTAGATTTTCCATTTCATTAATAGCTTCTTTTTTAGCAGTAACCTTTACGTAATCATCGATTGTTAATAACTCTTTTGATTTTTGGATTTTTGAATTGATTTCATCCACTTTACGCTCAACTATAATTTGTTTCAATTTAAAATCTTTAATTTCACCAGTTAACTTTTGAATTTCTTTTTGAACTTCATCTTTCAAAAGTGAAATTTCAAATTCGTTGTTTGACAAATCAAGACGAGTTAATGATTGCTCTACAGTTAATTGAGAATGACAAAATTTACACTCTGTTTTGATAGAATTATATCTTTTTCTATTCATCTTTAAAAGTTGCTCTAACTCAGAAAATTCTTGCTTTTGCATATCTAATATTTCTTGCTTATTTAGCAATTTTACTTTATAATCGGTTGCTTCTTCATTAAAATCATTTACCAAGCGAAGGTAACGATCAATTTCTTTTTTTAGCGCTTCTTTATCAATCCTTGTTACTCCATCTATATTTTCATTTTCTTCTTTGTATTCTTCAACAATCTTAAAAAAATTATTAATTATAGACTCCGCTGTATTCTTTTCTTTTCTAGAATTAGTCAGAGTGTTTTGCAATTCATCAATTTCGATATCAGAAAGAGAAAGTACACTTTCAAAAATATTTTTAGGAATCCCACTATATTGATTTAATGTATCTGATACTCTTTTATACATTCCTCCATCCCAAGAATCATCTTGATCAATATAAAATGGTAAAATAAATGCAGATGAGTATACATTGCTTAATTTTTTTGTATAAACATTGGCTAATTTCATATTAATATTGAGTTTCTTTTGTAACCACTCAGAGTATTCTTTTACACTAATGGAGTCAACTTCATCGCTCACTCTATAAATATCTTTTTGCCTAGTAATAGTATAGTCAGAGTCAGCTATTCTCACTTCCATCTGGAAATACATATCATTAATGTCCCAACCACTAGGGAATTGTCTAACATCAAATCCTAAAGTAAAATACATTGATTTTAAAAGACTTGATTTTCCCTGAGTATTGCTTCTACTGACTATTAGATTAGTTTTACTTTCAAAACAAAAATTTTGAGCTTCTTTATTTTTAAAGTCTACTATTGAAAAGGACTTTATTATCATAAATACTGTTCTCCTATCTCACAAAAGCAATCTATTGCCAAAGCAATGGATAATTCTGTACTGATTTCTGTTTCTATACTTATTAGTAAATCTCTGAGGTAATTAATTGCATCCTCGTCACTCTTATCCATAATCAAATCAAAACTTACTTTTTCCTTTAGTTGCTCTTTTAAAGTTCGATATAGTAACGGTATTCGTAATTTTATTTTTGCTACATTGCTTTTCACAATTGAATTAACTGATAAATTATTCAAAACTTGATCAAACAATTCTTTTTGCTGTACAGTTACAAATACCTTTTTTAAATACTCTCCACTAATTTCTTTTCTTTTCACATCATTCTCATTAGATACTGGTATCTCACTTTTTTGGTCTATTTCTAATGAGAGTTCACCTAACACAACTCTTGCTCTATCATTAGTCACTAGTAAGTTTTTATTAACCATCTCGCCTTTTAACATTGTTAAAGCCAAATTCAAGTCATTTGAAAATGGAGTAATGTATATCTTTTGATTATATAATCTCTTTTTTTGGTGCTCATCCAACTCCAATGATTGCTCTACAATTTGCTGTTGCTCATTAGATAAACAGTATAAAGGAGAAACTAGTGTTCCACCTTGACTAACTAATTCTCTTTTTGTTGTTTCTACTAAATCCCAAAGAAATATTTTTCTTCTATCTTCATCATTTCCAGGTACTAAATTTTTCTCAATAATAGATGGTGTAATCTGTCCTGAGGGTTTCTTAATTCTTTTTGTCAAATTAGGGATAGATAGTTTTTTAGTTCCTTTTACTTGAATAAAAAAATGCATATCTGCAAAACTAATCTCAAAATCTTCACTTGATTCGGGAATTACTTTAAAGTTATTTTTTTCATAATTATTAATCATCACAAGTATTATAGAAGCTTTTTGATAATTAAAACCTTTGATAGCAATAGCTCCTCCATTATCAACATTACTCATTATATCCCCCCATTACAAAGTTAATTATAAGTTTAGAGTAAACTATTCTAACAGTACTCAAAATCAATTATAAACAAGCAATAACTTAAAGTAAATTATAATTTATAAATAAAAATAATTAGTTTAATCTCATCAATCTAAACTATTTATTGCCAAATAACCAAAAATTTCATCATTCCAAAATATCTACTCGTGGGATAGTTTAACTTCAAATTTTTCTATTTTAGTATTTCCTTGTTTTTAGTTCTATCCAAAAGATAATCCACACTGACATCAAAATAATCAGCTATTTTAATTAATGTGCTGGCTGTCCATTCAATCTTTCCAGTTTCATATTGAGAATAAGTATTTTGAGAAACGTTTAATAGTTCAGCCATTTGCTGTTGAGTTACATCATTGTCTTCTCTTATTGAACGAATATTCTTATATTTCATCTTCATCACCTACACTTATTATAGATATCTGTAATAAAGATATTGCTTTTTATCTGTAATGCAGATGAAATTAAGGGAACTAGTATAAAAGGAGAGCTCAAAGATGAAAACAGAAACCAAAATACTCACAAAAAAGAAGCAACCAATTAAAGCGATTACACATCAAGATATTTATAAAATGAAAGATACGTTGGAACAATTACAATCATGGGGAAATGTTTTAGATTTATTAGATAAGTTTTTTAGTTGTAAACAAGTTCCTTTAAATAAAAAGAAAATTATCCTAGAATACAGTGCCAATGCGCAAATTTTCAGTCTCTTCTTTGAAAATTTTTTGAAACACATGAATACCCTTGAAAAACAAATGGACGAATTAAGAACCAAAGAAAAAATACATGTTTAATTTTTCATCACCTATTTTGCTAGATTTAGAGGGGCAAGAATTGTATTTTTACAACGATTAGATCATCTGTTTCTGCAAACGGTGGTCATGTTACACTAAAACGTCCTGAGAACCTGCTTAAGTATTAGCTATTTTGTGAGTTCTTCGGGGCTCCCACAAAACGACATGACCAATAAAAGAAGTCAACAGCGACGTTAGGAGAACATAGTGGCTGTTGACTTCTTTTATAGTGTTATTGCATTTATTTAATCATAATTTTTGTCATATGCATAGTTTCAAAATTTTAGTGTCCTTTTTTCGCTAACTAAAACTAAATTATTGAAAGAACGCACGTTCGCGTGTATAATAATAAATTATAATATATTTAAAGTTGGTGTAAATATGATTGATTTAGAAACATTGTTAATTCCTCAAATTTCCGATAGATGCAAAAAGTTACGTGTAAGTAACGGATTTACTATGGAATACATATCTGATAAAGCAGCCATCAGCCGAATTGAAAAAGGGGATTGTCCTAAAAGTGGAAATTTCATTACAGAAACAGTTTTACAAAATTATGTAAATGTATTTGAAGTATCTCCCCAAGAACTCATCTTTGGAAATGATGTCGAATGGGAAAAAACTCTAGGAGAACTGTTCGACAAACTGTTTTTTACCATTCGACTAAAAGATTTAGCCATACACTCAGAATTATATGCAGATGTAGATAAGATGAATGTTGCTTCTCAAAATGCTGTCTTATCACTAGCCGAAATGTTTGCGGAATATAATTTACAGCGATACAATTTTTTGAAATCTGACGAAAGTTATATGGATTCTGTAAATAAAGAATTAGATAGACAATTCATGTTTCAAGGAAAGTTTATAAATATCGAAAGAGATTTTAGATCGAAACCTATCAATGATGATACTGTCATTGACCGCTGGGATATCACAGAAAAAATGTGGTTAATGTGCAAAGAAAAATGTATCTCTTCGTTTCAAGTAGAAGTTATAGATACAATCTTTGATGATTTTAATTTTTCAACAATTAACGCAAAAGTCAACCAATGGATTAATAAGCAATTCAACAAAGATATAGTTCCCAGCGTTGTAAAAAAGCTAAAAGACAATACAATTTTTAAACTTGGATTATTAGTCAAACAACTCATTCAGGAATTTTTAGAAGAAGATTTATCAGAATCATTTCAAACAACTGTACCCGTCAAAACAACACGATCTGAGCATATAAACTTGACCTTTGATACTTACGAGAAATTCAGTGAAAATCCCTTATCAGAAGAAGAACGTGCTGAAAAAAACGAACTTATTTCGTTAGCGTTTAAAATGATGCAAAACGGAGAACTCCCAGATGATAAGTTATCTGAAAAATTTTCTAAGTATGGTGTAATTTTTGAAGAAGTCCCAGAAGTTACATTCACAAAGGAGGAAGATATTGATAGAGTAATTGCACGCGTCATTTCTTCAAGAAATAATGGAACAACTCGCAATTATAGACCCACTTTCGAGGAAAGCCCAGTATTAAAAACATCTGACTTTAATTCTAAAGAAGAAATGAATGAAGCTTTTCAACAATGGTATGAAGATACACATTTTAACAATCAAATCATTCCCGGCTATTTCACAAACAATAGTCAAGTCATTCATAGATTACAGGAAATATTAAACGAAGATATTCTTCTCGCTATAGAAAATTTTATCCATATTCAAAACAACTTACTATTATTTTTAACAGAAGAAGATTTATTAGCGTTTGCTAAATAATAACAAAAAAGAGCAGAAATGCTCTTTTTTTATGCTTCAAATTTCAGTTGTTCGTTTAGTTGTTGGAATAGACGAAAATTAACAACCAGCTTAACAACTAATTTCGCAAGTAATCCTCTAAGATGAATATATCAAAGCTCAGTGCACAAAACTTTGGTATAACTTTTGAATGACTCGCAATTCATTCAGCCTACAAACAAAGAAGTTGCAAATTCTTTGTTTTCATAAAAATCAGCAAAAATTAGGAGGATTTTATCCATGAGAACATCATTTACACAATCAAATCAATATTCAGAAGCTACAGCTCGAAAATTTATAGTAGCAGATGTACCTACGCAATGTACTACTTCATTTATTGAAACGCAGTATGAATATGTAGACAAACAACGTACTGAAAATATCAAAGGCTACAAGCTTTGGTTCGTCCAAAAAGGTTTAAATTCATTTAGTGTGAAATTTGAAAAGGAAGCAATCTTACCACCTTTTCTATCTTTAGTGGAATTTGATAATTTACAGGGTATTGAGATTCGGAATAACGTCTATTTCAAAGCTGACGGATTCAAGGTAATTAAGTAATGGAGAACATTGCTATTGAAAAGTATTTAAATCAAAGTTTGAACATGGCTCTATCTATGAATGGAGAATCAACTTATACAAGTTCTTTTTTTGTAGAGGTTCAGGAGGACGGATTCTTATTCGTTCCCCGAACCCCTGCGGGTTATCTGATTGATGATGAACTTTATCAAAAGATTTTCATTATCGCCAATGCCAGTCTTTACCCAAGATATACCTTGTTAAAGCAAAATTCAGCTTATTTTATGCCGCTTGATACAGAAGATATTCATACACAAAGAGCTTTATTCTTCCCATGTTTTAAAGGTATCAGTGAACGACTGATTGTCTCCAATTTAGCAGAATATGCTAATAGAGATAAAGATCATCAAATCCCTATCATGAAAAATTTAGGTATTGACTATAAAAAAGTTACAAGCATTGTGATTGCTGGAAATTCTGGGAGTGGAAAATCTTATTTTCTAACGTATCTTCTTGAAATGTTAAACACAATATCCAAGCTAATCATTATTGATCCAAAATTTGACAGTCCTTCAAGATGGGCAAAAATCATGATTTATTGGTCATTCATCCTGAAAAGAATCGCTCAAAAAGTGACTTTGTTAGTCAAGTCAATGACGCAATGAGCTCTGTATTAAATACGATTTATGAAAGACAAGAAGCCTTATATAAAGATTCTACACATGAATTTGAACATTTAACAATAGTGATTGACGAAGTTTTAGCACTCTCTGAAGGAGTAAATAAACAAATCAAAGATTCTTTCATGTCATTGCTCAGCACGATCGCTTTATTAGGGCGTGCAACTAGCTGTCACTTAATTTTAGTCTCACAACGATTTGACTTTAATGCTGTACCAGTAAGTGTACGGGAACAAGCAAATGTATTGGTTCAAATTGGCAATATCAGTAGCAAAACGACACAATTTCTTTTTCCTGATTTAAACCCTGAGGGAATTGTTATACCTATAGGGAAAGGTACAGGACTAATACAGGTGATAGATAGCGAACATCCATATCAAGTGCTACCACTTCTAACTCCAACATTTTATACAGAAAGAGGGATTTTATGATAAAAAAATCATATTTTATTAAAGTCTACAATTTTACGCAAGTTCTAGGAACAATCTTTATTAGTTCAATTGCCTTTTTATTGCTATTTAAAGCCATACAAAGATATGCAGAAAATGATTCCAGTCTCCTTCCAGTTTCTCAACTCATTTCTAGCATATTTGAAAAAATAATAGCTTTGTTTCAATTGATTAGTATAGCCGCACCTATCTTGTTAATAGTTTTGTTATTTCCAGAAATCATTAACCGACTTAGAAACGATTCTTTACTCAATTTAGGAGAATCCTACATTGGTACGTTACGTTTTAGACGTTTTTTGAAACAAACTCAACAACTTCCTAGAGCAAATAATCAGGCAAATGTGAAGTTGCAAATAGAAAACAGTTCAGTTACTCGATTTAATCAAGCAGTTAGAAAATCTGTACTTGATTTAACCCAAGATCAGTTAAAACTATTTATCAAAGTTCCCAAAGAGGCACAGGCACAAAAAATATTGAAAGAGCATGAAGAGCAAATAAAGGAACATGCAGCAAGTTTATATTCAGATTACATTATCTCAACCTTTGAGCGCAAAAAATTCAGTTTATGGCTAATCGGCACAAAACGAAGTTAATTCGTGGTGCTTTTGCTCGGAACGAAAGCAAAGAAGCACCACAAACACCACGATAAATTAATTTTTATGTTTCATAGCCAAATTTCAATCAAAACCTACAATTAATGCGGTGGTAGGGCTTGTTATACCACCGCATATAAAATTGTCAAAAATTCGAAAAATTTGAATTATACCAGACTATATGAGCTTTTTTAACAAAAATTTGAACTTGTCAAAATTCAACTAAAACCTTATAAAGTTTGACCAAGTTAGACATGAAAGGAGCTTGTCAGATGGCTACACTAAGAGCAGTGAATGTGATGTATGAACAACAATTACAACATCTACCAAAATCAATTAAACGAAAAACAATCACCAGTATTTTTAAAACCTTAATAAACCAATTACAGCCTGTGAAAATTGCAGGAATCATACATGACAAAGATACGAACGAAAACGGAGAACCAATTGAAAAACACGTCCATGTTGTCCTACAGTTTAAAAATCCAAGAAGTTTAGAAAAACTAGCAAAGCTTATCAATGAACCACAGGTATCTTCCTTCCAACAATGGCGAGGAAATGTTAACAATGCTTATTCTTACTTGATTCACCGAACAAATGAAGCGCAAGAAAAATATCAATACGCCATAGAGGAAGTCAAAGCGAATTTTGATTATCCTGCTTTAATGAATACTATTTCAAAAAAGGTAACACAAAGAGGGCTGATAAAAGATAATGAAATCATTAGAGATTTCCTCGACCGTTTAGGAACTGGAGAATTATCCAAAGAAGAAGTAATTTCAAATTTAACAGGTTCACAATTTGCTAAAGCAAAAAAGCAAATTAATGATGTTCATCAACAAGTACAGGCAGAAAAGGCGAAAATTTGGCTTACTAATCGAAAAAACAGTGGAGAGCCCATTACAGTAATATGGATTTATGGAAATTCGGAAACTGGTAAAACAGTTTTAGCGAAAAAATATGCTTCGGCCGAACAAAAAAACTATTTTATTACAGGTTCATCAAAAGACAGTTTTCAACATTATGAAGGAGAACACATAGTCATTTTAGATGAATTGAGACCAAAAACTTTTCCTTATGATGATTTATTAAAAATGCTTGATCCTTATGGAGAAAATCCTAAAGCACCTAGTCGATTTTTTGATAAATCTCTTATGGTTGACCTGTTTATCATCACTTCTCCTTACAGTCCAAAACAATTTTATGATGAAATTTTCGGATGCAAAAAAACAATAGACTCCTTCAAGCAGCTTCAACGAAGAATTACATTTGTTCAATTTATGACACTAGATTACTTTGAAATGCAAGAATACAATTTCTCTTTACAAACCTATATACCTGTTCTAGAAACAAAACAGAAAAATAATTTAGTGGCTACCCTGAAACAACATAATGTTCATAATGGAAAAGCAATCTACCAAAAGTTTAATGATCTTTTTGATAATAAAGAAAGGAGTAATTTGAAAAATGAATAAGCTTACTATAAATACAGTTTCAAAAAATGATTTAATCGAATTATGCTATAGACCACATACCGCTTCTACAATTATTCGACAAGCAAAGCAAATTATGGTACAAAGAGGATATCCGTTTTATCAAAACAAGCGATTAAGTTATGTACCAAGAAATGTGGTAGAAGAAATTATTGGTGTTTCTCTTAGAGGAGAGAAACTAAATGCCTAAAACAAAGTATACATGATAAGTGGGACATGCGTGATTTAGCAGGAAAATCAAAACATGAGTTTCTCCTTGCTTTGCAAGAGCAATTTGGATTTGATGAAGAAACAGCTAAACAAATTTATACATTAAAAGAAGGATTAGATAAAAAGTTCCCTCATTTCTCTCAACAACGAAAAGATTATTTTTTGTTTCGAATTTTAGGTTCAATCTCGTACGAGGGATTCACTTGGGACCAAACAGCGGGGAACCTCGACTTTTATTTCTCTACATATAAGGTGAAAGATGATGGAAACATTGAGGTCACAACGAAAAGTATCGAAGAAATTATGAAAGAACTAGGTCTAAAGGATGAGGAGATTAAAAGCTTACGTGTTGAACTCATAATACAAAATTATTTTTCTGGGAAGGTAGACACAAAACTAGAAAAAGATAGTTATATATATCAAACAGAAAAAACACACTTTGAAAAGTATTTTGGGTCTTTATCTGATGAAAAATTTGAAGAGTTATGGAATTCTTATAAGAAGTATTCGGGCAAAGCCGACTATACACATCAAATGATAACGATGGCTAGCAATCTAAATGATAATTATTTTAGATTAGCGAATGGTGTAGGGCTAATTCATGGAAAAGGATTTAATCATGAGTTTGTTAATGAATTATCAGGATGGAGAGGGGATGCGACATCGCAAGCGGCAGGAATGAAAGCAATCTTAGGGAATGATGATTATAAAGCCGATTTGGATGCAGTGAATATACTTCATTTGATGGATAACAAAAAGATAAGTTATGAAACAGCTTCTAATCAATATTATAGTGATATTAAGAATGGGAAATATACAAGGGCGGGGGCTTTTAAAGACAACGTAGATTTTGAATATGTCAAATCTGAAATACTAAAATCGGAAACGCCTGTTTTTGAATATACAATTAATGGTGAAACATACCAGACAAAATTTGAAGAACGATATGATGTTCCTTACAAGAACACGGAACGGGTGCTGACAGAATCTGAGAGGCTCAATAGCTTAAAGGAAAAATCTCCAGCATCATATAATTTTATAAAAAGTTTAGAAAACGATCTAAATGAACTAAAAATTTATGCAGAAGAAGGAAAATGAACTTATGGAAAAGAGAACAAAAATCATAGCAATTGTCGTGCTATTATTAATGATAGTTGTGGCGTTTGTTTCGACCAAAAACATTACACAAAGTACCAAGGCAGAGAATATATTTGATGAGATTTTTTATGATGAAAGAGAGGCATTAGATATGCCTGGCAATGGTGGTGCTGCTTTAGCAAGAGTGGAAGGTATGGAGCAATGGAATCGTGCTGGTGCTGATAATATAGGAGAGCAAATATTTTATGAAAAGTATGAGAAAAGTTCGCTTCCAATGAGAGTAAAAGATATGTACTACATTTTTTCATTTATAAATGAGGATATGGTAGAGAGCAAGCAACATATTACGAAAAAGGATAAGGTGACAATCGTAATTATGTATCAATTTGGAGATAACTTATTTACAGAGATTAGCTATATTTATGATGTCAAAGCAAAAATATTAACAAAAGGAATAACTATACTAGATGACGAACAAGTCATTACAAAAGATAAAGAAGATATAGAGAAATATTTCGTAGAGAAGGGCACAAGTTTAGAAGAAATAGAAAATTTAGGAGAAGACCTCCTAAGAAGCAGGTTATTAACGGATTGGTGCTCTGTTTATGACAGTCAATTTTCGCAAGATGATTTTGGTGAAGTTGAGATAAAGAAAAAATATTAAAATAGTTAAGAAAAAGTTATGAGGTTCAAAATATTTAATCATTCAATTCAAAAGACCGAAGAACTTATTTTTGATAAAAATATAACGTTTTTTGTTGGCGGAAACGGCATGGGAAAATCGACTTTATTTAGAAGCGATGGCGGTTAACTACGGATTGAATCCAGAAAGCTGTACAAAAAATTTTACTTTCTATACGAAAGAAACGCATAGCCAATTAAGTGATGCAATTCGGGTTGTGAAGGGAATAAAACGAGCAGATCAATCTTTCTTTTTAAGAGCAGAAAACTTGTATAATTTAGCTACAACGATAGATTAATTGGATAAAGAAGGTGGTGGGAATCCGATTATTGATTCTTACGGGGCGGGGTATCTCTTCATGAACAATCGCATGGTGAGGCTTTTATGGCAGTCATTTTGAATCGTTTTTCCGAAAATGGCGTGTATTTATTGGATGAACCGGAAGCGGCTTTGTCACCAACTAACTTTGCTTCAGGCGATAAATAATTTAGCGAAGAAAGGGGCGCAATTTATTATCGCCACACATTCGCCTATTATAATGTCTGAGGTGGTCCATAAATGTTAGACTATAATAATGAGCGAATATCTTTGCGACTTGATGGAAAATCGCCTAGACAATACTTGAAGTTCAAAAATAAATAGTATGATTATTTGGAGGAAATAAAATGCTGAAAAATCACTTTGACAAAAGGAAATTTAGAATTTGGAAATATAGTGTATCATTAAATACATTATTGCTCAGAAGTGTCGAAGATTTAAATACTACTATAGATATATTATTTTATGGAGTTAAATCCATGAATATTGAAAGTACTATGACAATAACTGGAATTAACGAAAAAATACATAGTGAATTTTCCGAATTCATAATCAATACACCGAAAGGTATCATGACAATTAAGGCAATTTCATGTAAAGTGGTTGAGTCTGAACTAAGTTATGATGATTTAAATGGATATTTCAATCATATGCTCTGAATTAACATTGAATTCAGTCAAGAAGTCCAACTTTCGCGGTGCACTTCAGTCGTGTCCGGATGCTGCCATTTTTTTATTCAATCATGAGGACACAATTCAAAAAGTAGACTACGAGGAAACAGAACATTTTATTGTATCGAAATACTTTTTTAGCAACTATCCATCTTATCGCGACGAGTTTTTGGAAGATAATTAAAAAAGCAACAATCAAATGGTTTTCCACTTGATTGTTGCTTTTTTTTAACAAAAAAAACCAAAAAAGCGACAAGGCCAGTTCGCTCTTTTGGTAACTAGGTGGGGCAGCAAACAGCAAAAAGCTGTTTACTACATTTATACAATACCATGATAACGTGGAGGAAATATGGAGGCGCATTCTAAATTCTCCATATTTTCTCCATAGAGTTTTGCTAACCTATATGTATAAAGGAGGGGTGAGATTGAAAAAAAGTTTAATTTGGAGCATTGTTATTGGTGTTTTACTGCTGATAAGTATTTTATTAATTGGTTTTTGGCTGATGAATAAAAATATGTCCCCAAATGAACATTGCAATATGGATATGGGAGCGGAGGATAAAGTTGTTACCTTAAAAGAAGAACCAGATGAAGCGCCTCGGCCACTGAAAATACCGGATATACTTGAGCCATCGACGGTTAATGATGAAAGGGTCGTTTATGATATTGAAGCAAAAACTGGCGAATCAGTCATAAAAACAGGTGAAAAAACGAAGACACTTGGTTATAATGGAAATTATTTAGGTCCAGTTATTCGGCTGGAGAAAGGTCAAAAAGTAACCTTTCGAACGAAAAATAGTTTGAACGAGGAAACAAGTTTCCACTGGCACGGGCTTGTTGTACCTGCTGTTTCAGACGGTGGGCCGCACCAAACCATTCCTGAAAATAGTAAAAAAGAGGTCAACTTCACTGTGAAGCAAGATGCAGCGACACTCTGGTTTCATCCTCATCCGGAAGGCAACACGGCAAAACAAGTCTATCAGGGCCTTGCCGGCTTAATTTATATTGATGATGAAAATCAAAAGAGTAAAAACCTTCCTTCAGCTTATGGGAAAAATGACTTTCCAGTGATTATACAAGGCCGCAATTTTACGGAAGACAACCAATTTGATTATGCGAACGATCGAAACAGCGACGGGACACAAGGCGAAAGCTTAGTCATCAATGGGACTATCCGTCCGTATCTTGATGTGAAGTATGATAAAATTAGACTTAGAATGGTGAACGGTTCAAACGCGCGTGAGTATAACTTGGCCCTTTCAAATGGTGCCAAAATCACGCAAATCGCGACTGATGGTGGACTTCTTTTGAAACCAGTGTCGCTAACAAATTTAAAACTATCGCCTGGTGAGCGAGCAGAAATTATTTTAGATTTTACAAAAATACGGAATAAGAAAGTGGCGTTACAAGACGGTCGGGCAACCGTTTTACGTTTCATTGTGGCGGATTCGCTTATTCGAACCGAGAACCCACAACAAGTGCTTAACCAAATTGATTCCCCTATGGAAACTGAAGATGCGAAGGTGGACAAAATTACGCTTTCTGGAATGGGGCATATGGTCGCAATTGATGGGCAGAAATTTGATATGAATCGCATTGACAAGGAAGTGAAGCAAGGTACGGAAGTCATTTGGGAGGTGACAAATGAAGGTGGCATGATGGGGGATATGAATCACCCATTTCACATTCACGGTACGCAATTTCAAATTGTAAGCCGAAATGGAAGGGCTACCATGGGCAATGAACGGGGATTGAAAGATACGGTTGTGATTGCGCCAAATGAATCGGTCAAGCTAAAAATCCGCTTTAATCAAAAAGGTGTGTTTATGTATCATTGTCATAACCTTGAGCATGAGGAAAACGGTATGATGGCTCAAGTCAAGGTGCTGTAGAAAAAGGAGTTGTGTGAAAATGATTGGAGATTTGTGTGACTATATTTTTGGTGGGGGGACGGTTGGAATGCTTCTGATGCTGCTTTTCTGGGTGGTCATGATGGCAGCGATTAGTTTTCTCATGTATGTCATGATGAGTCGCGAGAAGGAAAAAATTGAATTTGCCTCCTCTAGTGAACAGCCTGAACAAGTTTTACTTAACGAATTCATGCGCGGTCACATCAATGAAGAGGAGTATTTGCATAAAAAGAAATATTTATAAATCATCAGCGCGGGGAGTGTTCACATTGAAAATCTTAATTGTAGATGACGAGCCTAAAATTTTAGATGTTGTAGAGGCATACTTAGTTGCCAAAGATTATCTGGTATTTCGGGCAAATTCAGGTGAAACTGCATTCAAGAAATATACGTTAAGTAGCCCAGATTTAATCATTTTAGATTTAATGTTACCTGATAAATCTGGTTTAGAGATTTGCAAAGAAATTCGAGCAAGCGGGGACGATACACCGATTATTATGCTTACAGCCAAATCAAAAGAGCAAGATATTTTAACAGGTTTACAATTGGGCGCAGATGATTACATCGTCAAACCATTTAGCCCAAAAGAGCTTGTTATGCGAGTTGAAACGGTTCTTAGGCGAAGCGGAAGTTTAATGAGCAAAAAGAATAATAAGTTAGCCTTTGATCAAGGAACATTAATTATTTATCCGGGCTCTCGGCAAGTATTTTTACACGAAGAAGAGATTTTTTTGACTAAAAAGGAGTTTGACTTACTCGTTACATTGGCGATGAATCCGACGCAATATTTTCCGCGAGAGGCGCTTGTTGAGGCATTATATGGTTGTGATTCAATAAATTCCGATAGAGCGATTGATTCCCATATTAAGAATTTGCGACAAAAAATAGAAGTTGATTCGAAAAAACCAAGGTTTATTTTAACAATACACGGGAAAGGCTACCGATTTGGGTGTGCAGAATGAAAAAACGAACGATTAAGACGCAACTTATTTTCGGATTTGCAGCGCTTTCGGTCCTCATTATTGGCTCAATTAGTTTTATTACAGCTTATTTAATGAATACGCATTTTGAACGATACATTATGGAAAAACAAAATGAAATGATTAAGCAAACGGAACACAGCGTTTTGCTCGCTTACAATGAGGATGCGAATACATGGGATACGAAGCGGCTTAGGCAAATTAATGAATCTATTGCTACTAAGGGACAATGGTACATTCTATTTGATGTTTCGGGAAATTCAATTTTCTCACCAACAGAAAGTGAGCAAATTGACAGCCAGAAAGAGATGAAAGCGCTGCAAGAAAAGAACCCAACTAAAACGGAAGAAATGACGAAAATTTTTAATCTTGAAGATTCGAATGGTCGAGAAATTGCAACGTTAGACATTCATTATGTTGGTCCATTAAATTATACCAAACATGACCTTGCTTTTATGCGCGATATGAAAATGAATCTACTCATTGTTTCCATTTCTGCCTTTTTCTTTTTGACTTTTATCGTAACATGGATGTCTAGACGACTGAGTTATCCACTTGTTCGCTTGAATGAGAAGACAAAAGAAATTGCAGAAGGAAATCGGCTTGAAACGATGCTGCCAGAAAGTTCAACAATTGAAATCAATGAGCTTGTATTATCGATTAATGAACTGTCACGTCGCTTAGGCAAACAAAACGAATTAAGGAATCGTTTGACAACAGATATAGCGCACGAGCTTCGAACCCCTTTAACGACTGTAAAAGCGCACATTGAAGCGATGATTGACGGGATTTGGCCGGTGACTCCAGAGCGTCTGAAAAGCTGTTATGACGAAGTGGACCGATTAACTCGTCTTATTGGGAGCATTGAGCAAATATCAGCGATTGAAAGCCATATCGAAAATCTAGATATTCGACCTTTTGATTTAAAAAGAATGTTGTTTACTTTGCGTGATAATTTTGAAGCTCAGTATGAGGCGAAAGAGGTTGAGTTAGAAATTATTAGTCCTGAAATCGAATTAGTTGCAGATGAAGACAAAATTCGCCAAGTCATCACGAATCTTTTAGCCAATGCTTTAAAATTCACGCCTGCTCTTGGAAAAGTCATTGTCCAAGCGGCAGATACGGGAGATGAGGTTATTATTAAAGTGATGGATACAGGCGAGGGCATACCAATTGAGGAACAGGAATACATTTTTAATCGATTTTATATGACGAATTTATCACGAAATAACGGCTCTCGTGGCAAAGGTATTGGACTTGCCATTGCCAGATCAATTATTCGAGCACATAAAGGGAATATTCGTGTCGAAAGTGAGCTTGGTAAAGGTAGTATTTTTATTATTCAACTACCTAAATAAGGTTTTTATTGGGCCTATAGATGGTTTAAAGCGTCTATAGGTTTTTTGTGCATTTTAGGTAGACGTCATGTAGTTCTTTGTGATACAATAAAAAATAATACTGAGAATAATTTATTTGAATTGAGACGGGGGCAAACATGAATCGCTATAAAAAAATAATCATCGTATTTTGTGTGCTAGCATTGTTTCTAGTAGTAGCATCCTTACTGAAAATCGAATTTTCATCCGAAGAAAGATCTTTTTTAACCCAGTTATTACGAAATCTTTTTTAAATAAGTGAAGAGTAGGAGTATGATTTTTTAAAAATCATGCTTTTTTTGTCCCAAAAACAAAATTATTTTGTAGTAGTAATGAAAGGAAATTTGTTTTTCTTTCAGAATCCATGGTTTTGAAAGGAGGAGCGTTGTCTTATTCACCATGGAAAAACACAACTACCGAGAAGGGATGGGGAAAAATGCAAAAAAGAAAAAAGGGGACAAAAATAATTAGCATCATCTTATTAGCGATTCTTTTAGTAAGTGTTTTGTTTCCGAAAACTGGATCTGCAGCATATTTACAACTGGATGAAACTGGATATTATTATACTGGAACGAGTGTTTCAAATGGACATTACGCTAATAATGATGATATTTGGAATATGAAAATGGACGGGAAGGACGTCTTTTGTATTGACTCGGGCGCTCGTGCAGATTCATCTGATGGGTATTACGCAGAGGAATATTTCCATGCCGAGAAAGATCGTCTATCTAAAATAGCTTATTATGGTTTCACAAATACAAACCAAACGTATACGGATTTTGCGGTCACCCAATTGATGATTTGGGAATCATTTGGGGATAGTTTAGAGTGGACTTCAGTTCCAAATTACTGGGATAGAAAACATCAAATTAATTTGAAAATCCAAAAACATAACACACAACCTTCATGGCACAATCAGGAAATCACTTTAATTGAAGGCCAGGAATTGGTCCTTGATGATACGAATAATGTGACAGACTGGCTGAATCTTGTCAGTAATACAGCGAATATTTCTGTTCAAAAAGAGGGAACTAAGTTACGTCTTAAAGCAGAACGTAGTGCAGCTTCTACTGGGGCGCTAATATTTACGAAAGTTCCAGATAATGTGGTGGGTGCTTCAATTGTGTACCACAGAGCTAACTTTCAAAGCTTAACAGATTTCAAATTGCAAGACCGCGGGGAAGCGAAATTAAATGTGAGAGTTAAAAAACTTGGCGGTGTTCGGATTATGAAAATTGACCAAGAAACGAAAGCGCCACTTCCAGGCGCGACGATTCAGTTTAATTACGGGGATCAAGAGCGGAAAGTTGTGACGAATGCAAATGGAGTTGCAGAACTTCAAGGAATTCCTGAAGGGACGATTGTTACGGCTTCAGAATCTTTAGCGCCGAATGGTTATCATAATTTGAGAGCGCGTCATGAAATCACGGTTAAGCCGCTTGAGACGGTTGAAATCATTTTGGATAATGCCAAGCAAAAAGGTACTGTTTCCTTAGCTAAAACAGGTGAAGAATTTGGTACCGCGATGCCAAATCAATACTACAGCTTGCAAGGTGCAGTTTACGGGGTCTATACGAGTGAAAACGTTCGGGTTGCTGAACTTCAAACCAGTGAAACGGGTGTCGCTACATCACAAGCACTTCCACTTGGGAATTATTATCTTCAGGAGGAAGTTGCACCAGCTGGTTATTTATTAAATACTGCAAAAATTCCTTTTAAACTTGAATATGCAGGACAAGACGTAGCAATCACAAATGTGAATGCTGCTGCTTTTGATAAAGAACAAAGAGGCGAAGCTATTTTAATTAAGGAAGACTCGGAAACGGGAGCTAAGCCCCAAGGAATGGCGCAACTAGACGGTGCGGTTTATGAACTTTACCGGACAAGTGATGATGAATTAATCGATACGATTACAATTGAAGATGGTCGGGCAAGTGTAAGCAATTTGCTGCTTGATGATTATTATTGGCTTGAAAAAGAGGCGCCGCTTGGGTATCAGTTGGACGTGGAAAAGCATCATTTTAAGCTGGAGTATGATGTTCTTTCTGAATTTGCTACAACAACGGTTACAGTAAAAGAAAACGTTATTAAAGAGCAAATTAAAGTGATTAAAATAGATGCGGATACGAAGCAACCGATTAAGAGAAATCCTGCAAAATTCAAATTGAAGGATTTAACGACCAAATTATATGTTCCGGTAGATGGCAAAGAAGAGTTTTCAACTGACAAAAATGGTGAGGTTACAACAGCGCCAGTTCCGTTCGGGGAATATGAGCTTATTGAAACGGATGCACCTGATGGTTACTCGCTATGCCGGGCAACAGAGAAAATTACGATGGACGGCAGCCATAACGGCGAAATTGTTGTGAAAATAACGAACAGTGAAAAAGAGAAAATTACAACACTGACTTCAACAGATGACGCATCAAAAGATTTTCTATCAAACCGTTATAAAATGAAAGAGATGCCACAGCTCGGTGACGAAATGGATAAAATGGCTTTATTTATCGGATTAGTTCTATTAATGGCTGGGCTTACATTGTTTTGGAGCAGCAAAAGAAGAAAAAATTCAAAAGAGTAAAGCCGAATTCTTTTGAAAAAAAGCTGTTGCGAAATCATCCTTTTTGATCGCGCAGCAGCTTTTAATACTATAAGAAATAAAATTGTATGCATAAAATGAACAATTTATAATGAGATTAAGGGGGAATCATAGAAAAAGGTGGGATAATGAATGCGAATCGCAATTGTAGATGATTCAAAGATGGATGCTACTAAATTAGAAGAAGAATTGCTATGCTACTTCAGAAAAAATGAGATGAAAAAGGTGGAAATTGATATTTTTGAAGATGATGAAACTTTTTTAACGTATGTGCTAACGAATGAATTTCACTACAAAATCATTTTCTTAAATATTGGAAAAAAACCTTTAGATGGAATAAAAACAGCAAAGAAACTCCGTTTTATCGAGAAAGATGCTCTAATTATTTATGTGACCAACGCCGATTTATATGAAATCGACACATTTTCAGTTCAGCCATTTCGCTACATCATCAAACCAGTTACTGAAAAAGTGGTTACACTTCATTTAGATGCTGCTATAGCAGAAATTATGAGTCAAGTTGACTATGTTTTTTTGAAAAAAGGACATGAACGTCATCAGTTTAAAAATAAAGATATTTTGGTAATTCAATCTTTTGGGAGAAAATTGAATATTTTAACAACGGAATTGGAAGAGTATAATTTTTATGGTCGGCTAAAGAACGTTGAAAGAAATTTAAACCCATATTTGTTTGTGAGAATTAATAATTCCGTTATTATCAATCTTTCCTATGTGAGAAAAATAACGGCAGATGATATATTTTTATATACCAACGATCAATTTCATATAAGTCGGGCAAAGAAAAAATATGTCATTGAAAAATACCAGCAGTTTATTGGTAAAAAAATGGGGATTGTTTATGAATAAGCACATTTGAATTTTTAAGATTTAGCATAAAAAATATTCTGTGCCTTTCGTAATCTGTGGGATTCCAATTTGAAAATGTCAAAATTGGTTGCCGGTTATGACATAATAGTAGCCTATTTATAGCAAGCGCATGTTTCAAGTAATTTCTTTTCTTATGCTGATAGTAAAAAGCAAAGAAAAGGGGATGAACGACTTATGTTAAATCAGAAACATCGTGTGCATAAGCAACACACTTTTGATGCTTATTGTAAAAAAGTTTTAAAAAATGAGGTACGGAATATTTATAAGGAGCTGGAACGGAAGCGTCAAAGGGAAACTTCACTTTCGCTAGTTTCACCAAGTGAGCTGTTTAAACTTGGCTTTATAAAAAAAGATGAACTGTTTATGAGCGATAAACTCATAGTTGTGCAAGAATGTGAAGTTATCATTAAAAATGAAGTCATTAGAAATGGTATTTTAGAACTGCCTGAAACATTCCGACAAGTGGTTATTTACTATTACTTTTTAGGAATGTCTGACTATGAAATAGCGGAGAAACTTGGCATGGTTAGGCGAACAGTTTCTAGATGGCGCAATCAGGCGCTAAGTTTGTTACAGCTTTATTTTGAAGGAAGATGCTTATGAAAAAGCTGCTGCACTACGAAATTATTTGTGAGGCGACTTTAGGTGATGCTTTAGCCATTCAAAAAGTTTTACATCGCTATATGCCATATATTAATACGCTTGCTACGCGGAATGTTGTCGATGAGTACGGTAATTCCTTTTTTCAAATTGATGAGGAAATACGGAAACGTCTGGAAAACAAATTGACAGAAACAATCCTCTTATTTGAAGTATAGTAAAAAACCGGTTATCCGCGAGGATAACCGGTTTACTTCGTTATTTAAAATCTGTTAAACCTTTTCCGCTTAAAATTTTTGGAATGTATTTTTCAATGCGGGCTATTTTAGTTTTGGATTGTTTTGGCTCTGCAAAATGGCGGATATAACCACGTTGTCTGCCAGGCGTGAGTGCGAAAAATGCTTCATGTAGTTCTGGATTTTCATTGAGTTTTTCTTGGAATTCTGGCGGGATAGGAATATCTTGTTTTTCTTGTTTAGGAACTTGTAACCCTGCTTTTTCCACCTCAATGGCTTGATTAACGTAAGCTTTGATGGAGTCTTCAAGTTTTTCGACTTCTTCTAGGGAAGTGAAGCGAATTTGACGCCCAACAACCGTATTTTCTCCAGTTTTTTTAAGAATATCATCGGGATCTTGTAATAAAGCACCTTTAAAAAAGAGGAGAGCCATATAGGCTTTAAAACCTTGAATGATAACGATATTTTTATCATCAAATGTGTAGCAAGGTTTGCCCCATTTTAATTCTTCTGTTAAGTCGCACGTTAAAAGAATGGAGCGTAGTTTTTCAGATTCAGCATACCACTGCTTTACATTACTTAAATACTCATCAATTCTCGGGTTCATTTTGCTTTCGGTCACGAAAAGCACCTCGTTTCTTCAATATCATGTTGTTTCTTTAGCCAAAAGTTGGAAAAATAAAACATTACCCGAAAATTATAGCATAAAACGAGGAATTTGTATGTCAGTAATGATTTGGCAAAAACCTTGTCGTAGTAGAAAAGAGAGATTTAAATTCACTAAAATCACCTGCGACAGGAATGCTTGCTATCCATAAAATGGAGAAAATAAGTACGACAACCAGTAGAAATTTGCAAGAAAATAAAAGAATTTTCATGAGCTGCCTCCTCAAATAAAATGATTAATTAACGTTCTTTAAAATTCCGATAATATGGTGTATCTTCGCTAAAAGCTTTAAAATGATAACCTTGTTGTTTCAATTCTTTAATAATAGACGGAAGTGCGTTCAGCGTGCTTTTTCTTTCATGGAACAAAATGATAAGGGGGTTACCAGAATCTTCTAAGTTTTTCACCTGTGCTAAAACTGATTTTATGACTTGATTTGTATCATCTTTATAGCGCCAATCATTGCTATCGATATTCCAGTCAAGTAGATGAAACCCTTCACCTTTTGCTTTCGCATATTCAGCATCTGTTAAGTAAGTACTCCCGTAAGGGGCTCGAATGAGCTTGGTCGAAATCCCTGAAAGTTCTTGCAGTTGTAGTTGCATTTTCTTCATTTCTTCGAGGAAAGTTGGATTATTCTTGCGGTAAAGTAATTTGGCATCGTGGGTGTAACTATGTAGGCCAACTTTGAAAGGAGAGCTTTTTAAACGCTGGAATGTTTTTTTATCGGCTTGATGTAAATTATTGCCGACAAAAAAGAAAGTCGCTGGCGTTTTTTCGGCTGTCAGAAAATCCATGAATTGATTTAAAAAAGGGGTAGGCCCGTCGTCGAATGTAAGGAAGACTGTTTTACTGTCTATTTTTTCCACAGGAGGAGCTTTTGGTTTTTCTTTTTTGATTTTATCTGGCTTTTCTTGTGTACGCTTGGTTGAAACAGTGGAATGTTCATTTGCTTGACTTGTGAAATAGCTTGGTACTCTCCAAAGTAAAAGCAATAGGATAATACAAAGTGGGACGAAGAGAGTCAGAAACAGTGTTCCGACTCGCTTTTTCTGCGTCCTTTTCTTACGCATTTAAAAAACTCCTTTAGTAAATATAATTTGTATTTGTTAGCTCAGCTTGAATGGCCTCAGTTGGGATGACAAATGATATCGGACCCATGTAGCCAGGGGCAACATCATATTCATCAAAAGTGATAACGAGTTTGCGATTTTGATCAATATAAAAATGATTTTCAAAGTATTCTTTTGTTAGAATAGGTTCCAGTTCATTTTCATCCCAATAAATTTTATCCGAATCATCTGCTGACATTTCCGCCTTCATTTGTGCTTTAATATACTCTTGTAAAATCACGGTATAATCATCATCTTTAAATAAATCGTCTAAGCGCACCAGTTTCTGCTTCTCTTTATCAAGTGTGATATATTCATTTTGAACATAACTACTCGCCATGGTCTTTTCCACTGTGAAGCGAACTACAAGAAGCTGCTTGGTGTTAACAAGTGTGTCATAATAACTTGTAACACTATAGTGCTCACCTTTTTTTGAAACATATTCTTTGTATTCTTGGTATAGCTCTTCGCTCGTTTGGATATAAGCATTATTGATTTGTTTCGCAAAGGCATCATTTGAAAGTCCCTTTATTTCAGGCGTTTCAATTGAGGCTTCGTTTTTTTCAGTCTTATCCTTAAACTGACTACCTGTTACGACGGCAATAACTTGATTTAAGATGGGCACGTTCCGCATTGCATTTGCAACTGTTGAATTCGTCATCACTACAACGAAAAACATCAAGCAAACTACTACGGCACTACATGCGCTCCAAGCTAGAAAGTGCTTTTTTTTCTTTGGCTGAGTTTGTAGAGCATGATTGACACGTTCATTTAATTCACTTGGGATGGGAATGTTTTTATAGGCTCTTCTTAGTTTCTGAAAGTTCTTATTTGTCATCGAATAAATCCTCCTTGCGAATATCCATGCGAAGTAATTGTAGGGCTTTATAAAGCCTTGTTTTAGTTGTACTGCTGGTTTTGCCGATAATTTCGGCTATTTCGTCAATCCGCAAATCTTCAAAGTAACGCAAGACGATGATAGTTTTATATTTGATAGGCAGTCGTTCAAGCGCTTCTTTTAAATCGATATCTTCATAGCAATCCACGTGTTGCTGGCTAATTAATTCTAAAGTTTCTCCGTCGACCAGCTTTAATTTTTTATTTTTACGTAAAAAATCTATCGCCGTTCGAATGACAATTTTATAAAACCAGCTTTTTAGCGCTTCTGGTTTTTGAATAGAGTTTAAATTTAGCAGCGCTTTTTGAATGGCATCTTGGATGATATCCAGTGCATCCGCTTCATTTTTAACATAACTATATGCCAAACGATAAAAGTCAGCTTGGTAGACGGTTATGCATTCAACAAAATGATGGCGTATTTCTTCTTTCATCGAACAGGGGCCCCCTCAATATGCATATACCTAATAGACGATACAGCATAGCAAAAAGTTTGTTTTTTTACAAAAAATTTTTTTCAGTGCTAGCTTAACAGATTTTCACTGTTTTTCATACATGATTATGTTATAATCGCCTTGAAGAGGCAATAGTTTGTCTAATCACATAGTTAGACAAGGATGGCGAGTCGTCATCTGAACACAAGAATTCGAGCATTAGCCATAAAATGCTACAATGTACAACTGCACATTAAAATGTGCTGGCCTGTCGGCAAGTACATCTCCGCATTTTACGGATCGATTTTTAGTATTGCCTCTTTTATTTTGGACAAAAAGGTGTGAGCGTTATGCAAAATCAAGATGTGTTTGGCTATGCCACGAACGCACAAATCAATGATTTCCTGTATTCGCTACAATTATTTGGCGCGTCTGATTGGTCAAAAGAAAAACAAATTGGGGCGTTGTACGCGATTTCTAACCATATTGAAGATCATTACACGCTTTTTCAGGTGCCGAAGCGGAACGGAAGTGAGCGGACGATTTGTGCGCCTAGCCCGCTACTTAAAACGGTGCAAAAGCGCATTTTATTTGCTGTTTTATCCGAGCGACCGGTTTCCGAATTTGCCACTGCTTATAAAACGGGTGTTAGTATTTTAGATAATGCGGCGGGGCATGTAGGTCAAAAATACGTGTTAAAATTAGATATTGAAAACTTTTTTGGAAGTATTTTATTTCAAGATGTGATGAATTTTGCTTTTCCAAGAGCGCTATTTCCTAAGAGTGTAAGCGCACTATTTGCGAGTTTATGTTGCTATCATGACTGTTTACCACAAGGTGCCCCGACTTCTGCGTGTATTTCGAATATTGTATTAAAGCCATTTGATGACTATATTGGGCGAGTTGCAAAAGAAATGGGTGCAGTATATACGCGTTATTCAGATGATATGACTTTTTCTGGTGATTTTGATACGAAAAAAATGTATTACAAGGCAAAATTGTTTTTGGAAGCTATGAATTTCACGGTAAATGAAGCGAAAACACAAATTTTGACTAAAAAATCCCAGCAAAAAGTGACAGGTTTAGTCGTCAATGAAAAAGTGCAAGTTCCTAAAAACTACCGGAAAACAGTGCGCCAGGAGGCTTATTTTGCGACCAAGTATGGGCTGACAAGTCACCTTGCGTATCGCCAAAATATACAAGCGGCTGAGGTTACACAAAACGCAGCTTTCCGCTATAAACTTTCACTTCTTGGGAAAATCAACTATATTTTATTAGCGAATCCTGAGGATCAGGAATTCAAGAAATGGCAAAATGAAATTAAAAGCTTGTGACCTTTCGCGTCATGAGCTTTTTTTGACGAAATGAAAGGTAGGAAATATAATGGAGAAGGAGTGAAAAAGGTGGGGTGGAGATGGAAAATGGTGAAAACCAATTTATTATTCAAACGGCTCTTTTGACAGGGAAAATTTTGCTTGAAAACGGAGCAGAAACTTCTCGCGTGGAAGATACGATGGAGCGGATTATTCGGAAAAGTATGGGAGAAGTGGCTGCTAAAAGCTATTATACATATGTTACGCTTTCGGGCGTTTTTGTGAAAACCAATTTACTTGAAAGTAGTTTCTTGCGAATTGATACGCGCGGTTACAATTTAGAAAAGGTCGTTTCGGTCAATCAAATTTCCCGCGACTATGCGAACAATCAAATTTCGCTTTCGGAAATGTACGAGCAATTAAGACAGCTCGATTTAGATTACTCCAATGATGCCATGTGGAAACAGCTCCTTTTTACGGGGCTTTTAAGTGGTTCAATTGTTCTTATTTTTGGCGGCAATTGGACAGACTTACCAAGCAGCATCATTTCGGGCGTGCTTGCCTATTTTATTTTTCAAAAGCTAACGAATTTGGCGGACTATCCATTTATTTTTGAGTTTGTTTCGACTTTTATCGGCGGATTAGTCGGCTATATGATTCATCATGTTATTGGCACGAATATTAATTTGACGATGATTGGGACGGTTGTGCCGCTTGTACCGGGAATCGGAATTACGAATGCCATTCGCGATTTGATGGCGCGCCATTATATTTCGGGCATCATTCGGTTATTTGAAAGTTTGTTTGTTGCGGCTGCACTTGGCTGTGGTGTGGCACTTGTAATTTTAATCGTATCGTGAAAGGGGCATTAAAATGGCGTTTACAATCATCTATCAGTTTGTTTTTAGTTTTATCGCATCGTGTTCATTCGGCTTTTTATGCCGTATTCCGAAACAGACGATTATCGCTGGGGGCATTGTTGGTGGAGCGGGGTGGCTCGGCTATTTTTTACTTAGCGCAAATGGATTTGGCGTTTTTATCACAAGCTTCTTTTGTTCGCTTATTTTGAGCACATTAAGCTTTGCATATAGCTACATTCGGAAGTATCCGTCGACAGTTTACTTCATTCCGGGCCTTGTGCCGGTCGTGCCGGGAATCACGTTTTACGAAGTTTTTAAAGAGCTGTTTACGGGGGAAACGGCATCCGCCGCCGCTACATTTTTCGACGTTATCAGTTCAGCGGTGGCGCTTGCATGTGGGATTACGATTGGAAATATTTTGTTCTTTCTTATTTTGAAACCAGTCATCAATAAAACTACCAAAAAATCAGACTGATGATAAACAGTCTGATTTTTTGTCCGTTTGGACTATTTTGTTAGGGCAACGAAGCGAATTTCTTTTCCAGTTACATCAAGGAAAGGAAGTTTGACGCGTGTATCTAAGCAGAAGGCATTGTAGAAGAACGGTTGTAGTGTAGTTTCTGTGCTGTCGATAGTATCTACAAAGGCTTTAATTTCTGCATATAAAATTTCAATATTTTTTAGTTTACCAATTTTTGAATCAATGCGGTTTTCGCTCACATTAACGTTTGAGTTTTGAATTTTTTCGTCAAACTCACCATTAATTGCGGCGCGAGTTTTTTCAACACGTGTGTATCTTTGATCGTCCCAATCGATTTCAATGATATGGCAGTCTTCAAGGTGAATAAAATCACCAACCCAAAGTTTACCCTCTATTTCGACAACCATTTTGGTTTCTGAAAAGATTTCCTTGTTGCAATATTTTTTGAGTAAATAATCGTACATTTGCATGTGTGCTAGACTTTGGCACATGTGAATCATCTCCTTATAGTGCTAGAATACCATAATGTGAAATTTTGAACAATCATTTTTTTAGAAATCCGCCTAAAGCACTGTTTATTTTTTTACTTTCTATGCGAAAGACCTAGAAAAAGTCAAAAAGATACATGTTATAATGAAAGCGGAGGTGGCGGTATGTATAAAGAAATGAAACTGAAAACACATGACAATTCGGCTTTGCATCTATACGTGTGGGATGAGGTGGAAAATCCGATTGGTATCGTACAAATTGTGCACGGGATGTCTGAACACGGGGCTAGGTACAATTTATTTGCGGAAACTTTGAACAAAGCGGGGTATATCGCTTTGGCCGATGATCATAGGGGATTCGGCAAAACAGCTTTAAACAAAAGTGAACTTGGGCATATCGAACCGAGCGATAGCGTGCGGAAAATGGTGTTAGATGAGCGGGCTGTGCAACTTTATGCGCAGGAAAACTATCCGAATTTGCCTTATTTCGTTTTTGCGCACAGCATGGGGAGCTTTATTATTCGGCTGTTTATGGCGGAATTCAAGGCTGATGGCGTCATTCTTTGCGGTAGTGGTATGCAGCCGCCGCTACTTTTAACAGCAGCAAAATGGATTTCGAGCAAGCGAATTAAAAAGAATGCTGCTAGGCGCAGCGAGATTTTAAATAAATTGGCATTTTGGGGATACAACCGTACATACCACGAGCCGTCGAATTTCAGTTGGCTAACGCGCGACCGCCACATACAAGCTGCCTATGAAAAGGATCCGTTCGGCGGGCCAATCGTTGGAACATCTGGTTTCTTCCACACACTTTTCACCGTGATTGCCGAGTCGCAGGCAGAAACGACTTTTGAGCGCGTTCCAGAAGACTTGCCGCTGCTGTTTTTATCGGGAACAGCCGACCCAGTTGGTCACTACGGCAAAGACATTCCAAAACTCGCCGTCACTTTGGCTGAAAACGGCGTGTCTGATGTGACATACAAGCTATATGAAGGCGCCCGCCACGAATTGATTAACGAAACATGCAAGGAAACTGTGTTTGCTGATATTATTCGCTGGATAAAAAGGAAGACCTCAAGTTGAGGTCTTCCTTTTTATCTAATTTGGCCTTCGCCGAAAATGATGTATTTGGTAGATGTAAGTTCGTGTAAGCCCATTGGTCCTCTGGCGTGTAATTTTTGTGTGCTAATGCCAATTTCAGCGCCGAAGCCAAACTCAAAGCCGTCAGTGAAGCGCGTTGACGCATTAATATAGACGGCAGCTGCGTCCACTTCATTTTGGAATTTTAATCCAGTGAAGTAGTTGTTTGTCACAATTGCTTCTGAATGCCCTGTACCGTAGCGGTTGATATGTGCGATGGCTTCGTCTTCACTCGCAACCACTTTGATCGCTAAAATGAAATCCAAAAATTCAGTTGCGAAATCTTCTTCAGTTGCAGGGACACTGTTTGTTAAAAAGGAGCGCGCTTTGTCGTCTGCTCGAAGTTCAACGTGGAACGGCGCAAGCGCTTTTTCGATAACTGGAAGTAACTCGCTTGCGACCGTCTCATGAATGAGCAGCGTTTCACAGGCGTTACAAACGGAAGGGCGCGACGTTTTAGCGTTCACTAAAATCCGTGTGGCCATTTCAAAATCGGCATCTTGATCGATGTAGACGTGACAATTTCCCGTTCCCGTTTCAATGACCGGAACAGTGGCCGTGTCAAGCACGGTTTGAATAAGCCGCGCACCACCACGCGGAATAAGCACATCTAAATACGTATTCAGGCGCATTAAATCGCGAGCTGTTTCTCGTGACGTATCTTCCACAAGTTGAATCGACGTTTTCGGAAAACCCGCAAGCTCTATCGCTTGCTGCAAGACGGCGACGAGCGCAGTATTCGAATGAATGGCCTCGCTTCCGCCGCGCAAAATGACAGCATTACCTGTTTTAAAGCAAAGGGCAGCAGCATCCGCCGTTACATTTGGTCTTGATTCATAAATAATCCCAATGACGCCAAGGGGAACTCGCTTTTTCCCAATAGTAAGACCTGCCTCATTTTGAAACATATTGTCAACTTGACCGATTGGGTCCGGTAACTCGGCGACCTGCATGATGCCGTTTGCCATATCGTGAATCCGCTCTTCTGTGAGGCGTAAACGATCAAGCATCGTGTCCGCTATTCCATTTTGTTTGGCGTTTGCAAGATCTTTTTCGTTGGCAGAAAGAATGGTTTCGTAATGCGCGATTAGTCCGTTTTTCATTTCAGCAAGCGCCGCATTTTTTTGTTTCGTGCTAGCCAAAGCTAAAAAGCGACTTGCTTCTTTTGCAAGTTTTCCTTTCACTTCTAATTCACCCATTTAAGATATCCTCCTTTTTATGTGCGAAAAGTGTTCCAACTTGTTCACCAGAAATAATCGAATAAATGACTTCAGGGTTATTCCCGTTTGTAAGCACCATTTTTTGATTATTTTGCAAGCAGAGGGCAGCCGCAGTGAGTTTTGTGAGCATACCACCAGTGCCAAATTCAGAGCCTTTTCCGCCAGCTAACTTAACTATATCAGCCGTGATTTCATGAACTTCGTGAAACATCATTGCATTAGGATTTGTAAGTGGATTTGTATTATAAAAGCCATCAATATCAGAAAGCATAATCAGCAGTTCTGCTTGAATAAGTTCAGCAACAACAGCTGATAAGCGGTCATTATCACCGAATTTCGTAATATGTTCGATTTCTTCAACCGCGACCGTATCATTTTCATTTACAATGGGAATCGTTCCTTGAGAAATGAGCATCTCAAAAGTGTTGATCACATTTTCTCGACTAATCGGGTAATCTGTCACATCGCGCGTTAGTAAAACTTGTCCAACAGTATAGCCATACTCGCCGAAAAGCTTGCTATAAATGTGCATCAATTCGCTTTGCCCAACAGCCGCAATTGCTTGTTGCTCAGGAATCGTTTTCGGACGCTCTAAAAGTTGCAACTTCCGGCAGCCGACACCAATCGCACCAGAAGACACAAGGACAACCTCTTTGCCTTCATTACGAAGCTCAGACAAAACGCGAGCCAGTTTTTCAATTGTTCGCAAATTAATATTGCCGTTTTCGTACATAAGTGTACTCGTTCCAACTTTCACTACAATTCGTTTACACTGTTTTAAAGATTCGCGCATTTTTCTTACCCCTTCTGAAATAGAATACTTCTATTTTACTATAAAATGAAGTTTTTACCAGCTATTTTTCGCAAAAAAAAGCTAGCCTCCAATTTAAAGGCTAGCTTTTACTTATTAAGCAGAACGTGTCGTCTTTGCTGCTTTTCCGAGCCGAGAAACTTGTCTTAGTCCCGTACTCATTAGTGTTAAGATAACAATCCAAGCTACGATAATTAGCACAATTTGTTTAAATGCGATTTGCGGTAGCGGGTTGAGCGGGCAATCCCACAAGAAGTGGAGGACAATTGGAATAATGAACAGTTTCCAAAACTGACCAGTAAACAAGTGCTGCATTTCCAAGTTTTCGCTTCCTTTTTTAGCGAGAACAACAGCCGCACCAGTAATCGCAGCCCAAGCCACGTGCCCACCAATCGACTGCCAACCACGCGAGAAAATAATTTCAAGCATCGTGTCACTTGCGAAAGTAACGTTTTTGGTTAAAGCAAATGCTTCAAGGCTATAATTGAACGCATACCCTAGCGATTCAAATGCTGCAAATCCAGCCCCAACAGCCGCACCAATTAAAAGACCATTTAATACATATTTAGAACGAAGTGATTTAATGAAGAGGGCAACGATAACCATTTTCCCAGTTTCTTCAATAATCCCAACAAGTAAAGCATTAAAATAATTTAGTTTTCCAACCGGAATAATACTATATAAAATTAAAGTCGCAACAAGTGCCGCAACACCCCCGATGAAAAACATCTTCACAACATCAAAAATACTAATATTTCGCGGCGCATTTGTTTCAAAGAAGAAAACAAGTGCCGAAAACGGTACCGTGAACGAACCAATTACCATTAACCCAGGAATCGTGTTAGCATTACCAAAAATATATGTACATGCAAGAAGCAATCCATAAGTGATAGCAAGAATAATAAATACACGAGAATACACCCAAGGTCTCGGCCAAGAAGCCGAAATCATATTTTCAGAAGGCGTTGTACTTTCGGTTCCTACAATAAAAATTTTGTTGGCTTCACCTTTCTTATGCTTTTTAAAAACATCTCGAAACAAATCGCCAACATTCAGATTCGCATGCTCCTCTTCACCTGTCAAATGGTCGATACTACTTAAAACCCCGTGTTTATGCTGCGTTAAATGAGATTTAAGAGAAGACTCCTGTAAAGGCTGCCAGTCGCTTCCTCCCTCTTTCTGAACTTCAGTCAACTCATTTATTTGCTTTTTTCGGAACAGTGTTTCCAGTTCGGCTTCAGTATAGGGCCCTTTTTTCTGCCCATCTTTATTTACATACCAGCGTTCCATAAATTCTCCCCCTCGTTTGTTAGTCATAAAGTACATTCCACCAATCTTTAAAGATTAAACCAAAAATAAAAAACACCTTCAGTTGAAAGTGTTTTTTATTTGGCGAACTTTTAAATTTTATTTAATTTTTCTGCTTGTTTAAGAGCAAATTGTAAACTTTCAACCAAATAATCTTTAGCCGATTCGGAAAGTTCTTTTTTTCCTAAAAATAAATCATCTTCAAATTCCATCTTTTCGCAAACTGCTTCAACATAAATAGTAATATCTGGTGAAGTTTTTGTATGTAGCTTTTCATAAGAAGGGAGATCATTTTCGCCAAGCAAGTAATCCACACTAACCCCGTATAGTTTTGCAATTTTAGCAATCATTTCTAAATCAGGCTGGCGCAGACCATATTCCCAGTTTCCGTAAGTGGAAGGGGCCTTTAAACCAATTCGCTTTGCCGTTTCAACTTTTGACCAACCTTTTTTTTCGCGTAAAAATTTAAGCCTTTCGCTTAAATTCGCCATGTTCATCACTCCTCATCGGTGATTCGATTTATTAATTCAGCGTTATCCAAAATAAATTGAATATTTTTCCTAAGAAATTCAGCGATATGAGGTTTTAGCGGTTCATCTCCAAAAGCCAACTCATTCGCATCTAGCAATTGCTCTGAAATGTGCTCAAGCTCCAGTTTAATATTTTTATTTGGGCTTTGCTTTTTGCTTTCAGATACATCATCTTCACCAATCAAATAATCTACCGTGACATCATAAAGTGTTGCAATCTCAGCCACCGTTGATAAATCAGGTTCCCGTATCCCGTATTCCCAATTCCCGTATGTAGAAGGGGCATTTAAGCCAAGACGTTTTGCAGTCTCTCTTTTTGTCCAACCACGCTTTTCCCGTAAGTTTGTTAACTGTCGGCTTAATTTTGTCATGTTTTCATCTCCTTTACACATATTATACAATATTATACACAAATAAAGTATAAAACAACCCGAATCGAATTGCAAATAAATTGACATACACTTTAGGAGTTGCTAAAATGTTTTTATGAACTCATATTGTGTGAAAGGAGACTTGCTAAGATGGAACAGTTGAACACCAAAAATATCAATGTGAATAAAATTAGAGAGATTCGCCTTGGTAGAGGTATTACACAAGCGTTTATATCGCGGGAGATGGGCTATAAATATACAAGTGGCTATTCCAATGTTGAAAAAGGTTTGGTAAGATTATCTTATCAAAATGCGCTAATTCTAAGCGAAATTTTAAACTGTGACTTAACCGATTTCTGTGATTAAAAATTACGAAATCAGTTCGTTAGAAAAAGAATAAATTTACGCTAAACTAAATAATTTATACGCAATAAGGCTGCTGATTTTAAAACCAAAATGGCTGTTTGTCATCAGTCTGGAAAAGTAAACGTCTCTACTATTTAAAAGAGGCGTTTTTTATATGGTTGACAATGCGCTTAAAATCACATAGAATGAACCAATCTATTGACGGAACAGGAGTTGTAAGGATGAAGAAAAACAATGATTCGCTTCCAACGAGTATCCTTAAAATGATGCAGGAGCGAAATTATGAGTTATCACTCGAAGAACGAAGCGAAGCATTTCATTATCTTGAAACACAACATGCATTGAATCCGGCTGATTTTAAAATCACGCATGCTTTCATTCGCCTTTTAAACCAAGGTGCGGAATATAAAGCAGCAAAAGCAATTGGGCAAGAATTTTTAATGATGGTGGGGTACAACAAAGAGATTTTAAGCGAGCTGGCAAGTACATATCAAAATTTGGATGAAATGGATCAATATTTTATGCTCGTTCGGCAATATACAGAGGAAGAAAATCAAATTCAGCAAGAAGAGCAAATCGTGGATAACATCATACCGTTCCCTAAAAAGCTAGTTACTAGGAAGCCGCAAGCTAATTTTCTTTCTTTAGATAGCCAAGAACAACTTGTTTTTTTAAGTGAGCTTAATAAGTTTGATATTGACTTGTATAAGGGGGACTTCATTGCTATTTTAGCAGATAAAAAAGCGTCTCCTTTCGTACAATCAGTCATTTTTGAACTTTTACATGAATGCCAAATTGATGACACCGTTTTGGTTTGTAAACTAGGCGAGGAGGCTGTTTTCAATCCTCAGTCACTTGAAACAGATTCTTTTTTGGATGATATGGAGGCGGAGCTTTCATTTGTTTTGGAAAACGATAATCCAGTTTTATTTATGCAAATTTTTCAGATGGTGCAACATCATTATTTCATGCTCTATCCATTTTCTTTTAAACCTAAAAATGTATCTTTATGGGTGGAATGTTATATTCTTTGGGCAAATGAGCTTTACGGCGAGGAAAAAGTGAGGTTGTCGAGTGATTTATCTGCGGAAGTGGAAAAAGGGTTGAATTTTATCCGAAAATTAGAAGAGAGCGGACAAAATTATTTGTTTTAATTTGTTTTCAAATCGCATGTTTTTATGTTATTATGAGTGAGTATGGCTGAATCTTGTCATGAAATGAATTTTTAATTGAACTAAATAGATGATGGAGGGAATATGACCATGTCAGTAAAATGGGAAAAAAAAGAAGGTAACGTAGGTACGCTTTCTTTTGAAATTGATCAAGAACAAATTAAATCAGGTTTAGATAGAGCTTTCCAAAAAGTTCGCAAGACGCTAAACGTACCTGGATTCCGTAAAGGTAAAGTTTCACGTCAAATCTTTAACCAACGTTTTGGAGAAGAAGCGCTTTATCAAGATGCACTTGATATTCTCCTTCCAGAAGTTTATACAAAAGCTGTTGAAGAAGCTGGAATCGATCCTGTTGACACACCACAAGTGAACATCGAATCGATGGAAAAAGGCGAAAACTGGAAATTATCAGCTGAAGTTACTGTAAAACCAGAAGTTAAACTTGGGGATTACAAAGGCTTAGAAGTTGAAAAACGCGATTCCGAATTGACGGACGAAGAAGTTGCGGAAGAATTGAAGACTTTAACAGAACGTCAAGCTGATTTAGTTGTAAAAGAAGAAGAGCCAGCAGCAAATGGTGATACGGTTGTCATCGATTTTGAAGGCTTCCACAATGAAGAACCTTTTGAAGGTGGTCAAGCGGACAACTATTCACTAGAATTAGGTTCTGGTCAATTCATTCCAGGGTTTGAAGAGCAATTGGTTGGCGCAAAAGCTGGCGATGAAAAAGAATTAAGCGTGACTTTCCCAGAAGAATATCATGCTGAAAACTTAGCTGGACAACCTGTTGTGTTTAAAGTGAAAGTACACGAAGTGAAAACAAAAGAAGTGCCTGAACTTGACGATGAGTTAGCAAAAGATATTGATTCAGAAGTAGAAACAGTAGCTGAATTAACAGAAAAAGTTACAAAACGTCTAAAAGAAGCAAAAGAAGATGCAGCTGTTCAAGGAAAACAAGATGAAGTGATTGCAAAAGCAGTTGAAAATGCGGAAGTAGACATTCCGCATGCTATGGTTCATCATGAAGCAGATCACTTAATGAACCATTTTGCGCAAGACTTGCAAGCGCAAGGGCTTACTCCTGAATTGTACTACCAATTCACTGGTCAAACAGAAGAAGCGATGCATGCACAAATGGAAACAGATGCTGAAAAACGTGTGAAAATGAATCTCGTTTTAGAAGCAATTGCGGAAGCAGAAAACATTGAGCCTACTGAAGATGCTGTTGATGCAGAAGTAGCAACTCTTGCAGAGAAATACGGAATGGAAAAAGACGCTGTTCGTGCAGCACTTGGAGATTTGAGCGAACTTAAATCTGATCTTAAAATCCGTAAAGCCATTGATGTTTTAGTGGAAAGTGCTGTTGAAAAATAAGCAAACAGTAATTTGAAGCAAAACGTACAAAAGGGCATGAGAATCTTCTCGTGTCCTTTATTTATAGAGAATGGATAACTAGAATTTCTTTTTTTATAGTGCTATGATAAAATCATAAGGTCGAAAAGATTTCGACTGAATAGGAACGAAGGGGTGAAGAAGATTTGTTCAAATTTAATGATGAAAAAGGCCAATTGAAATGCTCCTTTTGTGGAAAATCACAGGATCAAGTTCGAAAACTTGTTGCTGGACCTGGCGTTTATATTTGCGATGAATGTATTGAGCTTTGCAATGAAATCATTGAAGAAGAATTAAATGTTTCGGAATTTGTTGATTTTGGAGATGTTCCAAAACCACAAGAAATCCGACACATTTTAAGTGATTATGTAATTGGACAAGAACGTGCGAAAAAAGCACTATCTGTTGCTGTCTACAATCATTATAAACGAGTAAACTCTAATGAGTCTTCCGAAGACGAAGTAGAGCTTTCGAAAAGTAATATTTGCTTAATCGGTCCAACTGGTAGTGGTAAAACGCTACTTGCTCAAACGCTTGCGCGTATTTTAAATGTACCTTTTGCGATTGCTGATGCAACTTCATTAACAGAAGCTGGCTATGTAGGGGAAGATGTTGAAAATATCTTGCTAAAACTTATTCAAGCTGCTGATTATGATGTTGAGAAGGCAGAAAAAGGCATTATCTATATTGATGAAATTGATAAAGTGGCACGGAAATCAGAAAACCCATCGATTACTCGAGATGTTTCTGGTGAAGGTGTTCAACAAGCACTACTGAAAATCTTGGAAGGTACAGTTGCTAGCGTTCCACCTCAAGGGGGACGTAAACATCCGCATCAGGAATTCATTCAAATTGATACAAGCAACGTATTATTCATTGTTGGCGGTGCGTTTGACGGTATTGAACAAATTGTAAAAAATCGGATGGGTGAAAAAGTTATCGGCTTCGGAACGGAAAATGAAGTTCTAAAAGAAGAGGAAACCTATTTGTCAAAAGTTGTACCTGAAGATTTGCTGAAGTTTGGTTTAATTCCGGAGTTCATTGGGCGTCTTCCTGTTATTGCTACTCTTGAGCAACTAGACGAGGAAGCACTCATCTCCATTTTAACCAAACCGAAAAATGCTCTTGTGAAGCAATATCAAAAAATGTTGGAACTTGATGACGTCGAGTTAGAATTTGAAGAAGAGGCGCTACATGAAATTGCTAAAGAAGCGATTCATAGAAAGACAGGTGCCAGAGGGCTTCGCTCGATTATTGAGAGTATTATGCTTGATGTTATGTTTGAAATTCCTTCGCGAGATGATATTGCGAAATGTATCATTACAAAAGATGCTGTGACTGGCGATGAAGAGCCTAAACTGCAATTGGAAGACGGTTCTGTGATTCCAATTAAAACATCTGCCTAAATAAAAGCCGGTATTCTTATGGGATACTGGCTTTTTAGTATGTTAAGGGGGCATTTTGTTATATCTTTCAAACTTTTTCATGCTATAATCAAGAAAATGAAATGGATGAAATGAGGGATTTTATGGAAACGAAGAAGAAAGAGCCAAAATCAGCCATTTTTGGATGGCTAAAAGTCATTTTATTGGCACTTATTATTGCGTTTGGAATACGCTATTTCCTCATCTCACCAGTTACTGTTTATGGGGACTCAATGGATCCTACTTTGCATGACGGGGAACATTTATTCATTAACAAAATGGCAAATCCTGATCGATTTGATATTATCGTTTTCCCTGCACCTGATGAAGAAGGAGCTGAATATATTAAACGTGTCATAGGGTTACCAGGCGACACGGTGGAATATCGTTCAGACCAGCTTTATATTAATGGAAAAAAATATGATGAACCGTACTTAGATAGCGAAAAAGAAAGTATTACAAGCGGCTATCTAACTGAGGATTTTAAACTAAATGAACTGCCTGCTTGTGGTGGTGTGAATAAAGTTCCAAAGGGTGAACTATTCGTGTTAGGTGATAATCGCCGAATAAGTAAGGATAGTCGCTATATTGGCTTTATTAAAGAAGCTGATGTTCTAGGTAAAGTAATCTCATTTGGAAACACTTTACAAAGATAGGTTTTCTATAACTTTACATCAAAAAAAATAAATGGGATAATAGGTCGTGTTATCCATTCTAGAGGGCACGATATTTATTATGTACGTGCATGAGAGGAAGTCGAAAATGGAAGAAAATGAAGTGAAAAAGAAATCAAAAAAACAACAGATTCTTAGTTGGGTTCTTGTTATTGCTACTGCATTACTGATTGCACTCCTTGTTAGAACTTTTGTTTTTGCTCCAGTAAAAGTAGATGGATTATCCATGTATCCAACATATGAAAATGGAGATCGTGTTTTTATTGAAAAAATAACTGGACCTGATCGCTATGATATTGTTGTGTTTGATGCACCAGTTTCGACTGGTGATGAAGGAAAATACTTCATTAAACGTGTCATTGGTATTCCTGGTGACAAAATTGAGTTTAAAAATGGTGAGCTTTATTTAAATGGAAAAAAACATCCGGAATCTTATCTCGCAGATGGTATGAAAACATATCGTGAACCGGGCGATGGGGACGGAAACTTCACTTTAGAAGATGTAACTGGTAAAAGTGTTGTACCAAAAGGTAAGTTATTTGTTTTAGGTGATAACCGTGAAGGAAGTATGGACGGCCGTATGTTTGGCTTTATTGATGACTCATCGATTGATGGCGTTGTCCTTCAATTTTCGAAAAAATAAAGTAGATCCGCGAGATTATCTCGCGGGTTTTCCTATTCAGGTGTATTTTTTTCGTATATAATGGAAGTATGGAAGTTAAATAGTAGGCGGTGCAATAAAGTTGAAGGAAAAGAATCTTAAAAGATTGTGGGCGTGGATTTGGGCGGCAGTGGTAGCGATTATACTCGCTTTATTTATTCGCTTTTATTTATTTGTTCCAATTATTGTAGATGGCGTTTCGATGATGCCGACATTAACAGATGGTAATCGCGTTATCATCAATCGTTATGGCTCTATAGACCGATTTGATGTGGTTGTTTTCCGCGAAGATGGAACTGATTACATTAAACGTGTTATTGGGCTTCCAGGCGATGTTATCGAGTATAAAGAAGATACGCTCTACATTAATGGGAAAAAATATGATGAACCCTATTTAGATGAGTATAAAAAGAAAATGAAAGACGGTTATTTGATGGAAGACTATAGCACAAAAGAGATGCTTCCAGATGGCAAGGTGCCAAAAAACACTTATTTTGTGTTGGGCGATAATAGAAGAGCGAGCCGAGATAGCAGAATCATCGGACCCGTTTCAGAAACGAAGATAGTTGGTACAGCGCCAATTTGTTACTGGCCGCTTGCGGATGCAAAATTTATTGAGTAGGAGAAGAACGTTCATGACAATTCAGTGGTTCCCCGGTCATATGGCGAAAGCACGTAGAGAAGTGACCGAGAAATTAAAATTAGTAGATGTGATTTTCGAGCTTGTGGATGCCAGAATTCCTCTATCCTCATCGAATCCAATGCTTGAAGAAATAATCCACCAGAAAAAACGCGTCATTATCTTAAATAAAGCGGACGCAGCAGATGAAAAAGTAACGAAGGAATGGGTGGCCTACTTTAAAGAAAAAGGTTTAAAAGCAGTTCCGGTCAATGCACAGCAAGGAAAAAATCTTCATGCAATCGAACGCGCAGCCGAAGAGCTTATGGCGGAAAAATTCGCACGTCAAAAGGAGCGAGGAATGCGACCGAGAGCTATTCGTGCCATGATTTTAGGAATCCCCAATGTAGGTAAATCCACGCTTATAAATCGCCTAGCAAAAAAAAATATTGCTAAGACGGGTAATAAACCGGGCGTTACGAAAGCACAACAATGGATAAAAGTGGGCAAAACGCTTGAACTGCTTGATACGCCAGGCATTCTTTGGCCAAAATTTGAAGACCAAGAAGTAGGATTTAAATTAGCGCTGACAGGTGCGATTAAAGATGACATTTTAAACATGGAAGAAATCGCTTTATATGGCATTCACTTTTTAGAAGCTCATTACCCTGTGAGATTAAAGGAATGGCTGGATTTTGTAAATGCTTCGGATGATACAGAAATATTAGCCCAAATTGCTAGCAAGCACGGCTACTTCGATAAATATCGCGATCCAGATTATGGACGCGCGGCAGAGTGGCTAGTACGGGAAATTAGGCAACAAAAAGCCGGTAAAATCTCTTTTGATTTACCAGAATTAGGTGACACAAATTGAGCTATTCGATAAGCGAGATAAAACAGATTATAAGCGGAATTAATACAGAAAAGGAACTCTCCCCTTTTATTCAAGATGAGCGAAAAGGGGTTCAAAAGCTTGTTGAGAATGCACGTAAACGGATGGAAAAAGCATATCTTCTTCAGGAAAAAATGCGTGAGATGCAAATTTTTGAAAATGAAGCATATCAAAAAGGTTTTCGCTATGTTGCGGGCGTTGATGAAGTTGGTCGTGGTCCACTTGCGGGGCCTGTTGTTGCGGCGGCTATCATTTTGCCAGACGATTTTAATGTGCTTGGAATTAATGATTCTAAGCAACTTAATGAAGCAAAACGAGAAGCTTTTTTTGATGAAATTAAAGAAAATGCTATTGCCTATCATGTTGGAATCGTGCCGCATTCGATTATCGATGAAGTCAATATTTATGAGGCGACTAAAATAGCGATGAATGAGGCATTAGACGGTTTAGCTCCAGCGCCTGATTTTACATTAATTGATGCGATGCCGCTAAAACGTTCGCCTGATGAATTATCAATTATTAAAGGTGACAGCAAGAGTATTTCGATTGCGGCTGCTTCAATTTTAGCTAAAGTTACGCGTGACCGTTTAATGAGGGAGTATGACGAGAGATATCCGGGCTATGATTTTGCTCATAATATGGGATACGGAACGAAAAAGCATTTAGAAGGTTTAGCAAGTATTGGACCTTGTCCGATTCATCGAAAGACATTTGCACCAGTAAAATTGTATCTTTAAGTTAAAAGCAGTTTGAAACTAGTTAAATAGATTTTGAAAAGAGTATTTCTATGTAGAACTACTCTTTTTTTGCGTTTTAAAAATGCTATTTTCGCGATTTGCTAAATCATGGCTTCTGCGTAAAATAGAGAAAAAGGAGGTTACGATATGGATTTACTTGAAAAAAATACTTGGCAGGAGTTGCTATATTTACCTGCTACTCTTCGAGCAAGAATTTGGCAATACTGTTTAGATAAAGATTGTTTCCAATATGAAGAGCGGGAATTTCATACATTATTTTTAGATGGAGAAGAGGAGCTAGAGGTAGCAGATGTGACGACAGAACTTTCTGCGTTTGAAGAGTCAGGAGGTCAATTTCTATTTTATTTTGATGATGACTATCCAGCTCAACTACGGGAAATTCAAAATGCACCGCCAATTCTCTTAATTTACGGAGAGGTGTCATTACTCTCTGAACCATCTATTTCGGTTATCGGGACGCATAAAATGAGACACTACGGGAGAGCTGTTACTAAATTTTTAACAAAAGGACTTTGCAAACAAAATATGGTAGTTGTAACGGGGATCCTCCATGGTGTTGAAGAAACTGCTGCGAGGAGCGTTTTAAAGGTGGATGGCAATTTAATTTGCGTATTACCTTCTGGCTTCAACGTACCGTATCCACTAAACAATCAGGAATTATTTGAAAGAATCAAAGCTCTGGGGAATGTTTTAGTCAGCGAATATTTGCCAAATCAACAAGCAAGAAAAAATTTTTTTGAAGAACGCAGTAGAATTATGAGTGGGTTAACGAAGGGAGTTCTTATAACAGAAGCGGAAGAAAAAAGTGGTTCGCTTGTGACGGCAAGCTATGCGCTCGAGCAGAATAGAGAAATTTTTGTGGTTCCAGGAAATATTTTTGCAACAGGTTCTGGAGGAACGAATGGCTTAATTTCAGAAGGTGCGAAACTTGTATCACAGTCCATGCATATAATAGAAGAAATTAACTAAATATGGAAAAATTATAACTAAATGAAGTGATTTGGCTTGCAATTCCTGTTTTTTTGATATAAGTTTGCTTAAGAATGGTTGAAAAATAGCATGATTTCAAAAGATGGATTGACAAAAGTTTTTGAAAGAGCTATTATTGACTACTGAATTGTATATCAATTTAGAAGAAAGCAAACGATTAGCGAGGCAGAAAATAAGAAAGTATTATTTAGCCCGCTCATTTGACCCAAATCAGGGAGGAAAAGCCAATGGCGGATTATTTAGTTATCGTAGAATCACCAGCAAAAGCAAAGACAATAGAAAAGTATTTAGGTAAAAAATTCCAAGTAAAAGCATCTATGGGACACGTACGCGACTTACCAAAAAGTCAGATGGGTGTTGATGTAGACCATGATTTTGAACCACGTTATATTACAATTCGCGGGAAAGGTCCCGTTTTAAAAGAATTAAAACAAGCAGCTAAGAAGGCAAAAAAAGTTTATCTCGCGGCCGATCCAGATCGCGAAGGGGAAGCAATTGCATGGCACTTAGCGAATAGCCTTGAACTTGATCAGACTGACGATTTACGAGTGGTTTTTAATGAAATTACAAAAGATGCAGTTAAGGAGTCTTTTAAAAATCCACGAAAAATTGATATGGACTTAGTAGATGCACAACAAGCAAGACGTATTTTAGATCGTTTAGTTGGCTATAATATTAGTCCAATTTTATGGAAGAAAGTGAAGAAAGGTTTGAGTGCTGGACGTGTTCAATCAGTGGCACTCCGTCTTATCATTGATAGAGAAAAGGAAATTAATAACTTTAAACCAGAAGAGTATTGGACGATTGATGGCAATTTTAAAAAAGGAAAAAAAGCTTTCCAAGCTAACTTTTATGGTGTAAATGGTAAGAAGAAGAAACTTAGTAATGCTAATGATGTAAAAGAAATTATGGGACAAATCAAAGGCAAAACTTTTGAAGTTATTGACGTTACTAAGAAAGAACGTCTTCGTAATCCAGCAGCGCCTTTCACTACTTCCTCACTACAACAAGAAGCCGCTCGGAAACTTAATTTTAGAACTCGTAAAACCATGATGCTTGCGCAACAACTTTATGAAGGTATTGCACTTGGTAGACAAGGAACAGTGGGACTAATAACATATATGCGTACGGACTCAACTAGGATTTCTGATACGGCAACGGGTGAAGCTAATTCATTTATTAAGAATACTTATGGAAATGAGTTTGCTAGAAGCCAAAAGCGGAATGATAAAAACCAAAAAGGTTCTCAAGATGCTCATGAAGCGATTCGACCAACAAGTGTTTTACGAACACCACAAGAAATGAAAGAATATTTGAGTCGCGATCAACTCAGACTTTATAAATTAATTTGGGAACGATTTGTTGCAAGCCAAATGACACCGGCTGTATTAGATACAATGCGAGTTGATTTAGACAATAACGGTGTTACGTTTAGAGCAAACGGTTCAAAAATCAAATTTGCTGGTTTTATGAAAGTTTATGTTGAAAGTAACGATGACAATAAAGAAGAAAAAGAAAATATTCTTCCAGATTTGGAAAAAGGCGATAAAGTGAATTACGAAACGCTTGAACAGCGTCAACATTTTACTCAGCCACCTCCGCGCTATACAGAGGCAAGACTTGTTAAGACGCTTGAAGAAATAGGAATTGGGCGTCCATCAACTTATTCGCCTACCTTAGATACTATTCAGCGTAGAAACTATGTATCGCTTACGAATAAACGTTTCATGCCAACCGAACTCGGTGAGATTGTAAATGAGTTAATTGAAGAGTATTTTCCTGAGATTTTGAATGTTAGTTTTACGGCGAACATGGAGTCGGAACTGGATGAAGTGGAACATGGGAAACAGCAGTGGGTTCGCGTCATTGATGAATTTTATAAGAGTTTTGAACCTAATGTTGAACGCGCCGATAAAGAAATGGAAAAAATTGAGATTAAAGATGAACCTGCTGGAATTGACTGTGATGTTTGCGGAGCTCCTATGGTTTACAAAATGGGCAAATATGGTAAGTTTCTCGCTTGTAGTCGTTTTCCTGATTGCCGTAATACCAAACCAATTGTAAAAGAAATTGGTGTTACTTGTCCGAAATGTAAAAAAGGGCACGTGATTGAACGTAAGAGTAAGAAAAAACGTATTTTTTACGGCTGTGATCGTTACCCTGAATGTGACTATGTATCGTGGGATAAACCTGTTGAACGTCCGTGTCCAAAATGCGGAGAGCAAGCTTTAATTGAGAAGAAACTGAAAAAAGGTATTCAAATTCAATGTACAAATTGTGATTATAAAGAAGAAACGCAAAAATAGTAGGGTAGAGCCAACTTCAATAGTGAGGTTGGCTCGTCCATCTGTTTATAGGCTTATGGAAGGGGAATTTTCGTTTTGGAAAAAAGAGTAAATGTTATTGGAGCAGGGCTTGCTGGAAGTGAAGCAGCGTGGCAACTTGTGAAAAGAGGAATTGCAGTTGATTTGTATGAGATGCGACCAGTAAAACAAACTCCAGCTCATCATACTGATAAATTCGCAGAACTTGTGTGTACCAATTCACTTCGCGCTAATGGTCTAACAAATGCTGTAGGAGTCATTAAAGAAGAAATGCGCATGTTGGATTCTATTATTATTGAATCGGCTGACCGAGCTTCAGTTCCAGCGGGGGGAGCACTTGCGGTTGATCGTCATGAATTTTCTGGTTATATTACGGACAAAGTGAAAAACCACCCTCTTGTAACTGTCCATCTTGAAGAAGTGACAGATATTCCTGAAGGGACAACAATTATAGCAACAGGCCCTTTAACGAGTGAAGCTTTAGCGGAAAAGATACAAAATCTTACTGGAGAAGACTATTTGTATTTTTATGATGCAGCAGCTCCGATAATTGAAAAAGACAGTATTGACATGGATAAAGTTTACTTGAAATCGCGCTATGATAAAGGTGAGGCTGCTTACTTAAATTGTCCGATGACAGAAGAAGAGTTCCATGCATTTTATGAGGCACTTGTGACTGCAGAAACGGCTGAACTGAAAAAGTTTGAAAAAGAAGTGTTTTTTGAGGGGTGTATGCCAATTGAAGTCATGGCAAAACGTGGGATTAAAACAATGCTTTTTGGGCCTCTAAAACCGGTTGGGTTAGAAAATCCGAAAACAGGTAAACGACCATATGCTGTTCTACAATTGCGCCAAGATGATGCAGCAGGAACGCTTTATAATATGGTGGGCTTCCAAACGCATCTTAAGTGGGGCGAACAGAAACGCGTTTTTGGACTTATTCCGGGGCTAGAGAATGCAGAAATCGTTCGTTATGGCGTCATGCATCGAAATACATTTATCAATTCTCCAAAAGCGATGAAAAATACTTATCAACTTAAAACACGTGAAAATCTATTTTTCGCTGGACAGATGACAGGGGTTGAGGGTTACGTGGAATCTGCTGCTAGTGGGTTAGCGGCAGGAATTAATGCGGCGCAATATGTACTAGGCAATGAGTTAGTAGAATTCCCAGCTGAAAGTGCGATAGGCAGTCTTGCGCATTACATTACGAATGCGAATACTAAAACTTTCCAACCTATGAATGTTAACTTCGGTTTGTTTCCTGAACTGCCAGAAAAAGTTAGAGCAAAACAAGAACGAAATGAACAACTGGCTAATCGAGCATTAAATGCTATAAAAAAGGTTGCAGAAGTACTGGAAAACAACTATAATAAATTAGGCTGAACGTAAAGTTCAGCCTTCGTTTTAGTCTTTCTTTTCAGAAAACGCAACTTTAATTTTTTGAATTGTTCCGCATCTAATGGAAAATGTTTGCGATTTAAAGTTGAGTTTGTTAAATTGAAGGGGATTCTAGTTTAATTGGAAATGTTGCGAAAAATGCGTGAAATTATTGCAACTTGTTATTCCTTATGATACTATGGTAGTGTTTGAAAGGTGTGAATATCGTGAAAGAACAGCAAATTCTGGAGATGTTTATGACATATATCCAAAATGAGCGAAATTATTCAGACAATACTGTAGTAGCTTACCATGATGATATCTTGGATTTTCAAACTTTTTTGAATCAGCAGCATATTTTGAATTATCAGGATGTTGACTACTTGTTGATTCGATTGTATTTAACTGAGCTTAAGAGGGAAAAGTATTCAAGAAGTTCAGTTTCAAGGAAGATCTCTAGTTTGCGTAGCTTCTACAATTTTATGTTGCGCGAAGAGTTTGTGAGTACGAACCCATTTACGTATGTTTCACATGCAAAGAGCGAGTTAAGGCTTCCAAAGTTTTTCTACAATGAAGAAATGGAAGCTCTATTTCAAGTTGTATACGAGAATGATGAAGCGCTTACACTGCGAAATCGTGTTATCTTTGAACTTCTATATGGAACAGGGATACGTGTGTCAGAAAGTGCTGATATTCAGATGAACGATATTGATCGAGCCTATCAAGCCATTTTAATTAGGGGAAAAGGAAATAAAGAAAGGTATGTGCCATTTGGTTCTTTTTTTGAAGATGCGATGCAAGAATATTTGAATAAAGGGCGAAAAGTTCTCATGAAGCAGCACCGAAAAGAACATAATTTTTTGCTGATCAATCATTATGGCGATCCGTTGACAGCAAGAGGTATTCGTTATGCGCTAACGAAAGTGATAGAAAAGGCATCACTAACAAGAAAAATTCATCCACATATGTTGCGTCATACGTTTGCAACGGATTTACTTAATAATGGGGCGGATATGCGTACCGTTCAGGAGTTATTAGGTCATGCTAGTCTTTCTTCCACGCAAATATATACACACGTTACGAAGGAACATTTGAAAGCAACCTATATGAAACATCATCCAAGAGCATAAAAAATAGGAGGCGAAAACGATGGAGATGCATGCAACAACGATATTTGCAGTTCAACATAATGGAAAAGCTGCAATGGCAGGAGATGGTCAAGTGACACTTGGCGAATCGGTTATTATGAAGCATAATGCTAGAAAAGTAAGACGATTATTTCATGATAAAGTAATTGCTGGATTTGCAGGTTCTGTCGCCGATGCTTTTACATTATTTGAGAAATTTGAAGGTAAGTTAAATGAATATGGTGGCAATTTAGAACGCGCTTCCGTGGAACTTGCCAAACAATGGCGCAGCGATAATGTTCTGCGCAAATTGGAAGCGATGCTTATTGTAATGGATCAAGATACTTTGTTGTTAGTTTCTGGCACTGGAGAAGTTATTGAACCAGACGATGGCATTCTGGCGATTGGATCAGGTGGAAATTATGCACTTAGTGCGGGTCGAGCTTTAAAACGATATAGCGGGGAGCATATGGAAGCAAAGGAAATTGCGAAGCACGCGTTAGAAATTGCTTCTGAAATCTGTGTTTTCACAAATGACCACATTATTGTTGAAGAGCTATGAAGGAGTGATAGATGGTGAATAGTCAAGATACGGTAAGTTTAACCCCGCGACAAATTGTTGAACGACTTGATCAATACATTATCGGTCAAAATGGCGCCAAGAAATCAGTTGCGGTTGCGCTTAGAAATCGCTATCGTCGTATGATGATGGACGAAGAAATGCGGGATGAAATCATTCCTAAAAACATTCTGATGATTGGCCCAACAGGCGTTGGAAAGACGGAAATTGCGCGGCGGATTGCTAAAATTGTTCGAGCTCCTTTTACAAAAGTTGAAGCAACAAAATTTACTGAGGTAGGGTACGTTGGTCGTGATGTTGAATCGATGGTACGTGATTTAGTTGAGGTGTCGGTTCGCTTGGTAAAAGAAGAGAAGATGCAATTGGTGCGTTTTAAAGCAGAAGAAAATGCAGAGAAACGTATTGCGAAGTTGCTTGCGCCGTCTCAGAAGAAAAAACAGCAGACAGTTCAGAATCCCTTTGAAGCGCTTTTTCAAGGGGCTGCGCCTAATCAGGACGAACAAGAAATTGTCGATGATGAGCTAAAAGAAAAACGTAATAAACTAGAGTATCGCATTAAAACTGGCGAGCTTGATGATGAGGTCGTTACAGTTGAAGTGGCTGAACAACAAAATCAAATGTTTGATATGTTTAAAGGAAGCGGCATGGATCAAATGGCGGGCATGCAAGACGCTTTTTCAGGGCTTTTCCCTAAGAAGAAAAAGAAACGCAAAGTAACAGTGAAAGAAGCGAAGAAAATTCTTTTTGAGGATGAAGCAACGAAATTGATTGATCAAGAAGAAGTTTCTTCTGAGGGCATTCGCCGTGCTGAACAGATGGGGATTATTTTTATAGATGAAATTGATAAAGTGGCAAGCCAAAATGGTGGCGGCAATGCTCAAGTTTCTCGTGAAGGTGTACAACGAGATATTTTACCTATCGTTGAGGGGTCGCAAATTGCGACAAAGTATGGTACGGTAAACACAGAATTTATTTTGTTCATTGCAGCTGGGGCCTTTCATATTTCGAAGCCGTCTGATTTAATACCCGAACTTCAAGGTCGTTTCCCAATTCGCATTGAACTTGATAAGCTTTCGCAAGAGGACTTCATCAAGATTTTAACGGAGCCAGACAATGCGCTGATTAAACAATACCGGGCTTTACTTAAAGCAGAAAATATTGATTTAATTTTTACAAAAGAAGCAGTGGAAAGATTGGCTGAAATTGCCTTTCAAGTTAACCAGGAATCTGATAATATTGGAGCAAGAAGGTTACATACAATCTTAGAAAAATTGCTCGAGGATTTGCTTTTTGAAGCACCCGATATTACACTGGATTCTGTTACAGTCACGGAAAGTTATGTTAATGAAAAACTAGAAGCAATTATGCAAAGTAAGGATTTAACACAATTTATTTTATAAATTTTAGGAGGATCTAATAATGACTTTATTAGAAAAAACAAGAAAAATTAATGCAATGTTACAAAATGCGGCAGGAAAAACAGTGAACTTTAAAGAAATGGCAGATACATTGAGCGATGTGATTGAAGCAAACACATACATTGTAAGTCGTAAAGGTAAACTTTTAGGATATTCTGAAATTTTGCCAATTGAAAACGAACGTATGAAGCAAATGCTTACTGAGCGTCAATTCCCTGAAGAATATACGCAAAGCTTATTTAATGTGAATGAAACGTCTGCAAACCTTGAAGTTTCCAGTCAATATACAGCTTTCCCAATTGAAAATAGCGATTTATTCACGAAAGGATTAACTACGATTGTACCTGTTGTCGGCGGAGGAGAACGTCTTGGTACGCTAATTCTTTCTCGTTTAGAAAATAAATTTACAGACGATGACTTGCTTTTAGCAGAATATGGTAGCACAGTTGTAGGTATGGAAATTTTACATGAGAAAGCAGAAGAAATTGAAGAAGAAGCGCGTAGCCGTGCGGTTGTACAAATGGCTATCAGCTCCCTTTCTTACAGTGAGTTAGAAGCAATTGAACATATTTTTGATGAATTAAACGGTAAAGAAGGCTTGCTAGTAGCATCTAAAATCGCTGACCGAGTTGGCATTACGCGTTCTGTAATCGTTAATGCACTTCGTAAATTAGAAAGTGCGGGCGTTATTGATTCCCGTTCACTTGGTATGAAAGGTACATTCATTCGCGTATTAAATGACAAATTCTTAGTAGAGCTGGAAAAATTAAAAAATAACTAAGTGATTAGACTGATGAACGCCGAAGCAGGCTGTTTGTCATCAGTCTTGAAAGCTCTCACATCTTGTGGGAGCTTTTTCCATCTTAATAGTTTCTGTTTTGATTGGAAATTTGCTAAAATGGTATGGAAGACTGGTTTTTGGGGAGGTAAATTATGACTTTTACGGAAACGGAAATTGAAGTTCGCTATGCCGAAACTGATCAAATGGGTGTAGTCTATCATGCGAACTATTTAATCTGGATGGAATTAGGAAGAACGCGCTTTATTGAAAGTTTAGGCTTGCGTTATTTTGATATGGAACAGCTTGGTTATTTATCGCCGGTCATTGATGTCGCCATTCATTACGGGAAGCCACTTCGCTACGGGCAAAATGCGATTGTTAAAACTTGGCTATCGGAATATGACGGCGTGCGTGTTACTTACGGATATGAAATTCGTTATGCGGAATCAGGCGAGATTGCGATTACTGGTGAAACGAAACATGTTTGTGTGACGAAGGATGGCTTTAAACCAGTGGCTTTAAAACGCGTGTTAAAAGACTGGCATGAGAAGTATGCACGGGCTATCGAAGGGGCGGAATAATATGGCATTTGGTGTAAAACGTGCTGAATTGACTGCTTTTAAAGATAAAGCAATGCGCGGCGAAATTGCCATTTTAACGCACTACTGGTTAGATGAGCGTTTTCCAAATTCGAAGACGGTCACTAAAGTGGCTAGTTCGGATTTAAATGTGTTGAAGGCATGGGGGAAGAAGTACCAATTGCCGGAAGCGTATATTGATTTTGGGCACGATAATTTACCACATTTTGACTTGTTTGGGGAAATTCAACTTGCGGTTTTAAAAAATGAAGCGAAGTGGGATCAGATTGACAGGTTCCACTTGGAGGGAGAAAAACATGATTAAACTTGAGAATGATACAATGCTTATCGAACTTAAGGAAGCGGGAGCAGAGCTTACAAAAATTTATAACAAACAAACGCAGCTAGACTATTTGTGGAATGCGGATACCGCATTTTGGGGACGTCATGCCCCTATTTTATTCCCAACAGTGGGTCGGCTTGTAGAGGACACCTATTTTGTCGACGGGGAGGCGTTCCATCTGCCCCAGCACGGCTTTGCGCGTGACCGCGAGTTTAAAGTGGTCGAGCTTTTGCGAGATAAGTGCGTTTTAGAGCTTTCTGCGGATGAAAAATCGAGGTTGGTGTATCCGTATGCGTTTCATTTGACGGTCAGCTATACGCTGCTTGAAGACGGCGTGCATGTTGAGTATCAAGTTGAAAACACGGATGAAAAACGAATTTACTTTTCAATTGGTGCGCATCCAGCGTTTAATCTCCCACTTGTTCGTGGAACGACGTTTGATGATTATTATTTGGATTTCCATGCGAAAGAAGAGCTCGAGTCGTTGCAACTGGAAGGGCCATATCGGTCTGGCAAGTTAAAACGTGTGACGGCGGAAGAAACGATGGAGCTGCCAATTAATTATGAGCTGTTTGCCAATGATGCCTTGATTTTTGAGGGGCTTAAAGAGAATAAAATCGCGATTCGTTCTAAAAAACACGCGCATTTTGTTCAAGTTGATTTTCCGAATTTTCCTTTCGTCGGTATTTGGACGGCGGGAGACGGCACACCGTTCTTATGTATTGAACCGTGGTACGGAATTGCTGATGGCGTAGGAAGTCCAGTTGAACTCCGTGATAAAGCGGGAATTGAACAGCTTGAACCAGAAGCAATTTTCACAGCGAACTATACCATTCAAGTAGGGTAACTAAAAACCCGCCAAGAATATTCTTGGCGGGTTTTTTACATCCATGTAATTTTCGGTTCGGTTCCTTCTTTGATGCGTTTAATATTGGCCCGGTGGCGCCAGATGATGAAAATGGCGAGCGCTGTAATAAGGCCGATTAAGATAGGGTCTCCCAAAAATAACGAAATAACAAAGGCCGCAGCGGCCGCAATCATCGAACTAAGTGATACGTATTTACTGATTTTAAGGGTTAAAAGAAATACTAGGACGGCCAAGACGAATAAAATTGGCGCGTAGGCTAAAACGACCCCAGCCGATGTTGCAACGGCTTTTCCTCCCCGAAAACTTGCGAAAATTGGAAAGCTATGACCAAGAATCGCGCATACACCTGTGAGTAGCATGTAATGGTGGTCGATGTTAGGGAGAAAAAAGAATGGAAGTAACGTGGCGATGGTTCCTTTTAAGATGTCCATCACGGTTACGACGATGCCTGGTTTTAAGCCTAAGACGCGAAATGAGTTGGTGGCGCCCAAGTTGCCACTGCCGTGTTCGCGAATGTCTTTTTTGTAGAATAGTTTTCCAATCCATAAACCAGAAGGAATGGAGCCGATTAAATAGGCAAGGACAGACAATAAAATTAGTTTTGTAAGCATGCGAAAACTCCTCTTTTTAAACTCATATTAAGAATTATAGCATAAAAAAATTGGGATTTGGTGAAAAATCGTTCTGTTCTTTACATTCGCGCAAGATAGCGATAAAATAAGGAATGAGGCACTTTTTAAAAAGGAGCGATTTGGATGTATCATTCGACAAAAGAAGCGCGCGATAAAATTTTAAAAGAAGCTAAAACCATTGCGGTAGTTGGACTAAGCGATAAACCGGAACGTACGAGTTATCAAGTTTCAAAAATCATGCAAGAAGCTGGATATAAAATTATTCCAGTTAACCCTAAGGCGGATAAAATTCTTGGTGAGAAAGCTGTAGCACGTTTAGCAGACATTAAAGAACCTGTTGACATTGTTAATGTTTTCAGACGTTCTGAATTTTTGCCGGATATTGCGCGTGAATTTTTAGAAATCGATGCTAATGTATTTTGGGCACAGCTTGGTATTCAAAATGAAGAAGCATATGAACTCCTCAAACAAACGCATCCAGTGGTCATGGATTATTGTATAAAAATTGCTTACCGAGAGCTAGCTGAATGAAAAGACATAAAGCAGGTTCAAAAAAAGAGCCTGTTTTTTCGCGGTTTGAGAAAGATGCTTTCCATTTTCAAAAGATAATGCTATTCTGTTAGGGTAGCTGTTTAAGGACTGCTTGATAATTTAAGGGATATGCACGAAAGGAGTTAAGAATAGATGCCTAAAAATGTTTACAATGATGATTCTATTCAAGTTTTAGAAGGGTTAGATGCAGTTCGAAAACGTCCAGCCATGTATATTGGATCGACTGATGTTAGAGGCTTACATCACCTTGTTTATGAGATTGTCGATAATTCGGTCGATGAAGCTTTAGCTGGGTTCGGCCATGAAATCAAAGTTATCCTTCATGATGACGGGAGCGTCAGCGTAACGGATAAGGGGCGCGGCATGCCAGTGGGGATGCATAAAACGGGGAAACCGACCGTTGAAGTGATTTTAACCGTTCTTCACGCGGGAGGAAAATTTGGTCAAGAGGGCGGATATAAAACAAGCGGGGGCTTGCATGGTGTTGGATCTTCCGTAGTTAACGCGCTTTCGGAATGGTTAAAAGTGACAATTTGTCGCGACGGCGCTATGTATGAACAGAATTTCATTCGTGGCGGTAAGCCTGATGGTACGCTTCGAAAAATCGGAAAATCAAAAGAGACGGGTACAACCATCCGTTTTAAACCAGATGAAAGTATTTTTCCTGTGACTTCTTTTAACTATGAAACACTTTCAGAGCGCTTGCGCGAATCGGCGTTTTTACTTAAAGGAATGCGCATTGAACTTATCGACGAGCGTGTTGGTATGGGCGAGGCGTTCCATTTTGAGGAAGGTGTGAAAAACTTCGTTGAATATATCAATGAAGGGAAAGATGTTTTGCATCCGGTTGTTTCTTTTGAAGGAGAAAGCGGCACGATTGAAATGGAAATGGCGTTTCAATTTAATGATGGCTACTCGGAAAATATTTTAAGTTTCGTTAATAATGTGCGTACAAAAGGCGCTGGGACACATGAATCGGGCATGAAAGCTGCGATGACGCGCGTCTTTAATGAATATGCGAAACGCGTTGGTATTTTAAAAGAAAAAGATAAGAATTTAGAGGGCAGTGACATTCGTGAAGGCTTGTCGGCGGTACTTTCGATTCGGGTTCCAGAAAATCTGCTGCAATTTGAAGGGCAAACGAAAGAAAAACTGGGGACGGCAGAAGCACGTCCTGCGGTTGATGCCGTCGTAGCAGAGCACTTAGCCTACTTTTTAGCGGAGAACCCTGATACAAGTAGCCTTCTTGTGAAAAAGGCTGTGAAAGCACGTGAGGCGCGCGAGGCGGCGCGTAAAGCGCGGGAGGAAACACGGAATGGGAAAAAACGGAAACGTTCGGAAACATTGCTTTCTGGTAAACTTACGCCTGCCCAGTCGCGTAACCCTAACAAAAATGAACTGTATTTAGTCGAAGGTGATTCGGCTGGAGGTTCTGCAAAACAAGGTCGTGACAGAAGATTCCAAGCGATTTTGCCACTTCGAGGAAAAGTAATTAATACGGAAAAAGCGAAATTACAAGATATTATGAAAAATGAAGAAATCAATACAATCATCCATACTGTGGGTGCTGGAGTAGGTTCGGAATTTGAAGTAGAAGATTGTAATTATGATAAGATTGTCATCATGACCGATGCCGACACGGACGGCGCGCACATTCAAGTGCTGCTCCTGACGTTTTTCTATCGTTACATGAAGCCGCTTGTTGAAGCGGGTAAAGTCTACATCGCGCTTCCGCCATTATATAAAGTAAGTAAAGGTTCTGGAAAAAAGGAAGTTGTCGAATACGCCTGGACAGATGACGAGCTGGACAGCTGTATTAAAAAAATTGGTAAAGGCTACATGATTCAGCGCTACAAAGGGCTTGGTGAAATGAATGCCGACCAATTGTGGGAAACGACGATGAATCCAGAGTCACGGACATTAATTCGCGTCCGCATTGAAGATGCCGCTCGAGCTGAGAGACGAGTAGCTACACTGATGGGGGATAAAGTAGAACCGAGACGGAAATGGATTGAAAATAACGTTGAGTTTAGTTTAGAAGACGATCAAAGTATTCTTGAAAATGAAAATATGATCAGTCAGGAGGTGCGGGAAGTTTGAGTACACCAGAACAACATATTCAAGACTTAGCGCTTGAAGAAGTAATGGGTGACCGCTTCGGTCGTTATAGTAAATACATCATTCAAGAACGTGCGCTTCCTGATGCGCGTGACGGCTTAAAACCTGTACAGCGCCGGATTTTATTTGCGATGAATGAAGAAGGGAATACAGCAGAAAAAGGTTTCCGAAAATCGGCTAAAACAGTCGGTAATGTTATCGGGAATTACCATCCACACGGAGATACGTCCGTTTATGATGCGATGGTTCGAATGAGTCAAGATTGGAAAGTGCGAAATGCGCTCATTGAAATGCATGGTAATAATGGTAGCGTGGACGGCGACCCGCCTGCTGCGATGCGTTATACGGAGGCGCGTTTATCGCCGATTTCTGCGGAACTTCTTCGGGATATTGAAAAGGAAACGGTTGATTTTGTTCCAAACTTTGATGATACATCAAGTGAGCCGACGGTTTTACCTGCGCGCTTTCCTAATTTGCTTGTTAATGGTTCAACGGGGATTTCAGCCGGGTATGCGACAGACATACCGCCGCACAATTTAACGGAAATTATTGATGCGGTCATTAAACGACTGGATCGCCCAGATTGCGACTTAGATGCGCTTCTTAAAATTGTCAAAGGACCTGATTTTCCAACTGGGGGAATCATTCAAGGGGCAGAAGGCATTAAGAAGGCGTATGAAACGGGGAAAGGCCGAGTTGTTGTGCGTTCTAAGACGGAGATTGAAGATATTCGTGGTGGACGCAAACAAATTACGATTCATGAAATTCCTTATGAAATTAATAAAGCGAATTTAGTGAAACGAATTGATGAACTTCGCATTGAAAAGAAAATTGAAGGTATTTCGGAAGTGCGCGATGAAACGGACCGTACGGGTCTAAGAATTGCAATTGAACTGAAGAAAGATGCTAATGCTGAGGGCGTACTTAATTACTTATTTAAAAATACGGACTTGCAAGTGAGTTATAATTTTAATATGGTGGCGATTCATAATAAACGGCCAGTCTTAATGGGGCTTACCCAATTATTAGATGCCTATATCGCGCACCAGAAAGAGATTATTACAAAACGATCGGAATTCGACATTCGGAAGGCGCGAGCAAGGCAACATATTTTAGACGGTTTAATCAAAGCCTTGTCGATTTTAGATGAAGTGATTAAGCTGATTCGTGGGTCGAAGGACAAACGTGATGCGAAACTGAATCTTGAGAAGCGCTACGAGTTTAGTGAGAAGCAAGCAGAGGCGATTGTGTCCTTGCAACTTTATCGTTTGACGAATACGGATATTACGGAACTTCGCACGGAAGCGGAAGAACTGACTAAAAAAATCGCGATTTTAGAGCGGATTTTAGGGAGTTCGGATGCGCTTGTTGGCGTTTTAAAAGAAGAGCTTACGGAAATTAAGAAGACGTATAAAACGCCGCGTTTAACGGAAGTGCAGGCGGAAATTTCCGAAATTAAAATTGATACGGAAGTGCTTGTGGCGAGTGAAGATGTTGTTGTGTCTGTTACGAAAGAAGGCTATGTGAAGCGTACAAGCATGCGCTCTTATGCGGCTTCAAACGGGCTTGAGCTTGCGATGAAAGAAGCCGATCATCCTATATTTATTGAAAAAGTAAATACGATGGATACGATTCTACTCTTTACGAATAAAGGGAATTACATTTATCGTCCGGTGCACGAGCTCCCAGAAATTCGCTGGAAAAATATTGGGGACCATATTAGTCATTTAGCGACGGATATTAGTCAAGGTGAGGAAATTATCGCGGCGAAAGTTGTACATGCGTTTGACGAAGCACACTACTTCTTGTTTATAACGAAGAACGGGATGATTAAGTCGTCCCTTATGACGAACTACAAACCACAACGCTACTCGAAATCAATGATGGCGATTAAGCTGAAAGATAGCGATGAACTGCTTGCTGTATCGCTTATTGCGAATACAGAAGATGTCTTTTTGGCAACAAAATTTGGTTATGGTTTGCGTTACAATGTAAGTGAAGTACCGGATTCTGGGGCGCGTACTGCCGGGGTTAAAGCGATTAATTTAAAAGCGGGCGATGAAGTCATTGGCGGTTTTGTGATTACGCCTGATGAAACGAGAAATATGATTCTTGTTACGCAACGTGGGTCACTGAAACAAATGAAACTTTCGGAATTCGAACCGATTACACGTGCGAAACGCGGTTTAATTATGCTGCGGGAATTGAAATCGAATCCGCACCGTTTTGTGGCGCTGCTTTTAGCTGGTGCAGAAGACAAACTTGTGATTGAAACAAATAAAGAACAGCTTGTTGAATTAGATGCTGCCAACCTGCGACTCACGGATCGCTATTCAAATGGTTCGTTTGTTCTTGATGAAGCGATGGAAGGACAGCCAGTTGATATGTGGACGTTAATTCCAGAAATTACGGATAGCGAAACACCAGAATCTTAAACAATAAGGAGCTGAAAAACGTGTCTGAAAAAATGAATGTGGAAAGTTTTAATTTGGACCATACAAAAGTAAAAGCGCCATATGTAAGGCTCGCAGGAACAAAAACGGGCTATCATGGCGATGAAATTTATAAGTATGATGTCCGGTTTAAGCAACCGAATAAGGCGCATATGGAAATGCCAGCACTTCATTCGCTGGAGCATTTAATGGCGGAACTAGCTCGAAATCATACGGATAAAATTGTCGATATTAGTCCAATGGGCTGTCAAACGGGCTTTTATGTATCACTTATTAATCATGATGATTTTGATGATGTGTTGCGCATTTTAGAGGCGACACTAAACGACGTTTTAGAAGCGACTGAGGTTCCTGCGTGTAATGAAGTCCAGTGTGGCTTTGCAGCTAGCCATAGCTTGTCTGGCGCGCAAGAATTGGCACGCGAATTTTTAAGTGAAAAAGATACTTGGGCAGATGTTTTCGCATAATAAAGAAAAGAGGTTCCGAATTCGGAACCTCTTTATTTTTTCATTGCGTTAAGCGCTAAATTAACGTAGGCTTGGGAGCCGGATTTTGTAAGATGTACGCCATCAGAACCAAAATAGTTATTGTGGTTTACGGCGACTGAATACCAGTCAATGACAGTGACATTCTCGCGACTAGATGCATTTTGAATGGACTGGTTGACTTCTGATTCCCAACCACGCGGGACGCGTGTGTTGACAAGATAAACATCGGCCTGATTGAAGCGGTCTAAAAGCTTGTTTAGTTGGGCTTCGGTGAATGGACCATTTGTACCAAGTTCAATTAAAACGGCGCTTCCTTTAGTGTTGAATTTTTTATAGCTGTAAGACACATCAATCGCATCAACGAGCTGTCGACCAATTTTCCCATCAATCGTCACATTGGGTATGGCTTCTTTTAAATAGGGCTCAATGTCAATCATAATCGAGTCGCCTAATGCTAACGTCTGGGTGTATGTGTATTTTTTCGGAGGAATAGGGGTTGTTGCTTTTTTCGGTTCCTCTTTTTGCTCGGGTTTTTGTTGTGTATTTGGTTGTTTTTCTTCGTGTTTACTTTCCGTCTTTTCATTGTTTGTGGACGTTTTTACTTCAGTGACGGTCCGTTCTGCCTGCGTTTTGATGGGAAGAATGCCAGACATACCTGTTGCAAAAATCCCGATGGAAAGAACGAGTGCTGATATAGCTGCCCAAAGTCCGATTGGTTTATTTTTAATCACGGCGTAATTTTTGTGCTTAAAGCCTTTCATGTAAGCGATAAAGCCTTTTTTACGAATAGGTGTTTCGACAAATCGGAAGGAAAGTTCTGCGATGATGAACGTAGCAGTCACTTGGAAAAACGCACGCAGTAAGCTCGGTTGACCGATTTCTGTGACAGGAGTTGTCAGCGTAATAATCGGGTAATGCCACAAGTAGATACCGTATGATCTAGTTCCAATCCAGCGCAGCGGTCTAAAACTAAACAATCTGCTTAAATAACAAGAAGGGTGGGCAATAGCTGCAATCATAAGAACACCGAGAATCGCAACAAGCAGTAGTCCTCCGCGGTATAAAAATGGTTGATATTCGTTCATTTTGTAGACGAGTATGCAGAATAAAACAATGCTTATCGTTCCCGAAATATTTAAAGCAAGTTTACTTTGCCGCGGTATTTTTGGACTTAAACGATTAAACGGCCAAACAAAGGCTAAAGCACAGCCAATAAGAAGGTCGAATAAACGCGTATCAGTGCCGTAATAAACTCGACTTGGGTCGCTTCCAGGAGTGTAAAGCACAGCCATTAAAATCGCGGATAAAAGTGCGATGATTAAAATGATGCGCAGCAACCACTTCGGATTTTTAATCCATTTTAAGAAACCGTATAAAAATAGTGGCCAAACTAAGTAAAACTGTTCTTCAATGGCAAGTGACCATAAGTTTTTAAGCGGGGAAGGTAAGCCAAATGAGTCAAAATACGACACATTATGAAAAATAAACCACCAATTGCTCATATAAAAAAAGGAAGCAATGGCATCACCGCGTAAAGTAGTAAGTAGTTCGCGATTGAATAAAACAGCAAAAATCACAACAACAATTATCATCAAGTATGCGGCAGGAATTAGACGCCTAAAACGCCGCAACCAAAATTCTTTTAAGTGAATCGTATTTTCATTTTCCCACTGTGTAAGAAGAATGTTTGTAATTAAATATCCAGAAAGTACAAAAAATATATCAACGCCGATAAAACCGCCTTGCGCCCATGAAAAGTTTAAGTGATAGGCAATAACAGCTAGGACAGCAAGTGCACGAAGTCCATCAATACTCGGAACATATTTTCTACTGTATCGAGCTGTTCTCTTCAAAATAACATCTCCTATTAATGTCATATCTTTGTTTGTTTCTTGAAGTCATGTACAATAATAACATACAAATATACCACTGTAACGCAGAAAAACGCGTCTTTAGAGAATTTTAATAAATTTGAGCCATTTGGAATAGTAAAAAAGAAAGGAGTGTTGGCATATGCTTGAAATCTATGCACATCGAGGTAGTTCCGGCACATTTCCAGAAAATACCATTCCCGCTTTTCAAAACGCCTTACTTTCGGGGTGCGACGGGGTTGAATTTGACGTGCAACTCACAAAAGATGCAGTCCCAGTCGTCATCCATGATGAAAAAGTTGACCGCACAACAAACGGTACCGGCTACGTAAAAGACATGACCTATAAAGAACTACAAGCACTTTGGATTAAAACGGGCGGGGCGGACGCGTCAACTTTGCGCGTGCCTAGACTAGACGAAGTACTAAACGTATTTGAAAACAGCCATATGCGTTTAAATATCGAACTTAAAACGGATAAATTTTCATATACGGGCATTGAAGAAATTGTGTGGCAAAAAACGAAAGATAATCCGCGGATAATTTTTTCTTCCTTCAATATGAAAACCCTCCAAAACATGCGCGCTTTAAGCGATTCAGTTGAACTTGCTTTTATTTGTTACAAGGAAAATGAAGCAGACGAAGCGCTCCTTGACGCGTATCAAATTCAGTCGTTGCATTTTTCTAAGCGAGCATTTCCAGTGAGAAAAACAAATCGTAAATTGCGTTACTGGACGGTAAATCAGACGGCGGAGATGGAAACCTTCCTTTTAGCCCAAGTAGCAGGTATTTTCACAGATTTCCCAAGTGACGCCGTACAGCTTCGTGAGCGGCTCAAACAAAAAAGTTTGCTTTCCAAAGAGGATTCGGTATAATGAAAGTAAGTTAATACGAAACAGTCTAATGATATGAGAGGGACTACAAACGGCGAGCGCAATCGCTATGTTTGTAGTCCCTTTTTCTATCAAAATGTTTAAAAAACGCTCGAAGTGGAAAAAGCCGAGTAGTTAACGGATAGTAGTCTAAAATCAAGGGGGCAAATACAAAATGGTACAATTATTTTCAGCATTTGACAGAGAAACAATTGAAAGAAAAGCGCAAGATGAAACATTTGATCTTGTTATTGTTGGCGGCGGGATAACGGGCGCTGGCATTGCGCTAGATGCAACAAGTCGCGGTATGTCGGTGGCGCTCATTGAAATGGGGGATTTTGCAAGCGGTACCTCGAGTCGTTCAACAAAACTTGTACATGGAGGTTTGCGCTATCTCCAACAATTTGAAGTGAAGGAAGTTGCAGAACTTGGAAAAGAACGGGCAATCGTTTATGAAAATGGACCGCACGTCACGACACCTGAATGGATGATGTTACCTTTCCATAAAGGCGGAAACATGGGGAAAAGAACGGCTTCCATGGGCATTCGCCTATACGATTACCTCGCTGGAGTCAAAAAAGATGAACGCCGTCAAATTCTTTCCGTGAAAGAAACACTCGCTAAAAATCCTTTTGTGAAAAAAGAAGGGTTAAGAGGCTCTGGATTTTATGTGGAATACAGAACGGACGATGCACGCTTGACTATTGAAGTGATGAAAAAAGCGGTTGAACTTGGGGCACTTGCCATCAATTATACACGTGCGGAAAAATTAATTTACGATGAGGCGAAACAAGTTCGCGGGGTGACAGTTACGGACCGTATTTCTGGTCGCGTATACGACATTCGAGGTTATAGAGTAATCAATGCTGCGGGACCTTGGGTTGACCGTGTGCGCAACCTCGACTATTCACACAACAATAAACATCTTCGTTTAACCAAAGGCGTTCATCTTGTTATCGATAAAAGTAAGTTCCCGATGGAGCAAGCTGTTTATTTTGATACGCCAGACGGTCGGATGGTGTTTGCGATTCCGCGTGATAAAAAAGTTTATGTTGGCACGACGGATACATTTTATGATGAGTTTCCGATTCATCCGAGAGCGCTTGAATCCGACCACACGTATGTGATTAAAGCGATTAACTATATGTTCCCAGACGTTAAAATTACCGAAAAAGATATTGAATCTAGCTGGGCAGGCGTTCGGCCACTGATTTATGAGGAAGGAAAAGATCCGTCTGAAATTTCCCGTAAAGATGAAGTGTGGTTTTCTGAAAGTGGTCTCATTACGATGGCTGGCGGTAAATTAACGGGCTACCGGAAAATGGCGGAAAAACTTTTAGATGAAGTGACAAAACCGTTAAGTAGCGAAACGGGTAAAACGTATCAAACTGTTCAAACGAAACATTTACCGATTTCAGGTGGAGATATTGGCGGCTCTGAAAATTTAGAGGCTTTCATTGATAAAAAAGCAAAAGAAGGCAGTAATCGCTTCGGTTGGTCACTTGCCATTTCACGTGAATTAGCGAAACGCTTCGGTACGAACATTGATCAACTCTTTACGTATGCACAAGAACATAAGGAAAAAGGTATTACGACACTTCCAAATAGTTTATACGCAGAACTGCACTATTCGGTTTATCATGAATCCGCTATTCACCCTGTTGATTTCTTGTTACGACGCACAGGTTACTTGCTTTTCGATATGCCGTATCTGCTTGAATGGAAAGATGCAGTAGTCGATGAAATGCAAAATTTATTCCACTGGGACGCTGAAACAGAAGAAAAATTGAAAAAAGAGCTTGAAGCGGAGATACAAGATGCTAGAGAGCCAGCGGATTGGCACGATAGATAAAGAAAGAGCTGACGATAATATCAAAATTATCGTCAGTTTTTATTTTGAAAAAAAGGTTTGCTTCTAGCGTTTTTCATGGTACATTAGTAGTAGATGCAAGGAGGGGTTTATTTGGCTGGAATTCCTGTCATTGTCCTCGTTGGTCCAACAGCAGTAGGAAAGACGGCGTTAAGTATCCAATTAGCGAAAAAATGGCAAGGAGAAATCATCAGTGGTGACTCCGTTCAAGTCTATAAAAAGCTGGATATTGGAACGGCTAAAATTACGGAAACTGAAAAAGAAAGCGTACCGCATTACTTAATTGATGTGGTGAACCCAGACGAACCGTTTACTGCCTCAAAATTTAAGGAAGCAACCATCACCGCGATAAAAGATATTTCTTCTAGAGGAAAACTCCCTTTTATTGTTGGTGGAACGGGTCTTTATATTCAGTCCGTTTTTTACGATTACGCATTTGGAAAGTCTGGCGAAGATGCTAATTTCCGTACTGAAATGGAACAGCTTGATAATGAAACGCTTTTTGCGCGCCTTAAAAAAGAAGACCCAAAAAGTGCTGAAACCATTCATCCGAACAATAAACGACGAGTAATTCGTGCACTGGAAGTCATGCACGCAAGTGGCCAACCGTTTAGTGCCATGCAAAACCAGCGTGAATTGAATCCTGAGTTTTCGCCGCTTTTTATTGGCTTGGATTTACCTAGGGAACTTTTATATGAGCGAATTAATGAACGTGTGCGACATATGATGGATGATGGCTTACTTGATGAAGCGAAATGGCTCTATGAACAACATCTAGGCGACAATTCGGCGACAAGAGCAATTGGTTATAAAGAATTATTTCAATACTTTGATGGTCAAGTCACTATGGACGCGGCTGTTGAATTAATTAAAAAGAACTCAAGACACTTTGCAAAACGCCAACTTACTTGGTTTAGAAATCGTATGTCTGTCAAGTGGATTAACATGCTTTCTGAAAATAGTTTTTTACAGGCAGATGACGCTATACAGCGTTTTTTAAACGAATAAACGGTTTATTAGTGCGAAATACAGGGTAATGAATTTAAAATAGTTCTCGGACTGTTTTAGATGAACCTCTTTGGGGGGAGTTCTTAGAAAGATAGATAGGAGAGGTATACATGACTAAAGGTGGACAAGCGTTACAAGATCAATACTTAAATCAACTAAGAAAAGAGAAAATTTTGGCGACTGTATTTTTAACAAATGGTTTCCAATTGCGTGGAAGAGTTGTTAGCTTTGATAATTTCACGGTTCTTCTTGATGTTGAAGGAAAACAACAATTAGTATTTAAACATGCGATTTCGACATTTTCACCACAAAAAAATGTGGCACTCAATCCAGAAGACTAATTGTATTTCATTCGTAAGAGGGACAGGTGAAAACGCCTGTCTTTTTTGCTGCAAACATAAAAGAGGTGCGGATTTATGGAAAAAGAAAAAGTCATTCTTGTTGGCGTCCTATTAAAAGATGGAGATGAGACGGCGTTTCATTATTCAATGGAGGAGCTAGGGCGCCTTGTCAAAACGGCTAACGGCGAAGTGCTTGATGTGATGGTTCAAAAAATGGAGCGTGTGCGCCAAGCAAGTTTTGTTGGGCGAGGGAAGCTAGAGGAGCTTAAAAATCTGGTTTTAGAGTTGGCAGCTGAAACGGTCGTTTTTAACAGTGAGTTGACACCAACGCAAATTCGAAATATTGAAGCAGAGGTTGATGCGAAAATTATTGACCGAACTGGTCTTATTTTGGATATTTTCGCGATGCGCGCAAAATCGCGAGAAGGAAAATTGCAAGTCGCGTATGCGCAGTATGAATATTTGTTACCTCGCCTTTCTGGTCAAGGGAGCTCTCTTTCAAAATTAGGTGGGGGAATTGGCACGCGTGGACCTGGGGAGACGAAGCTTGAGATGGACCGGCGGCTTTTGCGGTTGAAGATGCATGAAATTAAAGAGGCGCTTATACAAGTGGAGAAGCATCGTGCGCGAATTCGCGAGAAGCGTAAGCAAAATGGAATTTTCAGGTTTGGTTTAATTGGTTATACGAATGCGGGGAAATCTACTATTTTCAATCGTTTGACGACTGCCGAGACGCTCGAGGAAGATCAGCTTTTTGCGACGCTTGATCCGACTACTCGGAAAGTAAAGCTTGCAACTGGTTTTGAAGTGTTATTAACGGATACGGTTGGTTTTATTCAAGATTTACCAACGTCACTCGTTGCGGCTTTTAAATCAACGCTTGAGGAAAGTGCGGATATGGATATGCTTCTTCATGTGGTCGATAGCTCAAATGCAGATTATTTGAAGCATATTGAAACGGTAAAAGAGATTTTGCGTGCCCTTCAAATAAGTGATATTCCAATTTTAACATTGTATAATAAAAAAGATCACAAGCACCCGACTTTTGTTGCTACAGAAGCAAACTATAAGGAAATTTCAGCACTTAGTGCGGAGTTTTCAGGCGATATGCGCGAATGGCTGTTAACGGAAGTTAAAAAAATATGGCTTCCTTACTTTTTAACAGTAAAAGCAAGTGAAGGTACGAAAATAGCCTTTTTGAAGCGAACGACTTTTGTTTCAAAAATTGAGTTTGATGAAGAAAATGAAACCTATCAAATTCGCGGCTACTTTTCTGGAAAGGAAAAATTATGACGGAACAAGTGAAACGATTAAAAGAACGAGCAGAACAAATGATTGAAGCGCTACATAAGGAAACGGACGAGATTGCGGAACAAAACCAAGCAAAAGTGCTAGAAGCTTTTCGGAAAAATAAAGTGAGCGACTATCATTTCAATCCGTCAACGGGTTATGGCTATGATGATGAAGGTCGAGATACGCTCGAACGCGTTTACAGCGACGCTTTTCATACGGAAAAAGCTATCGTCAGACCGCAGCTGATTTCAGGAACACATGCGATTTCAACCGCGCTATTTGGCGTTTTGCGACCGGGCGATGAACTTTTGTATATCACCGGCAAACCTTATGATACGCTTGAAGAAATCGTTGGCGTGAGAGGAAGCGGCAATGGCTCGCTAAAAGATTTTCAAATTGGTTATGATGCTGTTCCTTTAAAAGGAAATCAAGTTGATTTTGATACAGTGGCGCAAAAAATCAATGCAAACACAAAAATGATTGGCATTCAGCGCTCAAAAGGGTATGCAAATCGCGATTCATTTAAGGTTCAAGAAATTGAAGTAATGATTCAATTTGTCAAAAAAATAAAACCAGATGTCATTGTATTTGTCGATAATTGCTATGGCGAATTTGTTGAGCTAAGAGAACCGACCGATGTTGGCGCAGACCTAATTGCCGGCTCATTAATTAAAAACCCAGGTGGTGGCCTTGCTAAAATTGGCGGCTATATTGCTGGGAAAACCGAACTTGTCGAATTATGTGGCTACCGACTAACAACGCCTGGAATTGGTTTGGAAGCTGGTGCTTCGCTTTATAGCCTGCTTGAAATGTATCAAGGCTTCTTTTTGGCGCCGCACGTCGTGGCACAAGCCATTAAAGGTGCGCGCTTTACAGCAGCCATGTTATCGTTATGCGGTATCGAAACTAGCCCAGCATGGGATGCAAAACGGACTGATTTAATTCAAAGTATTTCTTTTCATGATTCAGAAAAAATGGTGTTGTTTGCGCAAGCGATTCAAGCAGCCTCGCCAGTAAACGCTCATGTGAAACCAATTGGTGCCTATATGCCCGGTTATGCGGATGACGTCATTATGGCAGCCGGAACGTTCATTCAAGGAGCGAGCCTAGAACTTACGGCAGATGGGCCGATACGTCCGCCTTATGAGCTTTACGTGCAGGGTGGACTAACTTATGAGCATGTGAAAGTCGCTGTCATTGGAGCAGTTCAAGCGCTTTTAGAAAAGGGTGCGTTAAATTTACAAAACTAACATATCAATTGTAAAAAAAATAAATTTTTTTGACGCAGTTTTAATTTCTGCGTCTTTTTAATTGTCAAAACGCTTCTGCCACAATACTTTTAAAAAGATGTTAGATTATCTGACATAAATTTGACAAATGATTTAACGTACATTATAATGCTACTATCATAAAAAAATAGTGAGGGGGAAAAAGCCGTGAGTGAGAAAGAAATTCGACGATCGATGCCTCTTTTTCCAATTGGTCCCGTGATGAAGTTGACAGATTTAACGGCAAGGCAGATTCGTTATTACGAAGACCAAGGTCTGATTAGTCCAGCTCGAAATCAAGGGAACCACAGGCACTACTCACTTCAAGATATTGACACACTCCTTGAAATTAAAGACTACTTAAATGATGGTTTAAACATTGCTGGTATAAAAAAAATGTACCAAATGCAAGATCAAGAAAAGAAAAATCCACTTACGGATGAAGATGTTCGCAAAATTCTCCGTAAAGAAATGCAGCAAGCTGGGCGCTTCGTTAAAGGTGATGATTTATCCAAAAATCAATATCCGAAATTGTAACAAAATTCGAAATAGGTATTAACTTTTAAGAAGTTTATATAAATTGAGTATTGGGAGGATTTTAAATTATGTCAAATTATACTAAAGAAGATATTTTCCGCTTCGCAGATGAACAAAATGTTAAATTTATTCGCTTACAGTTCACGGATATTCTTGGAATCATTAAAAATGTGGAAATTCCAGTAAGTCAGTTGGCAAAAGCGCTCGACAATAAGATGATGTTTGACGGATCGTCTATCGAAGGTTTTGTTCGCATTGAAGAATCGGATATGTACCTTTTCCCAGATTTAGATACATGGGTTGTGTTCCCGTGGACGGCTGAAAAAGGAAAAGTAGCGCGTATGATTTGCGACATTTATAATCCTGATATGACACCGTTTCTTGGTGATCCGCGCGCGAACTTAAAACGCGTGCTCGCAGAAATGCACGAACTAGGTTTCACCGACTTTAACTTAGGACCTGAACCCGAATTCTTCCTGTTTAAACTCGATGAAAACCGTAAGCCGACACTGGAACTAAATGACTCCGGCGGTTATTTCGATTTAGCCCCTACAGATTTAGGTGAAAACTGTCGCCGTGATATCGTGCTTGAACTTGAAGAAATGGGCTTCGAAATTGAAGCTTCCCACCATGAAGTGGCACCCGGACAACATGAAATTGATTTCAAATACGAAGATGCCATTACGGCATGCGACAATATCCAAACGTTCAAATTGGTTGTTAAAACAATTGCGCGTAAACATGGTCTTCATGCAACGTTTATGCCAAAACCACTTTTCGGTGTTAATGGTTCTGGCATGCACTTTAATATGTCACTGTTCAAAGACGGCGAAAATGCCTTCTACGATGAAAGCGGTGAATTGCAACTAAGCGAAACAGCCTACCAATTCTTGGCGGGGATGTTAAAACATGCGCGTGGCTACACAGCTGTTACGAACCCAACCATCAACTCTTACAAGCGTTTAGTTCCAGGTTACGAGGCACCTTGTTACATTGCGTGGAGTGGTAAAAACCGTAGTCCACTTGTCCGCGTTCCAAGTTCGCGTGGACTTAGTACCCGCCTTGAACTTCGTAGCGTTGACCCATCGGCGAATCCATATCTTGCGATGGCAGTACTTTTAAAAGCTGGTCTTGATGGCGTGAAAAACAAACTCACTCCGCCAGCACCAGTTGACCGTAACATTTATGGAATGGACGAGGAGGAGCGTCACGAGGCAGGTATTTATGATCTTCCAGAAAGCTTAGCGCACGGTTTAATTGAGCTCTCAAAAGATGATGCGGTTCGTGAAGGTCTAGGTGACCACATTTATGACCACTTCATTGAAGCGAAACAAATTGAATGTGACATGTTTAGAACAGCCGTTCATCCGTGGGAACGCGATCAATATTTGGAAATTTATTAAGCAAGCGAAAACCCCCGAAAGCAATCTGCTTTCGGGGGTTTGTTTTAATAGTTGAGCGCTTCTTTTAATGCGTCTAAATTGTCGTTCATGATGGAAATGTAATCGCGTTTCGCTTTCACATCACTTGGCATTAAAGTTTCGAGGTTATGCAATTTAAGCGCCTTTGTATCGGTTTCTTGTTGAATCACTTCTGCAATTTTAGAATTGGTATTTTGTTCGAGCATAATGTATGGAATGTTTTCTTTTTCAATGGTGCTCACAATGCTTTGTAATTTCTTTTGCGATGGCTCATCGCTCGTTGAAACGCCGGCAATTGGGATTTGGTGTAATCCGTAGGCTGTTTCCCAGTACGTATAAGCGGCATGTGCGGTCACGAAATCTTTGTGTTTGGCAGTGGCTGCCATATCCTTGTAAGATTCGTCAAGCGTTTTTAGCTTGGATACAGTTTTTTCATAGTTTTCTTCAAAAGTGGCTTTTTTCTCTGGCATTTCTTTAATTAGTTGATCTTTAACGGTCGCAGCCATTTCTTCCATGTAAACAGGGTAGAGCCAGACGTGAGGGTTGTAGTCGCCGTGTTCTTCGTGCTCTTCTTCGCCTTCATGGTCTTCTTCCTCTTCTTCGTGTTTACCAGCGTCAGGGTCTTTCGGCAAGTCTAATTTTTCAGCTAAAGGAACGAATTTTACATTTTCGTCTTTAAGTGATGATTTTGCTTTATCGACAAAACTTTCAAGGTTTAACCCAACATAAAAGAGTAAGTCGCTATCGGCAATTTTCATCATATCTTTTTGCGTAGGTTCGAAGCTATGCGCATCAGAACCCGCTGGATATACGCTTGTGACTTCCACGTTGTCACCGCCAATTTGTTCCGCTAAGTAAGAAAGGGGATAGACGGTTGTGTACACTTTTACTTTATCGTTATCTTGAGAGGCAGTTCCGCTTCCACAAGCTGCAAGTGTAAGTATGAGAGCTAAAACTGGAGTTATAAGTAATAATTTTTTAAACATTTTTCCACTCCTTTATTTTAAATCAAAATGATTCCGTTTTACACCTCGTAAAAATAAATCGTACTGATTACGATTTGAGGGACGATATTGATAATACATTATTTTTTTGAAAAAAGCAAGTGTTAATTAAAACTGCTAATCAAAATTAGCAGTTTTCGCTTTGTATGAAATGTGCTATATTAATGATGATGATGGTGGGAGCATTCTGTTTCTTTTTTAGGAGGGACTAAATCCACGCCGCCTTTATGGAAAGGATGGCATTTTAAAATGCGTCTAATCGCGAGGTAGCTTCCTTTAAAGGCGCCATGCGTTTCAATGGCTTCCATTCCGTACTGAGAGCAGGTTGGATAAAAGCGGCAAGATGCTGGTGTAAGAGGGGAAATGACTTTACGATAAAAGCGTATGCCACCAAGTAAAAAGCGTTTTAACATGTTTTCACCTTCTATTAATTTGCTAGTTATAGCTTATCATATTTTTTGAAAAAAGAAAGGGGTACGCAAATGTTTTCTTATTTAGATGCTGTAGGATCAAAAGTCGCGATTTCGTTTGAACAGCGCGAAGAACAGTCAGACGATTGCCTGGTTATCCCGTTTTATGAAGGGAAATGGCTTTTTACACACCACAAGAAACGAGGCATTGAATTCCCGGGTGGAAAAGGTGAGCATGGTGAAACGCCAATTGAAGCCGCGGCACGCGAATTGATGGAGGAGACGGGCGCTTATACGGACGATTTTCAGTTTGTCGCCGATTATTTCGTGGAATCAGCGGAAAGAACTTTCTCGAAACGCGTTTTTTTCGCACAAATCAAAGGGTTCCATGTTCAAGCCGACTACATGGAAACAGACGGCCCAGTGCTCATGAAAGGAAACATTCGTGAAATCGTGCAGCAACCGGAATTCAGTTTTTTTATGCGTGATGCGGGTATGCAGGAAATTTTACGAAATTTAGAGGAGAAACTAGCCAAAGAAAAGCCCTTTCTGCTATGATAAATAAGAAATGGAGGGATTCAGATGGGCATGCCACTTGAAGTTAATACGATGGTCGTAACGAAAGGCCGCGAGAAAAGAATTACAGAAAACTTTTTTGAATTAAAAAAAGACGGGTACCGCATTTATCCGATTGATGTACCCATTGAGCTCCGCAAAACGAAAGACGGAGAAGTGAATGGACTTGTTATCCCTAGAAAACTCATTTGGGAAAGCGATGCGACCATCATTACATATGAACTTGTTTCGTTAAATTCGAGTAATTAAAAAGAGACTGGGAATTTTCCCAATCTCTTTTTAATTTAGTATACGGCTGATTCTAGTAGGGTAAATGTTTTTTCTGCGGGATTTAGTTCGGCGATACGGCCGTATGGAAGCGTGATTTTTGGCTCGTTATGGCCGAAGCTTGCGTTTGCGAAAACTGGTATATCTTCGAGATGAAATTCGCGGAGCACTTTAAGCGCGAGTTTGCGGTACTCCTCTTGGTAGGCGCCTTCTTTTGGCTTGCCGAAAACTATGCCATTCACGCGTGATAAAACGCCCATGATACCGTAATTTCGCAGCTGATCTTCAAACCACCACGGGTTCGCCTTCACCTCTGAGGTTTCCAAAAATAAAATGGCATCGTCGAAAGCGGCAAGCTCTGGAAACAAAGCTGTGCCTTTAGCCATTTCAAGAACTTCCATGCAACCGCCGATAAGCGGACCAGACGCGCGGTTTGTTCCTTGAATGATGTCATAGCTGTCATTTGGCATGAATTTGCGCGGTTTCTCACTGTTTTCAGGGAGCCATGGCAGGAATTCACCCGTTATTTCAGGGGCTGTTTCAAACCGAAGAGCTTGACTTGGATGGAAAGCAAGTTGTTCGAACGCGTTTTTGGTGAACGTAGGAAGTGCTACGTTTTCTGCAAAGTCACTCAAAATTGCCGGCCCGTAAAAACTGGATATGCCTGCTTTTAGGCACATTAAATGCGTGATGGTCGAATCGGAATAGCCGATAAAAATTTTAGGATTCTGTTGAATGATTGCAAAATCGATATACGGCAACATACGGATGCTGTCATTGCCGCCAATGCAGGCGAAAATCGCTTTGATATCTGGGTTTTGGAAGGCGGCCATCAAGTCTGCGGCGCGCTTTTCAGGGTGGTGGTATATAAAATCAGAGCCGGCGAGCGTATGCGGCATTTCGATGACCTTTAAGCCAAAATGTTCTTGTAATCGTTTTTTGCCGACTTCATAGCGTCCGAGTAGTTCTGGGTCACCGGCAGCGCCAGATGATAAACTAATTGTTGCGACTGTATCTCCCTTTTTAAGCCGAGGGAGCTTTTGTAGGTTTAACATAAATTTCCCCTCCTTACTTTTTTTCTATTTTAGCATATTTCTGGTTGACAGGGGGCTTTGATTTCGGTACAATGATAAACCCTGATGGCTTCATTCAGGTAATAAAACTAGGGGGTATGACATGACACAAGAATACATCGAAATTAAAGGTGCTAGGGAAAATAATTTGAAAAATGTTTCTGTGAGAATTCCGAAACGTCAAATTACTATCTTCACAGGAGTCTCTGGTTCCGGGAAATCATCTATTGTTTTTGGAACCGTTGCCACAGAATCACAACGTCAGTTAAACGAAACGCACAGTGCTTTTGTTCGCGGCTTTTTACCAAAATATCGCGAGCCGGATACGGACGGCATTCGTGGTTTAGGTGCCTCTATTATTATTGATCAAAAACGGATTGGCGGTAACTCGCGCTCAACGCTCGGCACGATTACGGATATCAATCCTCTTTTTCGCGTTCTTTTTTCCAGAATTGGACAGCCAGAAGCTGGACCAGCAAGCTCATTTTCGTTTAATGATCCGTCAGGCATGTGCCCGGATTGTCAAGGCGTCGGTCGAAAAATTACGCTAAACTTAGAAAAGTTTCTTGATTACTCAAAATCATTAAATGAAGGAGCCATCCAATTTCCGAATTTCTCAGTTGGTTCGTGGTATTGGAACATTTATGCTTTATCTGGTTATTTTGACCTCGATAAAAAATTGGAAGATTATTCTGCGGAAGAAATGGAAAAATTACTAAATGGTAAGACAGAAAAGTTTGTACTTGAAACGGCAGGCGGCCCAATTAATTCAACTTATGAGGGTTTAATCCAAAAATTCGATCGCTTATATTTGAAAAAAGAAGGCGAAATGGGCGAGCGGACGAAAAAACAAGTCGATGCTTTTACAACCGAAGTGGCTTGTGATGCTTGTGGGGGCGCTAGACTTTCTAAAAAAGTGCTTGATTGTCGGATTAACGGCTTAAATATTGCGGATTATATGGCGATGCAACTTGATGAAGTGGTGGAGAATATCGCTAAAATTGATAATCCTTACGCGGAAGGGATGAAAGCGAGTATCGACGAGCGCGTGTCACATTTGATTGATATTGGTCTTGATTATGTCACACTTGACCGTGAAACGAGCACGCTTTCTGGCGGAGAATCACAACGCGTGAAAATGGTGCGTCATTTAAATAGTAGTTTAACGGATATGATTTACATTTTTGATGAACCAAGTATTGGGCTTCACCCGCGTGATGTCCACCGCTTAAACGAACTTTTGGAGAAGCTGCGCGATAAAGGGAACACCGTACTTGTCGTTGAGCATGATCCAGACGTCATTCGCATTGCGGATTACATCATTGATATTGGGCCAAAAGCCGGCAAACACGGCGGTGAAGTCACCTTCCACGGTACTTACGAGGAGCTTCTAAAAAGCGATACGCTCACCGGAAACTTCATGGGACACCACGAAAGTTTAAAAAGTGAAGTGCGAACCCCGCGAAGCTTTTTACCTGTGAAAAAAACCAACCTTCATAATGTGCGTGACCTTGACTTAGAAATTCCGACAGGCGTTTTGAACGTCATAACTGGGGTGGCGGGTTCTGGTAAGAGTACGATTATTAATGGGATTTTCAGAAAACAATATCCCGACGCAATTGTGATTGACCAATCCGCTGCTCATGCTAATTCCAGATCAAACCCCGCAACGTATTCGGGGATTATGGATAGCATTCGAAAACTATTCGGAACGGCGAATGATGTCAGTCCATCGCTTTTCAGCTACAATTCAAAAGGCGCCTGCCCAGAATGTAAAGGTCTCGGCTACATTGCGATGGATATGGCTTTCATGGATGCGATTCGCACACCTTGCGAAGCTTGTTCTGGCAAGCGTTTTAAAGAAGAAGTGTTGCAATACAAATTAAATGGACAAACGATTAGTGACTGCCTCGAAATGACGGTCACTGATGCGTTGCAGTTTTTTGAACTGAAAAAAATTACAAAGCAACTTCAGGCGATGGAGGACGTTGGAATTGGCTACTTGACACTCGGCCAAGCTTTAAGCACATTATCAGGTGGTGAGTGCCAGCGCTTGAAACTCGCGACAGAACTTCATAAAAAAGGCAGCGTCTATATTATGGACGAGCCAACGACAGGGCTTCACATGTCGGATACGAAGCATATTGTCGAAATCATGAACCGACTGGTCGATGCTGGCAACACAGTAATTGTTATCGAGCATAATCTCGATATTATTCGCCAAGCCGACTGGATTATCGATGTCGGCCCAGAAGGCGGAAGCAAAGGCGGAAGAATTCTTTTTGGAGGAAAACCAGCCGATTTGAAAGCCGTCCCAGATTCGATTACAGCAAAATTCATTTAACCCAAAATAGCGCGAAGCCAAAACTTCGCGCTATTTTTCTGTCGACCGGAGATAATGTGAAAAACCAAGGGGACGACAGATTTTTGTGAAACTTTAGGGGAGAAGGGAAACGTGTAAATATGACTGATTTTGAGATGTGAAAATCACACCCAAAAACCAAATAATGAAAAGGTCGATAGAAATGCCCATTTGAGCTATTATAGGAGTAGGGCTGAAATAGGTGCCTGTTTTAATCTCTGTATTGTGAAATGTAAATCCCGTTTTCAGCAATTAATCAAGTATGCACTATAAAAGGTAATAAGTTACTTACTTTTAGTCTACACGCCACCCCCTCAAGCTCTGCTGCATCATAAAATTCAATTCCGTTCCTAAAATTGGTATAATCTAAATAGAGCGGGGATTCACTTGCTGCTTAACTTCCAACACGAAAGGACGAAGACTATGACAAAATATGAATGGCGCAAAGCTGAAAAGGGGCTTTATTTACCCAAAAATAAACCAATGAAACTCGATGTGCCGGCGATGAACTATATTACGATTACGGGAAAAGGGGATCCGAACGAAGGAGCTTTTAGCGAGCGTGTTGGGGCACTTTATGCGGCAGCTTATACGATTCGGATGCTTCCTAAAAAAGGCGTGACGCCGGACGGATATTTTGAATACACAGTTTATCCGCTTGAAGGGGAATGGACGACGAGCCAGCGCGATAATGGTCCGCTTGACAAGAGCTTATTTGAGTATCGTATTATGATTCGCCAACCTGATTTTGTAACAGCTGCGCTATTTGAAGAATTGAAGCCGCGATTCGCTGAAAAAATTCCTGCGAAGCTTTTGGCCGAGCTGCGCTTTGAAACGATTGAGGAAGGGCCAAGCGTGCAGATGCTCCACAAAGGGCCTTACGACACAGAACCCGCTTCTTTTGAACAAATGGAGGAATTCTGTTTGGAAAATGATTGGGTGCGGCTGTCAAAGGACCATAAGGAAATTTATTTGTCAGATCCACGAAAAACAGCGCCTGAAAAAATGAAAACGGTGCTTCGTTTTAAAATTAAAAGTTAAACTGCAGTTTTTCGCTGCGGTTTTTTTGTGAAATTAGACAAATGCGCTTGGAAAAGGTATTCTTAAAGGGTGAAAACATTCTGTGAGGAGAATTTTTATGGAACCTTTAGTAAGCGTTATCGTTCCAGTTTATAATGTGGAAAACTATTTGGAGCGGTGTGCGGAAAGTATTTTTAAGCAAACGTACGCGCATTTAGAAATTATTTTTGTTGACGATGGCTCAACGGATAGTTCAGGTGCGATGCTAGAAACGTTTTCTGACCCTAGAATTCGCGTGATTACGCAAGAAAATGGTGGTCAGGCGGCGGCGCGCAATGCGGGGCTTGATCAGATGACAGGCGACTACGTCATCATGGTGGATAGCGACGACTATATAGCGCCGAATTTAGTCGAAAAATGTTTGAAAACGGTCACGCAAACAGAGGCGGACCTCGTGATGTTTACTTCTTATAATGTGAATCAAAGCGGCGACATGCAGTACATACCGCGGAATAGCGGGCATCTTTTGACAGATGCAGGAAGTGTCCCGTGGAATAAATTTTATACGGCTTCTTTATGGGAAAAGCTCCGTTTTCCGACCGGCTATTGGTATGAGGATCTCGGCGTGGTGCCAGCTGTCGTTTTGCGCGCTGAAAAGCCAGTGAAACTTGACGATGCGCTTTATTTTTACATAACGGACCGAGCGGATTCGCAGTCGAATTTGCAAAATGATACGAAATTTTTAGATGTCATTCCAATGCTTGAAAATGTCACAAACGAATTGAAAGCACTTGATATTTTCGAGGCATCCAAGGCGGAAGTGGAAACACTTTATATGGAACATTTAGTGTACCGGACTGTACTTCGGAAAATCATTTATTTGGAGGGGACAAAAAAGCGTAAAGAAGTGCTTAAAATTGTACGAGAAACGATGAACTCGCATTTTCCAAAGTGGGAGAAAAATGGGTACCGCTCTGGTAGCGGCTTGACCGCGAAGTTGAAATATTTGGCTGTTCGCCTGTATTTGCAAGGTTTTGTGCATTTAGGTGATTTAGTTTGGAAAGTACCGTTTGAAAAAAGAAGACAGCAAACGGGTTTTTAAAAGGAGAGAAAAATGAAGGTAAGTGTGATTATTCCGGCGTATAATGTCGGGGAGTATATTGAGGCGTGTTTGGATTCGGTGATGAATCAGTCTTATGAAAAGTTAGAAGTTATTGTAATTAATGATGGTTCGACGGATGACACGGGGGAAAAGTTGGCGCTTTTACAAGAGAAATATCCGACGATGCAAGTGATTACAAAAGAAAATGGCGGTTTATCTGCAGCGCGAAATGATGGCGTAAGGCTTGCGACTGGCGATTTTATTGCCTTTGTCGACAGCGATGATGTGATTGACCGCGACATGTATAAAAAAATGATGGCATCTGTAGAAATTTCCTGCGCGGATATCGTCACGATTGGCGTGGCACGTCTTGCTGGGGAAGATGTTTACCGCTCAGCATTGCATGAGCGTTTTATGCAAACGGATAAGTTTGATACGACGATTTTTGAAACACCAGAACTTTTATACGATACAACGAGCTGGAATAAAATTTATCGTGCTTCTTTTTGGAACGAGGCAAAACTGGAATTTCCAGTCGGTAAAACGTATGAAGATATTCCCGTTGTCATTCCCGCTTACTTAAAAGCCGAGCATGTCAACATCTTGAAAAATGTAGGCTATTACTGGCGTCACAGAGTTTCTGGCGATAAATCTATCACCCAGCAAAAAAATAACTTGCGCATGACACGCGACCGCTTAGATGCGCTACACGTTTGCGACGAGGCTTTTGCCACGATTCAAGACATCACACTGCGCTACAAAAAAGAGCAGAAATATCTTGAAATCGATCTTTTCTCAATGATTGAATGGCTTTTCTTAGTTAAAAAGGAGGATTACCGCACCGTTCAAAAATGGGTGTCCGACTACATGAAAGAAAGTCTCCAAACGAACGCAATTGAAACGCTCCCAAAAACTAAGCAAAAAATGTTCCGCCAACTTTTAAAAAACGCGCACCTGCGCTTCCGAATTGCAAGCCTGGAATGGTTCATGCTAAAGGCTATCAAACGTTTTACAGGAAAAAGTTCATAAAACTAATTTTTTGTTTCATATAAGTTTATCGCTAAAAAGGATGCTGTATGCGTCCTTTTTTGTTGACAAAAAAACGTTTTGTAACTATAATGGTTACAAAGAGGTGAGGAAATGGCCATTTCAACACGTTTTAGTGTCGCTGTGCATATTTTGACACTCGTTTATTTAAATCGCGACAAACAAATTACGTCAGATTTTATTGCAGAAAGCGTTGGTACGAACCCAGTAGTCATTAGAAGAATTATGAGCCGCTTAAAAAAAGCCGGTTTACTACATTCAAAACCTGGTATTGGCGGCACCTATTTAGCGCGAGAACCGGATGACATGACTCTTTATGAAATTTATGAGGCAGCTTTAGGCTCGCAAACGATTTTTGACATCCATCAAAACCCTAATCCAAATTGTTTTGTCGGGGCAAATATTCAAGATACATTAAATGAGACCTTTCAAACAGCTCAACAAAAAATGGAAAATGAGTTGAAACAAGTTACCTTAGCCAATATCATTGCCGAAATGACAACAAAGGCAAGCCCAAAATAAAGGCTTGCCCTAAAAATAAAACGAATTGTAACTAAAATAGTTACGAAATAGGAGGAATACAAATGAAAGTAGCTATTATTGCAGCAAGTGGGAAAGCTGGAAACCAAATTTTAGAAGAAGCGGTGCGCCGCGGCATGGAAGTTACAGCAATTGTGCGGCATAAAGAAAAAATAACGAATCCAAATGTGCAAGTTTTAGAAAAAGATTTATTTGACTTAACTTTCGAAGATATTCAAGATCAAGATGTTGTCATTGATGCGTTCAATGCTCCGCATGGCCAAGAAGAGCTTCACCAAACATCATTAAAACATGTAACCTCGCTTTTAAAAGGAAAAACAAATCGTCTACTTGTCGTCGGTGGAGCAGGAAGTTTATATGTCGATGAAGCAGAATCGTTACGTTTAATGGACACACCCGATTTCCCCGTTGCCTTTTTACCAACTGCAAGCCATATGGGAAAAGCGCTCGATGCGCTAAAACAAGAAGCGGAAGTAAACTGGACTTATATGAGCCCATCAGCTTTCTTTAATCCAGAAGGAGCGGGAACAGGTACTTATATTTTAGGAGAAAATCAACTTTTAGTAGATGAAACGGGACAAAGTGAAGTGAGCTATGCAAACTTTGCAAAAGCGATGCTTGACGAAATTGAAGAACCAAAACATGTTAAAGAACGTTTCACCGTTCGAAATAAATAAAACGAGTTTCTTCTATATAATAGCTGTTGGCGAATTGCCGACAGCTTATTTTGCTTTTATCCTCTTTTTAAGAAAAGTTAAATTAGGCTAGAGGAGGATTGCATTTCGCTACAAATTGACGTATTGTGTAGACAGGGACTGGGAACAGAAAGGTGTGACACACAATTGCGGAAAAAAATGAAACGAAAAAAGAAGCGTCAGTTATTTATGACGTTAGGTATATTTATCGGCCTCATTCTAGTTGGTGTCATTGCGTCTTTTATACGGGAAGCTTATTTAGATTTAACAGCGCCAGAACCTGCTTTTAATACAAAAGAAGAGAAGTTTATCAATCAGCTTTCAAAGCATGCACAGGAAATTCAGAAAGAGCATCAAATTTTGACGAGCGTGACGCTTGCGCAGGCGATTTTAGAGTCGAACTGGGGTGAGAGCGAGCTTGCGAGTCAGGCGAATAATTTATTTGGTGTGAAAGGTAGGGCGGGGCAGCCAGTCGTGAACATGACGACAAAAGAGTTTTCAGACGGGCAATGGATTGAGATTCAAGCTAATTTCCGTAAATATGCCAATTGGAATGAATCGCTTGATGATCATGCAAATTTATTTTTGAATGGAACATCTTGGTCAAAAACGAAGTATCACGGCGTTCTTTCTGCCAAAACTTACCAAGCGGCTGCAGAGGAAATAATGAAAGCAGGCTACGCAACTGACCCAGACTATGCGAGTAAATTGGTGAGTATCGTTGAAAAATATGATTTGCATCTCTACGATAATATTCAAGATCAACTTTTGTCCAATAAGAAAATTTCGCAAGTAGCTGATGTAAGTACGAAAGAGCATGCAACGGTTTGGACGGTACCTTACGGGCTTGTTGGTGCGCAGAAAGTAGAAGATATTCAGTATTATAGTCGCGATCATTTACAACTTGTGCAAGTTGCACAGACAAGTAGCGGAAAATGGTATCAATTTGCTGTAGATGACAAAGTAATAGGTTGGATAAAAGCGGATTATGTTACTCTAAAATAGAAAAAAACAACGTAAAAGGGTCTAAAAAACTTGTCTTATTAGTAGGTTTTTAGACCTATGCGTATCCTTTTTTTCACTACAAAAGAAAAATTTTTGAAGAAGTAAAGCACTTAACGCCTAAGTGTTTTATTTTTTTGTTATTTTTGTTACTTAAAAGAAATATATATTACATAAAAGTTTTGTTAGAATGAAATGGTTGCTAAGAAAGAACACACGTTTTGATAATTCAAAAAGACAAGGATGTGCAAAATTCATTATGCTACATATTGCAAAGAAGCACTTGCTTAAAGTGGGTTTAATCAGTTTATCAATTACTGTAATGGCTCTTCCTATGCAAGTAAAGGCTAATTCTAGCCTCGCTACTTCCTCGCAACAAGCGTTTATTAATGAGATTGCGCCGCATGCAGAGATCGTACAGAAGGAAAACGGGATTCTGGCAAGTATTACAATTTCTCAAGCTATTCTCGAATCAAATTGGGGGAAAAGCGAGCTTGCGCAAAAAGGGAAGAATTTATTCGGAATTAAAGGTTCCTACAATGGGAACTCCATTGTGATGGGGACAAGGGAACATAATGGTTCTTCTTATGTTGGAACAAGTGCAGGATTTAAAGCCTATCCAACATGGTTTGAATCATTAAATGACCACGCGACCTTATTTGTGAATGGTCCAAGCTGGAATAAAGATTTATACAGCAGTTTAATTAATCAAACGGATTATCGTCTTGCGGCTAAGGCGTTAGATCACACGGGTTATTCGACTGATCCAAACTATTCCAAAAAATTAATTGAGGTCATTGAAAAATTTAATTTAGATAAGTATGATGTGGCGAATGCCGCTTATGCAGAAAAAACATCTGATAAGATTTTTCATGCAGTAGGACAAGTTAAAGCTGGTAAAACAGTGGATATTTGGACCAATCCAGCAGGGACAAAAGATGCGGTATTAATTGCCAAACTTTCAAATGGTGTGAGCCCTAAAATTGAGATTAAACGCGAAGCTAAAATCGCGAACAATCAAATTTGGTATCAAGTAGAGCTTTCTGACTTTGTAAGTGGCTGGATTGAAAGTGATAAAGTCGAAGTATTATACAGTTCAGAAAGTCATTCGCCATTGCGATATAAAACGGTATTTTTATTTGATCATTCATCAAGTGAAACTGCACTCGCGTCAAATCAAATGTTAAATCCGTCAGAAATCGCCATGACATCTGAAAAAGAACGGCATTATCATGTTATTAGTATGATACCGCTATTAAGAAAAGAAACATTTGCAAACGCGCTATAAAAATTAAAAGCTGAAAATTAGGAAAACTACTTCACTCCTAATTTTCGGCTTTTGTGCTTTTCTCTGCGCCTTTTCCTTATTTTTCTGCTATAATACGGAATGGAAAGTATTGATGGAGGAGGGGTTTTTTTGGACGAGCAATTAAAGATGTTAAAAGACTTAACGGATGCAAAAGGCATTCCGGGAAATGAGCGTGAGGTTCGACGTGTGTTCGAACAATATATCTCACCTGTTGCTGATGAAATCACGCATGATGGATTAGGAAGTAGTATTGCGATTCAGAAAGGTTCAGAAGATGGACCAAAAATTATGATTACAGGACATCTGGATGAAGTCGGGTTTATGGTGACGCAAATTGATGCAAACGGCTTTATCAAGTTTCAACCAACAGGTGGCTGGGTGCCACACGTGATGCTTTCGCAAAAAGTAACCATTGTAACACGTGAGGGGGAAGAAATTGTCGGTGTCATTGGTTCAAAACCGCCTCATCTAATGACGGCTGCTGAACGTCAAAAATCATTTGATATTAAAGAGATGTTTATTGATGTTGGTGCGAAAGATAAAGCAGAGGCAGAAAGCTTTGGGATTACACCAGGCGACATGATTGTACCTGCTTTTGATTTTACAGTAATGAAAAATGAAAAATATCTTTTAGCTAAAGCTTGGGATAATCGGATTGGCTTAGCGATTGCGATTGAAGTTTTAAAAAATTTAAGAAAAGAGCAGCATGCGAATACAGTTTATGGTGTTGGTTCGGTTCAGGAGGAAGTTGGAACAAGAGGCGCGAAAACGTCTGCACATTTGATTCAACCGGATATTGGTTTTGCCGTTGATGTTGGCATTGCTGGTGATACACCGGGTATTAAACCGACTGAAGCACAAAGTAAAATGGGTGACGGACCACAAATTATCATCTATGATGCAACGCTTGTCAGCCATGCTGGTTTACGGAACTTTGTGACAGATGTTGCTGATGAACTCGGTATACCGTACCAATTTGAGGCTATTCCAGGTGGTGGTACTGATGCGGGGCCGATGCATTTAACAGGAAATGGTGTTCCTTCCTTGCCGATTACCATTGCAACGCGATATATTCATTCGCATTCTTCTATATTACATCGTGATGATTTTGATGCGGCAGTTAAACTTATTACAGAAGTTGTCAAACGGCTTGATGCAGACAAAGTAAAAGAAATAACGTATCAAAACTAAGTGATACAAAATGGACAAAAGGAAGGTAGCATGGCGTTTGGCTGAATATGGTCGTGAGTCTTTTGGACTATTAGCTTAAAAGAGTGCATACTTTGTTTATTTAGTAAAACCACTTTTATGTTACGAGAATGTTACGAGGAGCGTTATATGGATACAATACGGTCGACGAAAAACGAACGCGTTAAAAATTGGAAGAAATTGTTTACGACTAAGGGGCGACAAAAGTCGGGTACGTACATGGTGGAAGGATTTCATTTGGTAGAGGAAGCGCTACGGCAAGATGGGCTTGTACGGGAGTTGATCCTATCGGAGGAAGTTTATTCGCCACTTGAATTGCCAGAGGACATTGAAACGTTTTATGTGTCAAAAGAGGTGAGTCATTTTCTTAGTGAAACTAAAACGGAGCAAGGAATCTTTGCTGTCATTAACATGACGGAGGCGGACATTCTCCTTTTATACGGGAAAAAGCTTTTATTAGTGGACCGTGTGCAGGATCCAGGAAATGTGGGGACGCTTATTCGGACGGCGGATGCTGCGGGGTATGATGCGGTTGTGCTTGGAAGAGGAAGTGCGGATTTATATAATCCAAAAGTGATTCGTAGTGCGCAAGGGAGCCATTTTCATATTCCGGTTATTCAAGCGCCTTTACTCGAATGGATTGGTCGCTTGGAAGAGGAAGGGGTCCCAGTTTTTGGCGCTTTCCTCGATGAACAGGCAAAAGTTTACGACACCATTCCACGTCAAGAAACACTAGCTCTTATTGTTGGAAATGAGGGTAGCGGTATTTCAAATGATGTCGCGGAACGTATTCATGAGAAAGTATACATTCCGATTTTCGGACAAAGTGAGTCCTTAAACGTGGCCATTGCGGCGGGGATTTTAATGTATCATTTCCGGAAATAATGCCAAATAGACGTGCCCAATTAAATTTAGTTGGGCACGTCTATTTTTGTTTCGCTAATGAGAACTGGGGAGAGTGCTTTTTTGACGCTCTTGATGTAGTTGTTTGCTGCGCCCCAATCGAAATTGAAGATTAAATTGTCCGAACTTCCAGTTGAAATGGCTGTCACTTCTGAATCGCCATGGTAATTATGAATCGTAATAAAAAGGGCAGCACGATGACTTGCCCGAAAAAAGTATCTTTCATAAGCTAGAGTGGCAAGTTTTTTTCCGTCACCAAATGTGCGGATTTCATCAAAAATGGGAGTGCTTGTGGATTGCGAAAGTTTAATCATATCCATAGTTTCTTCGACAGAGCTTTTAACAACATAGCGATGACTTGGCATATGCGTTCATCCTTTCACCTTGATTACTTTTATTGTATGCCCAAAAATCATTTTTTTCAATGTTGAAGTAAAACTTACTAAAAATAAGTAAATTGATATTAATTAGTTACTTTCTGAACGATTTTGTGTTACAATATGTGAGAGGTGAGAGTTATGAATGAAGCACATAAAGTTTGTCCGAAATTTGAGTCTGCGTTCCAACTTCTTGGTAAACGCTGGACAGGACTAATCATCAATGTCTTGCTTACTGGTCCGAAGCGCTTTAAACAAGTAGCAGGTGAGATTCCGCAAATGAGCGATCGTGTTCTTGCAGAACGCTTAAAAGAACTGGAAGAAATGGAAATCGTGACGCGTCACGTTTATCCTGAAACCCCTGTTCGGATTGAATATGATTTAACAGATAAAGGTCGAGATCTTAAAGAAGTCATGGAACAAGTCCAGTGCTGGGCAGATAAGTGGATTGCACTTGAGAAAGTGGAAAGCTAATGCGATAATGAAAGACGTAACGATGGTTATGTCTCAGAGTGATGACAAACGGCCATCTTCGTCGTTAAAACCTCCGTCCCGCTCCTCACGTACTCAAGTACGCTCCGGTGCGGTACTTGGTTTTGCCTAGAATCTCGCCATTTGTCATCGCTCTGATTTTGTGTGGTGCGTTTTGTTTTGTGTTTTCTACAAGCCTAAGACGTAACGATGGTTATGTCTTTTATTTTGGTTAAAAAAGGAGAAAGAAAATGAGAAGAGGGATTTTCATTGCGTTGTCGGCAATTTTTGTTCTGATACTCGTCGCCTGTTCGGACGGCGAAACAACAACGAAAAGTGCGGATACAATTTCGGTTTCGCTACATGTGACTCGAAATAATGGACAGGGCGAAGTGGGCGCAAAAAAGGTGAAGGTGGCATCTGGCAGTACCGTGTATGAGGCTATGAACAAGAACTTTAAACTAAAAGATACAGATGGTTTTATTACGAGTATCGAGGGCATTTCACAGGACGAGTCGAAAGGGCTTTACTGGATGTACGAGGTGAACGGGGAGATGGCGGCTAAAGGTGCCAAGGAACTGAAACTTAAAAATGGTGACGAAGTGAGTTTTGATTTGCATGAAGCTAAATAATGAGTTTGAGAAATTGCGGCTTACAAATGTTAAAGTGATTACGCTAATGGCGATTTTAGTGGCGCTTACGGTTTCGGGGCGGCTTTTATTTGCTTTTATTCCTAATGTTCAACCGGTGACGACGCTTGTCATTTTGGTGACGCTTTTAACTGGCTTTCGCTACGGTGCGATTTTTGCGACGCTTGTTATGCTTAGCTCTAACTTGATTTTAGGTATGGGCATATGGACGATTGGGCAAATTGCTGGTTATCTTTGCATCGCGGCTTTGACGGCTTTTGTTATTCGTCCGCGGTTTGACAAAATGCCGTTTTGGTTGATGATTTTATACGCTTCGTTTACAGGTTTTTTGTACGGTTTTATTCAGGCGTTATTCATTGCACCGCTTTATGGTTTTCATTATTTTCTCGTTTATTATGTTGCGGGCTTGTCGTTTGATTTCCTTCATGCGCTTGGGAATGCGGCGTTTTACGCGGTTCTTGCGCCAGTCCTTTTGCCGCTACTTGATAAGTGGCTTATAAAATATACTTGAATTCATGCTAAGTTCCCTCTATAATAGAAAGTAATTAAATAAGACAAAGACAATGACGGAGACAAGTAGCTTTGTTTTACTGGACAGGGAGAAATGGTCAAAGACTGAAAGCCATTTCGCATGTAAGCATAGTGAAAATTTCAGCTCCACGAGTCGCTGCCGGGATTAAATTTGAAAGGCAGATCGGTGTTTAAGCCGTTATTCAAATGAAGGTGGAAATGTTTTGGCATTTCTATTAGGGTGGTACCGCGAGCAAAATCTCGTCCCTTTGTGGATAGAGGTTTTTTATTTTTGTCTAAAAACGAAAAGGAGTGTTTTTAAATGCTGGAACAACTGCAAGCTTTGGAAAAAGAAGCCGTTTTGGCTGTAGGTGCGGCGGCTGATTTGAAAGAATTAAATGAGCTGCGCGTCAAATATCTCGGTAAAAAAGGACCGATGACTGAAATCATGAAACAAATGGGAAAGCTGTCAAATGAAGAGCGCCCGCTTGTTGGGGCGAAAGCCAATGAAGTGCGCACAGCAATTAGCGAGAAAATTCAAGTGAAACAAACACTTCTAGAAGAGGCGGCGCAAGCTGTGCAACTTGAAAATGAAACGATTGATGTGACGCTTCCAGGTACAAAAGTGTCGCTTGGCAAAACGCATTTGCTTTCGCAAGTCATTCGCGAGCTGGAAGATATGTTTATTGGCATGGGCTATAAAATTGCCGAAGGGCCAGAAGTTGAACTCGATTATTACAATTTCGAAGCGCTGAATCTTCCGAAAGGGCACCCGGCGCGTGATATGCAAGATAGTTTTTACATTACGGAGAATACGCTTTTGCGGACACAAACGTCGCCCGTTCAAGCGCGGACGATGGAAAAACATGATTTTAAAAATGGGCCCATCAAAATTATTTGCCCAGGAAAAGTTTACCGTCGCGATAACGACGACGCCACGCATTCGCACCAGTTTACTCAAATCGAAGGGCTTGTTGTAGGGGAAAAAATTACGTTTGCGGACTTAAAAGGAACGCTGACGATTTTGGCTAAACGAATGTTTGGTGAGGAACGCGAAATTCGTTTGCGCCCAAGCTTCTTCCCGTTCACAGAACCGTCTGTTGAGATGGATATTTCCTGTTTTGCGTGCGGTGGTGAGGGTTGTCGTGTTTGTAAGGGCACGGGTTGGATTGAAATTTTAGGCGCTGGTATGGTACACCCGCGCGTCTTGGAAATGTCTGGCATTGATTCGACACGCTACAGCGGTTTTGCATTTGGGCTTGGTCCTGAACGTGTGGCGATGTTGAAATACGCGGTGGACGATATTCGCCATCTTTATACGAACGATTTACGGTTTACGAATCAATTTGTTGCGAAGGAAATGGGGGAATAAAAATGCTAGTTTCTTATAATTGGGTGAAGGAATTTTTCCCGAATTTAACTTTAAATGCGGCTGATTTGGCGGAGGCGATTACACGTACCGGCATTGAAATTGAAGGCGTTGACTATTTAGATGCGGATCTAAAAAATATTGTTGTTGGGGAAGTTAAAACGTGTGAGAAGCATCCGAGTGCGGATAAGCTAAATAAAACGACTGTTTTAGTGGACGGCGGCGAAACGGTGCAAATCATTTGCGGGGCGCCGAATGTGGCAGCTGGTCAGAAAGTTGTTGTGGCACGTGTTGGGGCGCGCTTACCAGGCGGGCTGAAAATTAAACGCGCGAAGCTTCGCGGTGAAGTTTCGGAAGGTATGATTTGTTCGCTGCAAGAATTGGGCTTTGAGAATAGTGTTGTCCCTAAAGCTTATCAAGACGGCATTTTTGTTTTGCCTGATGATGTGGTTGTTGGGGCTAACGCGGTGGAACTTCTCGGCCTAAATGACGCGATTCTTGATATGGCGATTACGCCAAATCGGGCCGACGCTTTAAGCATGACAGGGGTAGCGCATGAAATCGGTGCGATTGTGCACGAGAAACCGGCGCTTCCGGAACAACCTGATGTGTCTGAAACGGGTTCGATTGAAGGACGCATTTCAGTTGCGATTCAAGATGCGCAAACGACGCCTTATTATGCAGTGCGAATGGTGGAAGATATCGAAATTAAAGATTCGCCACTTTGGCTTCAAGTAATGCTTATGAAAGCCGGGATTCGCCCACATAGCAACGTTGTCGATGTTACAAACTATATTAATTTGCTTTACGGGCAACCGTTACATGCTTTTGATTATGAGAAAATCGGGAGTAGTGAAATTGTCGTGCGTCTAGCGACTCCGGGCGAGGAAATCACGACGCTTGATGGGCAAAAAAGAACTCTAAATGATGGGCATACGGTCATTACGAATGGAAAAGAGCCAATTGCAATTGCCGGCATTATGGGCGGTGAGAGTTCAGAAGTGTCCAGTGTGACAAAGACCGTTTTACTAGAAGGTGCGATTTTTGCAAGTGAGTATATTGGTCAAGCGTCACGCGAACTAGGCATTCGTACGGAAGCGAGTATTCGTTACGACAAGGGGAGCGACGCGTTCAAGGTGGAACAGGCTCTTGCGCATGGCGCCGCATTAATTGCGCTTCTTAGCGGTGGGAAGATGCTTGCTGGTTCTGTCGAGGAAGACAACCGGGATGCGTACAAAAATGTTGTGACAACCACACTGACACGTGTGAATCGCTTGCTAGGTACGGCCATTTCAAGCGAGGAAGTCGAAGTTATTTTTGATCGTCTAGGATTTGAAGCGACGATTTTAGCTGATCAAATTGAAGTGCGCGTGCCGTCACGCCGCTGGGATATTACCATTGAGGCGGATATTTTGGAAGAAATCGCACGAATTTACGGCTATGATAAAATTCCTGTGACGCTACCAGAAACGGCGACGGCAGGTGGCTTAACGCCAGCTCAAACGCTGAAGCGCGAACTGCATGACGCACTCCAGGGGGCCGGCTTAAATCAAGCGCTCACCTATTCTTTAACTTCAGAGAAAGAGGCTACAAGGCTCGCTTTATCTAAAGAAAGGGTTGTGAGTCTTGCGATGCCGATGAGTGAGGAGCGGAGTAAGCTTAGAACGAGCATTATTCCAGGGCTTCTGCACGCGGCTAGCTATAATGTAGCCCGCAAAAATACAGATGTGGCATTTTATGAAGTGGGAAGTGTGTTTTATGGCACGGAAGGCGACGCGCTACCGGTCGAGGAAGAGCACCTCGCTGGCCTTATGACGGGGAACCGTGTGCTTCCTGACTGGCAAAAAGAAACAAAAACAGTCGATTTCTTTGTGCTAAAAGGCATACTGGAAATGTTGCACGAGCGTTTAGGTCTACAAGCGCCATTTCGTTTTGAGAAGTTGGTCAAAGAAGATATGCACCCAGGGCGCACAGCGCAAGTATTTTTAGGCGATGCGTCCATCGGCTTTATCGGCCAAGTTCATCCGGCGCTTCAAAAAGAATATGATCTAAAAGAAACATACGTATTTGAGTTAAACCTACAAGCAATTGTTGCCGCGGAGAAGAAGACGGTTGTTTACCAAACGATTCCGCGCTACCCTGAAATGACGCGCGATGTGGCGCTACTTGTTTCAAAAGACACGACACAAAGTGCCATTTTAGATGTGATTCAGGAAAATGGTGGTAAATTGCTTCACGCCGTGCAATTATTCGATATTTTCGAAGGCGAAAGTATTGGCGAAGGCAAAAAATCAATGGCGTATACGCTAACTTATTTGGATCCAGAACGAACACTTGTCGAGGAGGAAGTTACGGCAGTCAATCAAAAAGTGATGGCGGCTCTGACAGAAAAACTAGGCGCGGTTATTCGTTAAACATGAAAAGTTGCAGGAAGTTTTCCTGCAACTTTTTTGTATGAAATTTCACATTGTTCGGCTATAATAGAACAAGGAACTTCAAAAGAAATGAGGATAGAATATGGCATTTGTGGAGCTAAAAGATGTGTATAAGCGTTATGAAATGGGGGAAACGACGGTTGTCGCGAACGATGGCATTAATTTTCAAATTCAAAAAGGTGAATTTGTCATTATTGTTGGACCATCAGGCGCGGGGAAATCGACGGTTTTAAATATACTAGGCGGTATGGATTCGGCAGACGAGGGGGCCATCATTGTGGACGGGACGGACATTGGCGCATACTCGGCGAAGAAATTGACGGGTTACCGAAGAACGGACGTCGGTTTTGTTTTCCAGTTTTACAATTTGGTGCCAAACTTAACGGCAAAGGAAAATGTGGAGCTTGCGGCGCAAATTGTACCCGATGCTTTAGACGCAGAAAAGGTTTTAAATGATGTTGGCTTGGCGCATCGTTTGGACAATTTTCCAGCACAGCTTTCTGGTGGTGAGCAGCAGCGTGTGGCGATTGCGCGTGCGCTTGCGAAGGCGCCAAAACTACTTTTATGCGATGAGCCGACGGGGGCACTCGATTATGAAACAGGAAAATCGGTGTTAAAACTTTTACAAGATACATGTCGTGAAACGAAAACGACGGTCATTGTCATTACGCATAACTCTGCGATAACGCCAATTGCTGACCGCGTTATTGAAATTAATAATGCGAAGGTGCGGGATATTCGAGAAAACAAAAATCCAGTATCGATTGACAGCATAGAGTGGTAGAGGAGGATTTTTGTGAATAAAAAAGCTTTATGGAAAGATATTTGGCGCGAAGTTTGGCAGACGAAAAGTCGCTTCTTCTCGATTTTAGCTTTAATTATGCTCGGCGTTGCTTTTTTCGCAGGTTTAAAAGCGACGGGTCCCAATATGTTATTAACGGCGAATCAATATTATACGGATTACGGTTTGACTGATAACGTCGTGCAATCGACTTATGGATTAGACGAAACGGACGAAGCGGCACTAAAAAAAACGCCGGGTGTGAAACGCGTTGAAATGCAATATACGGCTGACTTGCTCTTAAAGCAAAATAAAGCGGTCATGCGCTTATATTCTTACACGGAAACGCAAAAAGTAAACCAATATCAAGTTGAATCTGGTCGCCTCCCCGAAAAGTCAGGAGAAGTCGCACTTGACGCCACGGAGGCGATGAAAAAAGACTTTAAAATCGGAGACAAGGTCACTTTTGTTAAAAATAATGGCGCCAAGCCGAGCGATACGCTGAAGCGTGATACATACACTGTGGTCGGTTTTGTGAACAGTCCGATGTTCATTGAAACGAGCGGTCGCGGGACGAGTTCCATTGGAAAAGGAAAAACAGATGCGATTGTTGTTGTGCCAAAGCAAGATTTCGATATGTCGGTCTATACGCAAGCCAATTTGACATTTACGAATACGGCAGGCGAAGCGGCTTTTTCAGATGCTTACAATGAGGCGGCGGACGCAAATGAAAAGCAAATTGAAAAAGTCCTCGACACGCAAGCGGATAAACGGTTCACCAAAATCCAAAATGACGCAAAAGCTAAAATTGCTGACGGCGAACAGAAATGGCAAGATGGCCGTGCTGAACTGGCGGAAAACCAAGCCAAATTAGATGCGGCGAAGCAGGAACTGGATAGTGGCTTTGCGAAATATAAGACTTCGAAGGCAGAATTTGATGCGCAGATGCAAACGAGCGAGGCCGAACTCGCGAAAGGGCGCGAAAAATTGCGTGTCGCACTGCAAAACATGACGGACGCGAAGGCGAAAATTGCAACGGGTGATCAGGAAATCAAACAGGCGAAAGAGCAATTGGCAGCCGGAAGAGCCGATTTAGACGCGGCACAAGCCGAACTTGATGCGAAACGTGCGGCGCTTGTTCAAATGGAAGGGGCGGCAAATGAAGCGGCGAAGGCACAGCTTGAAGCGGCAAATCAAAAACTGGCGGCGGAGCGTGCAAAATTAGATGCGGCAGAAAAAACGCTTGCGACGAAGCAGGCTGAACTAGATGCGGCGAAAGCAAAACTGGTGGCTGGTGAAAAGGAATATGCAGCAGGTGTCGCTGAATTAAACGCGGGCGAGGAAAAACTTCGTTCTGGCCGTTCAAAGGGTGAACGTGAACTAAATGCGGCGCTTGCCAAATTGAATGCTGGTCAAGCTGAATATGAGGCAAACTTGGCGACGTTTAATACGGAAAAGAAAAAAGCGGAAGCTGAACTGGCTGATGCGGAACAAGACTTGCAAATTGCGAAGGAAAAATTGGCGGATATGGAAAAACCGAAATATTACGTGCTAGACCGTTCGAGTTACCCGGGATACAATGAGTATAACGAAAATACGGAGCGCCTCACGTCACTTTCGACGGCCTTTCCAGCTTTCTTCTTCTTAATTGCAGCACTTGTTTGTTTGACGACCATGACGCGCATGGTGGAAGAACAGCGAACGTTTATCGGTACTTACAAAGCGCTCGGCTACAACAACACGGATATTATGAAGAAGTTTTTAGTTTACGGATCGCTTGCTAGTTTGGTGGGAACTGTTCTTGGGCTCCTCGTTGGTTTTCAACTGTTCCCAAATGTCATTTTCAATGCATACGGGACGATGTATAAAATGCCACCAATTGAAATCGCCTTTTATCCAAGCTACAGCATTATTGGGCTTATTGTGGCGCTCGTCTGTACGACTGTAACGGCGTTTGTCGCTTGCTACGCAGAACTAAAAGCAAGTGCGGCAACACTAATGCGACCGAAAGCACCTAAAAAAGGGAAGCGCATTTTACTTGAGCGAGTCACACCGATATGGAAGCGAATGCGTTTTTCTGACAAAGTAACCGCACGCAATATTTTCCGCTATAAACAGCGTATGCTAATGACGGTTATTGGGGTTGCGGGGTGTACAGCGCTGATTCTAACTGGTTTTGGTTTGCGCGATTCGATTAGCGATATTGCAACGCTCCAATATGGTAATATTATGAAATATGATGCACTTGTTTCGCGCGATACTACTGCAACGAAAACGCAAAATACAGAATATGAGAAATTAATGCAAGATATTAATATTACCGCACGCAAATCGGCTTCGCTAAATGCAATGGACGCGATTCAAACAGGGAAAAATCAAAGCGTTAACGTGACCGCATTTGAGTCGACAGCTGACTTAAACGACTTTATTGTATTACGTGACCGGAAAACTCACGCCGCTGTGCCACTTTCAAATAATGGCGTCGTCATCACCGAGAAACTCGCCGATTTATTTGATTTACAAGCAGGTGATGCGCTAACCGTGCGGGATGCGAATAACGAAGAGCACCAGCTAAAAGTGACGGGAATTGCCGAAAACTACGCCGGGCACTACGCTTATATGACGAAATCCTACTACACGAAAATCTTTCATGAGGCACCAAAATATAACACTGATTTACTAAATCTCAAAGATACCTCACAAAAAACCGAGAATCGTTTTGCAGAAAAACTCATTGATGACGGGGCTGCTCTTCAAGTCACCTATTCAAACACGATTAGTTCGCTGTTGACAGATACACTGGATAGCTTAAATGTCGTGATGATTGTATTAATTGTTTCGGCGGCTATTTTAGCCTTTATTGTGCTTTACAATTTGACGAATATAAATGTTTCCGAACGAATCCGTGAATTATCAACGATTAAAGTGCTAGGCTTCTATCCAAAAGAAGTGACGCTGTACGTGTACCGTGAGAATATTATTTTAAGTATGATGGGAATTTTAGGCGGATTTGTGTTAGGATTTTTCCTGCACCAGTATGTGATTACAACGGCGGAAATTGATAACATGATGTTTAGTCCAATGATTAGATGGCCAAGCTATTTATACTCAGCCATCTTGACCCTTGTTTTTTCCACGATTGTGATGCTCGTCATGCATGTTAAACTTAAACGGATTGATATGATTGAAGCGCTGAAATCAGTGGAATAAAGAGTAGCTACGTCTAAAAAGACGTGGCTATTCTTTTTGTTTTACTTTTTCAAGTGAGTAGCGTATATTAAATTTAGTTCAGGGGGTGAATCATTATGAATGAAAAGCAAATTAATCGTTTTGTAAACAGCTACATGCGCACATATATTTTTGCTTTTAAAGAAGTGAATCAAGCCATTGAAAATGTTCAATTTGAGCAGAAAAAGATTTCGGTCGAACAGTTTTTTTTGTTACGCGAGCTAACGCAAAATGGGAGCATGAGTGCAACAGAGCTCTCGAATTCATTGAACGTAAACAAAAGTGCGATTTCTGCTAAAATTCACAATTTGGAAGAAAAAGGCTTACTAGTGCGTACTGAAAATCCTACCGATAGACGTGCAATTATGCTTCATATTTCAGAAAGTGGGAATAGTATTTTTAAACTGTGCGAAATGGAAATGAAAAATCTTGTTCATAAATGGTTGCAACAACTTGGCGATGAAGATGCGGATTTGTTTATGAATTTATATGATAAAGTCATGGATTCGGTTGTGGAGACGCACGCAAGAGGAGGAAATAAAGTATGATGAATTGGGTCATGAAACTAAGGTGGGGAATCTTGGTAGCATGGATTGCAGCAGCGGCAGTCCTGATGTTAGTCGCACCAAGCATGCCTGATCTTGTTCGCGAAAAAGGGGAATTAAAGTTGCCGGACGGCTATCCATCAACTATGGCAACAGACCTCCAGAAAAAACATAATCCAGATAGTAAAGGTGAAGCTTACATTGCGGTTTATACGTCTGACACAAAACTTACGAACAAAGACTTTGACAATATTGAAAAATCACTGGATTCGATTAAAAAGGATAAAGAACAACTACACGTCACGGAAGTACTCGATAGCTTTGACACGCCTGAATTGAAGGATCAGTTTTTATCGAAGGATGGCAAGACGCTTGTCGCGAGTTTGACGGTTGACGCAGGCGACACACCGGTAAAAGAAATTCGTGCTGATTTAGACAAAAAAATGAATGTTCAAGGTGTTGACACGTATTTAACGGGTAACGCGCTCATTCAAGAGGACGTTGTGCAAGGCTCAGAGGACGGTTTACATAAAACAGAAGGTATTACGGTAGCGTTCATTCTCGTTGTGCTATTTCTTGTGTTCCGTTCGGTCATCGCACCGTTTATCCCACTTGTCACGGTTGGGATTAGTTATTTAGCGGCGCAAAGTATTGTCGCGTTTCTTGTGCAATATTTAAACTTCCCGGTTTCCACCTACACACAAATTTTCATGGTTTGTATCATGTTTGGCATCGGGACCGACTATTGTATTTTACTGATGAGTCGGTTTAAAGAGGAGGTTGGCAGTGGGCTTTCTGTGCGCGAAGCTGTGATAGAAACTTATCGTACAGCTGGGCGAACAGTCATTTATAGTGCAATCGCAGTCCTTGTCGCATTTCTTTCGCTTTATTTTGTACAATTCGACTTATACCGCTCGGCAGTTGCAGTCGGTGTAGGCATCGTGGTGCTCATGCTTTCGATTTACACGCTCGTACCATTTTTCATGGCAACACTCGGTCGGCATCTTTTCTGGCCGCTCAGTAAAAATATTGCGCATAAAGAAAATAAATTGTGGGGCGCTGCTGGAACACTCGCTTTCCTACGTCCGTTTGTTGCGCTCCTCATCGTTGGGCTCATTACGATACCGCCAATTATTTTGCATACTGGTGAAGAAAGCTTTAACTCACTCGATGAAATTAGTGATAAATATCCATCGAAAAAAGGTTTTGAAATCGTATCAGATAGCTTCGGGGCAGGTCAAGTAGCGCCAACACAAGTTTATCTTGAAAATGACGACAACATGAAAACGAGCGAATATATCGCACTGATTGAAAACATCTCGGCAGACCTTGCAAATTTAAAAGGAGTCGACATGGTGATGAGCGCCTCACGGCCAGCTGGAAAACGGCTTGATGATTTATATGTAAAAAATCAGGCTGACGCACTAAATCAAGGTGTCGGTAAAGCGAACAGTGGCGTTGGTGAAATTAAAAACGGACTTGATGAGGCGAACTCCGAAATAAGTAAATCGGGGCCGGCATTAAATTCAGCCATTTCAGGCGTTGATGCGCTTCAGTCGGGGACAAGCGAAACAAAGTCGGGCGTTTCACAGCTTGAAGCGGCTCTAAAACAAATTCAAACAGGGATTGAAAGCGGCGCAAGTGGAGCTGGTGAACTAGAAGAGGGCGTTAAAACGGCTCGTGCAGAGCTCACCAAACTGCAAAATGGGCAAACGCAGCTTTTAGACGGCTACAAGGAAGTTCAGGCGAATTTGCAGAAAATCTCCAATCAGCTTTCTAGCATGCAAAATGCGGACGGATCTGCGATTGATACTTCTGCGCTTACCAATCAAATTAAAAAAGTAGGGGCTTCACTTCAAACGTTTGCAGCGGCGCATCCGCAGGCGGCTCAAAATCCGGAGTTTAATCAACTAGTTCAAGATGTAAAGGGACTAGAAACGGCTGGAACACAGTTTAAATCGGAAATTGGCAAGCAGATGGCGCAAATTAAAACGCAAATGGAACAATTGAATGCGGGTATTGCTGCACTATCAGATGCGATGCAGCAACTGAATGCGCAGTCGGAGCAAATTTCAAGCGGGCTTAGCCAGTTTAATACTGGTTTAGCGGCGATTGAAACGGGCTTGTCCAGCCTCGAATCTGGTTTGAATCAAGCGGCAGCAGGGCAAAAACAAGTTGTGAGTCAGATGCCGCAAATCGAATCAGCGCTCACCCAAATTGAACAGGGCCAAGGAAGCTTGAAAGACGGTTTTTCCCAAATGAGTGGCCAAATTGGTCAACTTTCGACAGGACTACAAGCAAGCGTTGACGGGCTGGGACAAGTTCAAGACGGGCTCACGAGTGCGAGCGGTTTAGTCGGAGAGTGGGCGAAGGCGCCGTACTCCGAGTCTGGTGTGTTTGTGCCAGATGCGCTTCTTCAGGATGAAACGTATAATAAGGCGCTCAGCCAATATATTTCAAGCGACGGGAAGCTTGCGACGATTAATGTCGTGTTAACGAAAAACCCGTATTCCAATGCGGCGATGAATTCCATCGATGACATTAACGCGCAATTAGATGCAAGCTTAAAAGGCACAAAACTGGAAAACGCGAATGTTGGTATCGGTGGTATGACAAGTACAAACTACGATACGCGTGATATGTCCACATCGGATTATCACTTAGTCGTCATCTTAGTTCTCGTCAGTGTCTTTGTGACATTAGTCATCTTACTTCGTTCGCTTGTGATGCCACTCTACCTTGTTGGCTCTATTGTGCTAACATATTATGCGGCGCTTGGCTTTGCGGAAATTATTTTCACAAGGATTTTGGATTACAGCGGGCTAACGTGGGCGACGCCGTTCTTCGGGTTTGTTGTACTCGTTGCACTCGGAATCGATTATTCCATCTTCCTCATGAGCCGTTTTAACGAATATACAGGCATGGCAATTAAGGATCGAATGATTTTGACGATGAAAAATATGGGCGGCGTTATTTTCTCTGCGGTTCTCATTCTAGGCGGAACTTTTGCGGCGATGATGCCAGCTGGCGTGCTTTCGCTTCTTGAAATTGCGACAGTCGTCTTAATCGGCCTTATCCTATACGCCTTTGTCGTCTTACCACTATTTGTTCCAGTCATGGTCAAACTATTTGGCAGAAGCAATTGGTGGCCGTTCGTTCCAACAAAAGGTGAACGACACGAAGAACGTTAAGCAACAGCAAAAATCAAGCGAAGCCGTGTTAAAATGGCATTTTCGCTTGATTTTTGCTTTTTAATTTGGCATCAGTTCCATATTTTCGCTATAATAAAATTATGAAACAGACAGATGGAGGCACAAAATATGATTCAACTTGGAAATGATTGGGACGAACTTTTAGCAGCAGAATTTGAAAAAGACTATTACTTGAAACTTCGTGAATTTTTAAAATATGAGTATGGTTCGCGGCAAATCTATCCGGATATGTATTCGATTTTTAATGCGCTGAAATATACATCGTATGCTGATACCAAAGTCGTTATTTTAGGACAAGACCCGTATCACGGAGCAAATCAAGCGCATGGACTTTCGTTTTCCGTGCAAAAAGGAATTCCGGCTCCGCCGTCTTTGCAAAATATTTATTTAGAGTTGCAACAGGATTTAGGTTGCGCGCTTCCGAATAATGGCTATTTAAAACCGTGGACAGACCAAGGCGTATTACTACTAAATACCGTGTTAACTGTTCAGGCAGGGCGCGCGAATTCGCATCATAATCGTGGTTGGGAAGGGCTGACGGATAAAATCATTGCGCTTTTAAACGAAAAAGAAGAGCCCGTCGTGTTTATGTTGTGGGGCAAAAATGCCAAACAAAAACAAGCCGTGCTCACGAATCCCAATCACCTCACGTTAACCAGTTCCCACCCAAGCCCGTATTCCGCAAACTACGGATTCTTTGGGTCTAAACCGTTTTCCAAGACGAACATGTACCTCACCCAAAATGGTGTAACGCCAATAAACTGGCAAATTCCGAACTTATAAAAAATCCCCGAACAAAAAACTGTTCGGGGATTCGCTTATAATCGTGCCAAACGCTTTGCTTTTTCCGTGTTGGCAAAATGTTTTTTCGTATATTTTTCCAAAGTAGCTTCTCCGTAGGTTTTGATAATTTGAGCGGCAACTTGGTCGACTTTTGCGCCAGCGCCTTTTGTGAGCGGCATGTGAAGTTCTTGCTCCATTTCTGAAAAGGCTTCAACAAACTTATAGCGCGCAATGATGGAAGCGGCCGCAACCGATAAATGAAGTCCTTCTGCCTTGGTGGCAAAATAAACATGTTCGCGAACAACATCACTTTCTTTAGCTAAATAGCGATAATAGGTGTTCTTTTCCGCGAATTGATCGATTAAAATCGCTTCTGGTTGGGCAGGCCACATACGTCGTAAAACATTGCCGAGTGCGCGGTTATGGAGCATTGCTTTCATTTGTCCTTGATTCATTCCCTCATCGACAAGTTCATTGTATTTGGGATTTGGACAAAGCAAAACGCTGTGCGGAATAATCGGCATAATTTTTTCAGCAATGCGGCAAATTTCAGGATCTTTCATCGCTTTGGAATCTTTGACGCCAAGCGAAGTGAGTAGCGGCATTTGTTCTTTCGCGACATAAGCGGCACAAACGGTAATCGGACCGAAAAAGTCACCCGTGCCAACTTCATCAGAACCTAAAACATCTTTTCTGGCAAGGCCTTCTGGCAAGCTATTTGTTGCTACTTTAGGCGCTTGCTTCGGAAGCATTTGCCCCCATTTGGCTGCTTCGACTTCACCGCCGTTCCCTTGAAACATCACTTTCCCAGATTTATAGGCCGTTATCGAAACACTACCTTTTTTGGCAGAAAAAATAGCGCCTGGTGGGAGCTTCGGGTTCAGAAAATTCGCATATGCCTGCTTCATCTCCCCCAATTGATTGGTTGCTACTTGTATTACGGTATTTGCGATAAGTCCTCTTCCTCTCACGATTGGTCAATCGTATTGTATCACAATTTTAAGGACGCCAAAACAGTTTTAAGTCCAGAGGCTGATTATTTAGAAATTAAATGCTATATCTTTTCATAAAAAGCTTTTCGTGATAATATGAATTTACGAGAGCGATTCAAAAATGCGAGGTAAGGAGGGGAACAGAGTGGCAGAAAATGAAAGAAATAGAATTACAACATCCATTTATGGGCGTGATTATACGATTGTAGGCTCTGAACCGACCGAGCATTTACAGCATGTTGCGCATTTAGTAGACACTAAAATGCATGAAATTAGTGCTCAAAATCGTGCATTAGACAGTGGACGTCTTGCTGTCTTGACAGCAGTTAATGCAACACACGATTATGTGTTGTTAGAAGAAAAATATAATGCGCTAAAAAATGAATTAGCGAGATATAAAGGAAGAGACGTATGATTGTAGATATTATCATTATTATTTTACTTATAGGCGGTTTTTTTACCGGCTACCGAAATGGCTTTATTAGACAGCTTGTCGTGACATTAGGTTATTTTTTATCTTTCTTCGTGGCTTATCATTATTTTTCAGATTTAGCACCGCACTTAAGCTTTATCCCGTATCCGGGTGCTGATGCAACAGATTCAGTCTACAAACTGCTTGAAGTGTTGCATACAGAGGAAGCTTACTATAATGCCATTGCATTTATTCTTATCTTTTTAGCAGCAATTATCATCGTTCATATGATAAGCTCACTAATTGGAAATCGTACAAAAATTCCTGTTATTAGCCAAGTCAATGGCTTGATTGGTGGTATTTTAGGCGTCATTGCGATTTATTTATTTATCTTTGTAGTCCTATACTTAACAGCGATTTTCCCAGCTGAATGGGCAGAGAATCTGATTCAAGGCTCAAGTATTTCGGAATGGATACTCGAAAACACACCTATTCTTTCCGAACGCTTTTACGACTGGATGACTGGCGTTTTACCTGAATAACCTCAATACCAGCTTTTTAAGCTGGTTTCAGACTGATGATAAATGGCAATCTTCGGAGTTCTTGCCTCCGTCCCGGTCTTCACGTATACAAATACGCTCCAGTACGGTACTCGGCAATGCATGATTTAGCATCAGTATGATTGTGCGTGGTACGTTTTGTTTGACTTAAGTTTAAAGTTTGTAAAATAAGACCAGCTTAAAAAGCTGGTCTTATTTAAGGAAAAGGTAGTTACAAAGAGGTGAAGGTGATGGTGAAAAGTAAGAAAGATATTATTCGCTTACTTGAAGAAATTGCATTATATATGGAGTTAAAAGGGGAAAATGCCTTTAAAATTTCAGCGTTTCGAAAAGCAGCGCAAAGTATTGAATTAGATGACCGAAGTTTAAGCGAAATGGACGATATTACGAAGCTTTCTGGTATTGGGAAAACAACAGGAAGTATTATTACGCATTTTTTAGCGACCGGGGAATCGCCTGAACTTGATACACTGAAAAAAGAGGTGCCAGCTGGTCTTGTGCCGCTTCTTGATGTGCAAGGACTCGGTGGTAAAAAGATTGCACGTTTATATCAAGAACTGGGCATTACGGATAAAGAATCGCTTTTAGTAGCGGCCGAGGAAGGGAAGATTACGGCGCTAGCTGGTTTTGGGCAAAAATCGGTCGATAAAATGGTGGAAGGTGTAAAGGCGTTAGGCGACCGCCCCGAGCGTTATCCAATTAAAGAAGTGCTGCCTGTTGCGAAACAAGTGGCGCAATTTTTAAATGGCATCGCTGAAATTGAAACGTACCAGGAAGCCGGAAGTTTGCGGCGGTTACGGGAAACCATTAAGGATTTGGATTTTGTCATTGCCACAACAGAAATCGAAAAAGTCCGCGAGAAATTGCTTTCCTTCGAGCTGATTGATGAAGTGATTGGCGCGGGGGATACGAAGGTTTCGGCAGAGCTTGATGCGGGAATTAAAATCTCGATTGATTTTCGCTTGGTGGAACCAAAATTTTTCGCAACGACACTGCACCATTTCACGGGCTCAAAAGAACATAATATTAAAATGCGCCAAATTGCGAAGGCGCGTTCGGAAAAAATTAGTGAATACGGCGTTGAGGATAATTCAGGCGAAAACCTCGTATTTGAATCGGAAACGGCATTTTTCAAGCATTTTGATTTGCCATTTATTCCACCAGAAGTAAGACGTGATGGCACGGAAGTGAGTCGAATTGCAAAGGAAAATTCATTTGTCCAGCTAGCGGATATTCGTGGTGATTTGCATATGCATACGACTTGGTCAGACGGGGCATACTCGATTGCGGAAATGGTTCAGGCATGTATTCAAAAAGGTTATGAATACATGGTGATTACCGACCATGGTAAATTTTTGCGGGTTGCAAATGGCTTAAACGAAGAGCGGCTCAAAAAGCAGATGGAGGAAATCCAAAAGGCGGCATCGCAATATCCGGAAATTGACATTTATCACGGCGTAGAAATGGATATTTTAACGGATGCAACGCTTGATTTTTCTGACGAGATTTTGAGCGAGCTCGATTTTGTCATTGCATCGATTCATTCGGGATTTTCAGGGTCGGAAAAAGAAATCATGCAGCGGCTTTCGGTAGCTGTAGAAAACCCGTATGTTCGTTTGATTGCGCACCCGACTGGACGTGTGATTGGCAGGCGAAATCCGTATTTAGTCAATATGGAAGAATTGGTTAAAATGGCGCAAGGAACTAAAACGGCACTTGAACTTAATGCGAATCCGGAGCGCCTTGATTTAAACGCAGAGCATTTACAGCTTGCGAAAGAAAATCATGTAAAAATTGCAATTAATACAGATGCACATGATACGCGTCATTTGGATTTTATGGAACTTGGCGTGCGTGCGGCTACAAAAGGCTGGCTTTCAAAAGAGGATATCATCAACACGATGTCGAAAGAGGCTTTCAAGCAGTTTTTGCAGAAGAAATAAAGGAATGAAAAAATATGGAGAAAAAAGTCGAGCATGTTTTAGAGTTTGATAAAATAAAAAAATTACTGGAACCCTTCGCCGTTTCTACGCTTGGTGTGGAGGCCATTCGCAGCTTAGAGCCCGAAACCTCGCTTGCTACGGTTCAAAAAATGCAAAGCGAAACAGAGGAAGGCGCCAAAATCATTCGTTTGAAGGGAAGTGCGCCGATTACTGGCTTGAGCGATGTAGCTCAGCACCTGAAGCGTTTAGAAATTGGTGGGGATTTAAACGGCCTTGAAGTCTACCAAGTGGGAAGTAACTTGCGTGTCAGTCGGCTGATGAAAAACTTCATGGACGATTTAGAAGAAATTGGCGTTGAACTGCCGCTGTTATTTGAGCTGGCTAGAGAGATTTTAGTCCTCCGTGATGTAGAAGAAGAAATTAATTTAACGGTTGATGAGGCCGGATATATTTTGGACACGGCGAGCGAAACGCTCCGTTCTGTGCGCTCCTCGCTAACTCGCACGGAAGGTCGTGTGCGCGAAAAATTGGAAAGCTTACTGCGCGATCGAAATGCGGCTACGATGTTAAGCGACGCGATTATTACGATTCGAAATGATCGTTATGTTATTCCCGTGAAGCAGGAATATCGCAGTCATTACGGCGGTGTCATTCACGATCAGTCGGCTTCTGGCCAAACGCTCTTCGTTGAGCCGCAAAGCGTTGTTGATTTAAATAACGAACGCCGAGCTCTTCAAGCAAAGGAAAATCAAGAAATGGAGCGCATTCTCGCTGAAATGTCCGCGAAATTGGCAGAATTCATTCAAGAAATCCATCATAATTCGTACATTTTAGGACGTTTTGACTTTATTTTGGCTAAAGCAAGGTTTGGGAAGTCACTAAAAGCGGTTACGCCACATTTGAATGAAGAAGGCATTACCAAATTGTTTGCGGCTAGACACCCCCTTTTAGACCAAGAGCATGTGGTTTCAAATGATATTCTGCTAGGTGATGGGTATTCTGCGATTGTGATTACAGGGCCGAACACAGGTGGGAAGACGATTACGCTGAAAACGCTTGGACTTTTGACGATTATGACGCAAGCGGGGCTGCAAATTCCGGCACAAGAAGAATCAGTTGTTGCAATCTATGATGATGTTTTTGCAGATATTGGTGATGAACAGTCGATAGAGCAAAGTTTGAGTACATTTTCTTCGCATATGACAAACATTGTTTCGATTTTGCAGAAAATGAATCATCGTTCGCTCGTCCTTTTTGATGAGCTTGGCGCGGGAACGGACCCGCAAGAAGGGGCGGCGCTTGCAATTGCTATTTTAGATGAGGTCGCGAAACGCGGGGCGAGTGTCGTGGCGACAACGCATTATCCAGAATTAAAAGCCTACGGGTACAATCGTGCTTTTGCGACAAATGCATCGGTTGAATTTAATGTGGAAACGCTAAGTCCGACATATAAATTGCTAATTGGTATTCCGGGGCGAAGCAATGCGTTTGAAATTTCGCGCCGTTTAGGGCTTAACAATGCTGTTATTGAAGGAGCTAGGGCGCTTGTTGATACGGAAAGTGCCGATTTAAACGAGATGATTTCGAGCTTGGAAGAAAAACGCAATTTGGCCGAAAAAGAATACGAGGAAGCGGCGGAACTTGCAGGGGATGCCGAAAAACTTTTAAAGGATTTACAAAAGGAAATTCAAACGTATTATGCGCAAAAAGAGAAGTTACTCGAACGCGCGAATGAAAAGGCAAGTGAAGTTGTGGAAGCGGCGGAATTGGAGGCGGAGTCAATCATTCGGGAGTTGCGCGAACTGCAACTTCGCGGGGCATCAGGCGTCAAGGAACATGAGTTGATTGATGCAAAATCGCGTCTAGCGGGCGCAAAACCGAAAACCATTCAAAAAAATGTTGTTCATCCTGTCAAAAAAGTGGCACATAAATATCAGGAAGGTGACGCCGTTCGGGTGCTCTCTTTAGGTCAAAAAGGCGTGCTTTTAGACAAAGTGAGCGAAAAAGAATGGAACGTCCAAATTGGGATTATTAAAATGAAAATAAAAGAAACTGATTTGGAATACATTCAGCCTGAAAAGCCGAAAAAACAACGCGTAATTACAAATGTTCGAAATACGGAACCAGTGCGCGCAGAACTTGATCTCCGCGGCATGCGTTATGAAGACGCACTTTTTGAAGTCGATAAATATATTGATGAAGCGCTACTTGCTGGCTATCCGCGTGTGGCGATTATTCACGGAAAAGGAACTGGCGCGCTTAGAACGGGCGTCACGGAGTTTTTGAAAAACCACCGCATGGTAAAAAGTATTCGTTTTGGCGATGCAGCTGAAGGCGGAAATGGCATCACAATTGCTGAATTGAAGTAGTGAGCAAAAAGATGGCTCTATGCGTCTAGCTGGTGCTATACTAAGTATACAAATTGTGTTAGGAGTTGAAACAAGCATGGCTAATATACTTGAAATTACCGATGCAAATTTTGAACAAGAAACAAAAGAAGGTTTAGTGCTTACAGATTTCTGGGCAACGTGGTGTGGTCCTTGCCGCATGGTTGCGCCAGTTTTAGAAGAAATTGCGAATGAACGTGGCGAAAGCTTAAAAATCGTCAAAATGGACGTAGATGAAAATCAAGAAACACCAAGCAAATTTGGCGTTATGAGTATCCCAACTCTGCTTATTAAAAAAGATGGCGAAGTAGTGGATACAATCATTGGCTATCGTCCAAAAGAAGAGCTCGACGAAGTCATTAATAAATATGTATAATGCTACCAAATTATGGTAAAATAAAGACATCGCAAATTTTTGCGATGTCTTTTGTATGATGATAAGGAGTTGATCAAATGGTATCCGCACACTTGCAAAATAAATTAGCACTTCTACCTGATCAGCCAGGTTGTTACTTAATGAAAGATAAGCAAGGCACCATCATTTATGTGGGGAAAGCCAAGATACTTAAAAATCGTGTGCGTTCTTACTTTACTGGCGCCCACGACATTAAAACGCAGCGTTTAGTCCAAGAAATAGAGGATTTTGAATATATTGTAACGAGCTCGGACGTGGAGGCGCTCCTCCTCGAGATTAACTTGATTAAAAAGCATGATCCGCGCTTTAATATTCGTTTAAAAGATGATAAAACCTATCCTTTTATTAAAATTACGAATGAAAGGCACCCGCGTCTGATTATCACAAGACAAGTCAAAAGAGACAAAGGGAAGTACTTCGGACCGTATCCGAATGTATACGCCGCAAATGAAGTGAAAAAAATATTAGACAGGCTGTATCCACTTCGCAAATGCACTACCTTGCCGAACAAAGTCTGTTTATATTACCATCTAGGCCAGTGTTTGGCGCCGTGCGTTTTTGAAGTGGACCAATCCACCTATAAAAAAATGTCGGACGAAATCGTCAGCTTCTTAAACGGCGGGTACAAAGATGTCAAAAAGGAATTGATTGTCAAAATGGATGCGGCCGCAACCGATATGCAGTTCGAAAAGGCAGCCGAATTCCGCGACCAAATTACGGCGATTGAAACGACAATGGAAAAACAAAAAATGACGATGAACGATTTTGTTGACCGTGACGTATTTGGTTACGCCATTGATAAAGGCTGGATGTGCGTCCAAGTTTTCTTCATTCGCCAAGGAAAGCTCATCGAACGCGATGTGTCACAATTCCCGTTTTATACAGAAGCTGAAGAAGATTTCTTGACGTTCATCGGCCAGTTTTATCAAAAAGCAAACCATATTCCGCCTAAAGAAATTTATTTGCCAGATGATATCGACCATGAAGCGGTGCAAGCTCTTTTACCAGATACGAAAATCATCGTACCGAAACGTGGGAATAAAAAAGACCTAGTGAAGCTAGCCTATAAAAACGCCAAAATTGCGCTCAATGAGAAATTTATGTTACTTGAGCGGAATGAAGAGCGAACAGTCGGTGCTGTTGAAAAACTGGGGGAACAAATGGGCATTCCAACACCTTCGCGCATTGAAGCTTTCGATAATTCCAACATTTATGGAACTGATCCAGTTTCTGCTATGGTCACCTTTTTGGACGGTAAGCCAAGTAAAAATGATTATCGTAAATATAAAATTAAGACGGTTGAAGGGCCAGATGATTACGCCACAATGCGTGAAGTTGTACGAAGACGCTACTGGCGCGTATTAAAAGAAGGCTTGCCATTACCCGACTTAATTTTAATCGACGGAGGAAAAGGCCAAATTGATAGCGCAAAAGATGTTTTAATCAATGAGTTAGGGCTTGATATTCCCGTTGCAGGACTTGCAAAAGATGATAAGCATCGCACGAGTCAGCTTCTGTTCGGGGATCCACTTGAAATCGTTCCGCTTGGAAGAAATAGCCAAGAATTTTACTTGTTGCAACGCATTCAAGATGAAGTCCACCGCTTTGCCATCACTTTTCATCGGCAACTGCGCAGTAAATCTGGCTTCCAGTCCATTTTAGATGGCATTCCTGGTGTCGGACCGGGACGTAAGAAGAAAATTTTAAGCCATTTTGGCTCCATGAAAAAAATTAAAGCGGCATCGGTTGAAGAACTTGCTGAAAGCGGTATTCCAAAACAAGTCGCAGAAGCCGTCTATCAAAAAGTCCGCGAAGTGAATGCAAAATTAGCTGAAAAAGAAGAATAGAGGGGAACGAAATGGGTCTAGTCGTTTTAAAATTTGGTGGAACTTCGGTAAGTTCCGTTGCTAAAATTCAAAAAACAGCAGAACAGGCAATCCGTGAATCTGAAAAAGGGCATCAAGTTATTGTCGTCGTATCTGCTATGGGAAAATCTACAGATAAGCTGGTGCAAATGGCAGAAGAAATCTCCAAAACGCCTAGCAAACGCGAAATGGATATGTTGCTTTCAACAGGCGAACAAGTGACGATTGCACTTCTTTCCATCGCGCTTCAAGAAATGGGGCAGGAGGCTGTTTCCTTTACAGGCTGGCAAGCGGGTATTGAAACCGAAGAAGTGTATAGTAACGCCCGAATTTTAGACATCGAAAGAGAAAAAATTACAGCGGCACTTCAGGCGGGCAAAATTGTCATTGTTGCGGGCTTCCAAGGCGTGACGCAAAGCGGAGAAATTACAACGCTTGGTCGCGGCGGCTCCGATACAACAGCGGTTGCCCTTGCAGCCGAATTTGCAGCCGAAAAATGTGCGATATGTACAGATGTGGACGGCGTATATACAACTGATCCGAGGTTTATTAAAAAAGCAAAAAAACTGGCGCAATTAACGTATGATGAAATGTTGGAGCTTGCGAATTTAGGGGCCGGCGTTTTACATCCGCGTTCTGTGGAATATGCGAAGAATTTTAAAATCCCGCTTGAAGTGCGTTTAAGCCATGGGGTGGAAAATGGGACGATGATTGAGGAGGAGATTTATGTGGAGAGTGCAAAAGTAGTTCGCGGCATCGCGTTTGAGGACCAAATTACGCGCGTGACGATTCATTGGAGCGAAAAAGAAAATATGCGTGTCTCAAAAGTGTTTTCGGAACTTGCGAAAAATAATATTGACGTGGACATTATTATTCAAGGCATTACGGGACTTGGCCATGGCAATCTTTCCTTCACAATTAAATCGGCGGCGCTCTTAAACACGCTTGCTGTTCTTGAAAATAAAAAAGCAGAAATTCAATATGAAAAACTTGAATCTGAACAACATTTAGCCAAAGTTTCCATTGTTGGTTCTGGTATGGTATCGAACCCTGGTGTGGCGGCGCGGATGTTTGAGGCGCTCACTGAAAATGACGTAGCAATCAAAATGATTAGCACGTCAGAGATTAAAGTTTCTACCGTCGTGCCAGATCGAAAAATGATTGAAGCAGCCCAAGTTTTGCATGATACCTTTGAATTAGAAGACTAGAAAGTGACTTTTTGTCGCACACCTTCAATCTATGGATTGAAGGTGTGTTTATTTTTGCTATAAAACGGTAGACTTTCCCAATTTAAAAACCCGCCTGAATGAGGCGGGTTAAAAGGTGTGTCTATTAACGAATATCACGGAATAAACCAATGACTTTCCCTAAAATCGATACTTGGTTTAAAATAATGGGTTCCATAGTGTCATTTTCGGGTTGTAAGCGGAAATGATTCGCTTCTTTAAAGAAACGTTTACAAGTTGCTTCGTCTTCGTCTGTCATTGCAACTACAATTTCTCCGTTTGTTGCATTACTTTGTTTTCGAACAATAACTTTGTCTCCGTCTAAGATGCCGGCATTAATCATGCTTTCACCATCAATTTCTAACATAAAAATATCTTTTTCACCGGCAGCCATGCTCTCAGGCAGCGGGAAGTATTCATCAATGTTTTCAATCGCAGTAATGGGCATTCCAGCCGTCACTTTCCCAATTAAGGGGATATTCACAACAGCAGGAGTAGGAACATCATCTTCCATCGACAAGATTTCAATGGCACGAGGTTTTGTCGGGTCACGTCTAATAAGTCCTTTTGTTTCCAAACGAGCAAGATGGCCATGGACAGTTGAACTTGAAGCTAAACCTACAGCTTCGCCAATTTCACGAACAGAGGGCGGATAGCCTTTGTCCTTAACTTCAGATTTTATAAATTCATATATATCTTGTTGTCGCTTTGATAATTTCATGGTTTTCACCCCGTTATTTTAATTAGTTGTTACCAATAGTATAGCAAATGTTTTTTGGATATGCAAACAAAGGTTCGATTTTTTTGTTGACAAAAACGAACGAACGTTCTATAATAATAAAAAAAGCGAACATATATTCCGTTGGAGGGGATTAAGATGACTTTGAAATTATTTTGGGATAAATACTATATTGCGATTATCTTTGTTGTTGCTTCTGTACTTATGGGATTAACATTACTATTTTATGCGAGTGCAACAAATGAAAATAAATATTCAACGATTGACGTAGCATCTGGAGATTCATTATGGGTTCTTGCGAATGAACATGCCGAAAAAGCGAACATGGATAAAATGACTTTTATTAAGTGGGTTGAAAAAGAAAATCATTTAAATAACAGCACATTAAAAGCGGGAGATGAAATTGTTATTCCGATTAAGAAAAATGAGATGAACCGCGACTCAACAATTCAATTAGCAAATGAGTAATTTTGTACAGTAATACGTTTTAAATAAAGGGTACGAACTAAAAATATATTCAGCAGCAATCGGTCGCAACGAACTGGTTTTACATTTTATGCTATAATAAAAGAAACACATTGATGAATAGGATGAAATTTATGTTGGAAAAAGCTAAAATTAATCGAATTAATGAACTTTCTCGTAAGAAAAAATCAGAAGGCTTAACAGCTGATGAAAAAATAGAGCAAGAAGAATTGCGGAAAGAATATTTAAAATCATTTCGGACACATATGAAAGGAACCATTGAGAATACAACAATCTTAGATCCGAATGGAAAGGATATCACCCCTTCAAAGGTGAAACAAATGCGCAAAAAAAGAAAATAAATAGCTGAAATGAGCATAAATGAACAAACGAACAAAAAGTTTGATCATTTATGCTTTTTTGGTTGTGTAATTTAAGTTTTAGGAATAAAATGGAGGTAGTTAAAATTTTAAATTAAGAGAGGATGTTTCATTTGTTCGATAAAACTGATCAATTAGCGATTAACACGATTCGCACACTTTCAATGGATGCCATTCAAAAAGCAAATTCAGGTCATCCAGGTTTACCTATGGGTGCAGCACCTATGGCGTATACATTATGGTCTAAAGTTTTAAATGCTAATCCAGCAAATTCACGCTGGTTTAACCGTGACCGTTTCGTATTATCTGCTGGACATGGTTCTATGCTTTTATACAGTCTGCTTCATTTAAGTGGTTACAAATTAAGCCTCGATGATTTGAAAAACTTCCGTCAATGGGACAGCAAAACGCCTGGACACCCTGAATACCACCATACTGACGGTGTTGATGCTACTACAGGTCCACTTGGTCAAGGCATTGCGATGGCTGTTGGAATGGCTATGGCAGAACGTCATTTAGAAGCAATGTACAATCGTGATACGTTTAAAGTTGTAGATCATTATACATATGCGTTATGTGGCGATGGTGACTTAATGGAAGGTGTTTCTGCCGAAGCAGCGAGTCTTGCTGGTCATCAACAACTAGGTCGTCTTATTGTGCTGTATGATTCAAATGATATTTCCTTAGACGGCGATTTAGATAAGTCGTTCTCTGAAAGTGTGAAAGCTCGCTTTGAAAGCTACGGATGGGAACATTTACTTGTGAAAGACGGCAATGATACAGCTGAAATTTTAGCGGCCATTGAAAAAGCGAAACAAAATACATCGCAACCTACGATGATTGAAGTGAAAACTGTAATCGGTTTTGGTGCTCCTAATGCCGGCACTAGTAAAGTTCACGGCGCTCCTCTAGGCGCTGACGGTGTGAAAGCAGCAAAAGCAGCTTATGGCTGGGATTACGAAGAAGATTTTTATGTGCCGAATGAAGTTTATGAACGCTTTGGTAGCACAATCGCGAGCCGCGGAGCACAAGCTGAAAAAGCATGGTCTGATATGTTTGTTGCTTACAAAGAAAAATATCCAGAGCTTGCGAAACAATTGGAGTATAGCTTAGATGGCAAATTGCCAGAAGGATTTTCCGATAAATTACCAAAATATGAAGTTGGCGATAAAGCTCTTGCAAGTCGGGCGACAAGCGGTGAAGCTATTAATGTGCTTGCTGAAACATTGCCGCAATTATTTGGTGGCTCAGCCGACTTAGCTGGTTCAAATAATACGACGATTAAAACAGATGGTGAATTTACAAAGGATACACCACAAGATCGCAATATTTGGTTTGGTGTTCGTGAATTTGCGATGGGAGCTGCTTTAAATGGTATGGCTCTTCATGAAGGCTTGAAGGTTTACGGCGGAACATTCTTCGTATTTTCGGATTATTTACGCGCATCCATTCGCCTTGCAGCTATCCAACATCTACCAGTAACCTACGTTTTAACTCATGATAGTATTGCTGTTGGGGAAGATGGACCGACGCATGAACCCGTTGAACAATTAGCGTCGCTACGTGCAATGCCAGGTTTATCGATTCTTCGCCCAGCTGACGGGAACGAAGTGAATGTGGCTTGGAAATTAGCCGTAGAATCAACTAACAAACCACATGCGTTAGTGTTAACACGCCAAGGGTTGCCTGTACTTCCAAATACGAGTGAAATTGCTGAAGAAGGCGTACGCAAAGGCGCTTACGTTCTGTCTAAAGCGAAAAAAGATGTGCCTGATGCGATTTTACTTGCAAGCGGATCTGAGGTGCACTTAGTTGTTCAAGCACAAGAAGAGCTAGCTAAAAAAGGCGTTGATGTTTCTGTCGTTTCAGTGCCATCATTTGACCTTTTTGAAACACAATCTGCTGACTATAAAGAAAGTGTCTTACCAAATGCTGTACGTAAACGTGTAGCCGTTGAAATGGGCGCGAGCTTTGGTTGGGAGAGATACACCGGGCTTGATGGCAAAGTCATTGGTATTGACAAATTTGGCGCTTCAGCACCAGGTGAAACGATTATTGAAAACTATGGTTTTACAGTCGAAAACATTGTAAAAACAGTCGAAAGTTTATAATTTTCAAGGCGGATATTCGTGATTTGAATGTCCGTCTTTTTCTTTTGTAAAAAAGAGTTGTTTGTGAGGCGTAAATCAAGTACAATAAAGAAGGTATATTCGTTCAAGGAGGAGAAAGAAACTATGTGGATTTACATTCTTGTTGGTCTTGTATGCTTACTTGCAGGACTAGCTGGTGGCTTCTTTATCGCAAGACGCTACATGATGAGCTATTTGAAAAACAACCCGCCTATCAATGAGCAAATGCTCCAAATGATGATGGCGCAAATGGGACAAAAGCCGTCTCAAAAGAAAATCAATCAAATGATGAGCGCGATGAATAAACAAACAGAAAAAGAAACAGGGAAGAAGAAAAAATAATTTTCTGTTAGCGAATTTCATTTTTTGAGAATATAAAGATCGTCCTTTTGTTTAAAAGGGCGTTTTTATATGGGAAAAGGAGGAGAGAATATGGAACAGGCGAAGGCAGCATTAATTTTAGAGCGCAGTTTGTACCGGCTGGAATCAGAAGTAGAGCAAACTTTATCGGGCTATGTGACACCATTTTTAGGGGATAATTCGGGGAATCGGCTGAAAATTGGTTATGCGTTGCTATTTTCGACGCGGTTTCAGCATGACGCGAGGAAGAATGGTGTGATTCGGCTACTTTTAGATGAGGAGCTGGAACATGGTGCGGAAGCGAAGGTGCTTGCTCTTTTGGGGCGGCAGTTTGTGGTGGAAAATGCGGCGGATGAAGGGAGAATGGTACTTGCACAGCAAGCGATGGATCTCGTTTTCATTCCAGAGGATTTATCCGGGTGTTCACTTCGTGAGCTGCATCGACTTGCGCTTGATTTACAGCTATTTGTTGTGGCGGAAAAGCTATATGACGAAAAATTTTGAAAAAAGGTGTTGTAATTTTTTTCAAGATATTGTAAAATGTAAGCGTTGCATAAAAAAATTTAAAGGAGGTATGCGAGATGCGTAAATATGTAGGAAAATCATTATTGCTTAAAATTTCATTATTTGTGTCGCTCCGTACCGATTCTTTAAGTATAAAGGGGATTTATTGACCTCTCGCATGCTTTGCTTTGTGCGCGGAAAATAGACGGCAAATAATACTTTTTAAGTAATAATGGGCAGAAGTGATGTCCATTATTTTTTGTTGTCTAAAAAGGGAAAAGGAGGGGTTGCCATGTGAAGATTTTTAAGGATTTAAGCTGGTTTTTTAAAGAACGAAAAAAGCAGTATACTTTTGGGGTTTCGATTTTATTCATCATTGCGCTTTTGCAGCTTATACCGCCGTTTGTCATAGGGAAAGTTGTTGATGCGATAGCGGATTCGACTTTGACAAAAGAGACGTTAATAAAATGGATTGTGATTTTGATTGTTGTTGCGGTTTTGACTTATCTCGGACGTTACGTTTGGCGCTTGATGATTTTTGGTTCGGATAATAAATTGCAACGAACTTTGCGTTTACGGTTATTTGAACATTTGACGAAGATGTCACCGTTTTTCTTTCAGAGGTACCGGACTGGCGATTTAATGGCGCATGCGACAAACGACATTGCAGCCGTTCAACAAGTTGCTGGCATTGGGGTGCTGACACTTGCCGATTCATTTTTAACAGGTAGCACGGTTATTTTAATGATGGCGATTAGTATTGATTGGCGGTTGACGCTCATTGCGCTCATTCCAATGCCGATTATGATTTTTGGGTCATCGATTTTAGGGAAAAAACTACATGAACGCTTTCACGGCGCACAAAGAGCTTTCTCAAAACTAAATGATAAGACACAGGAGAGTATTTCAGGCATTAAAGTGACACGCACGTTTGGACAGGAAAAAGAAGATATTGCGGATTTTGCCAAACAAACGAGTGCTGTCGTGAAGAAGAACGTTGCCGTAGCGCGCGTCGATGCCATGTTTGACCCGATGATTTCGATTGTTGTAAGCATTTCTTTTGTGCTCGCAATAGGATTTGGTTCGAAATTTGTCATTGAAGGTTCGCTCACAATTGGGCAAGTCATTGCGTTTGTCAATTACTTATTTCTACTCATTTGGCCAATGCTCGCATTTGGGTTTTTGTACAACATTATTCAACGCGGAAGTGCCTCATATGACCGCATCACCAAACTTTTAAACGAAAGAGAAGATATTGTCGACCACGAAGACGCGCGCGCAGAAACGCCTAGCGGAGCTCTCGCCACTCATATCAGCCGATTTTCTTATCCGGATGAAAAAGAGCCAGTGTTGGAAAATATTGACTTCACGATAAATGCAGGTGAAACACTGGGAATTGTTGGGCGAACAGGTTCAGGGAAGACGACGCTTTTAAAACTTTTGCTTCGTGAATACGATGACTATGCAGGCACGATTTCGTTCGGCGGAGTCAAAATCCAAGATTATCAGACAAATGCGCTTCGGAAAGCAATTGGCTATGTGCCGCAAGACCAGTTCTTATTTTCGACGACTGTTTTAGATAATATTCGCTTTGGGGTGCCAGAAGCGGCGCCTGAAGATGTGAGGAAGATTGCGAAAACCGTGGCGGTGCATGATGATATTGAAGGTTTTGCAGATGGGTATCAAACGGTTGTGGGCGAACGTGGTGTGTCGCTTTCGGGTGGTCAAAAACAACGCCTTGCGATTGCGCGTGCTTTAATTATGGATCCGGAATTGCTCATTTTAGATGATGCGTTATCGGCAGTTGATGCCAAGACGGAAGAGCGCATCTTGGAAAACTTAAAGGCGAGCCGAGCGGATAAAACGACCATCATTAGTGCGCATCGCCTGAGTTCCGTCGAACATGCCAACCTCATTATCGTCATGGATAACGGGCGGGTCATTGAACGTGGCACACACCAAGAATTGCTTAGAGAAAATGGTTGGTATGCGGAGATATACCGGGAGCAACAATTAGCGGAACATTTGAAAGGTGGTGGGGAACGTGAATGAGCAAATGAATGATGATTTATTAACGATGACAGGAAAAGAACATCGGCAAGTTTTAAAACGTCTGATGCGCTACACACGTTTCCATATTCCACTATTAATTTTAACTGGTTTTCTCGTGTTGTTTGTGACGATAATTGATGTTGTGTCGCCACTCATCATTCGGAAGTTTTTAGATGATTATTTGACACCGATGAACTTTGCAGTAGAGGCGATTACAATTCTTGTGGCGGGATACCTTGGACTTGCGCTAGCAAAGGTTATCATTTGGTATTTCCAACTCTTTTTCTTTCAAAAAATTGCCTTTCAGATTGTGGAACGCATTCGCATTGATATATTTTCGAAGTTGCATACGCTTGGCATGCGCTATTTTGATAAAACCCCTGCGGGTAGTATTGTGTCGCGTGTGACAAACGATACGGAAGCGATTAAAGACATGTTTATTAATGTGCTTTCCACTGCGATTCAAAGTTTATTCATGCTAATTGGTATGTACGTAGCGATGTTTGCTCTTGATGCGCAACTTGCGCTGTATTGTTTGGCACTATTTCCGCTCATCGCTTTTATTATTATCGTTTACCGGAAGAAAAGTTCAAAATTTTACCGGGCGAAGCGCGAAAAATTAAGTCAACTAAACGCCAATATTAGCGAGTCGATTTCAGGAATGTCGATTGTCCAACAATTTAATCAGGAAAGACGTCTAGCTCGCGAATTTGAAGTCATCAACAAAGATTACTACGATGTTGGGATAAAAAATATTAAATTTAATGCGCTGTTACTAGGTCCAGCCATTGATTTCATTTATGCGATTGCGGTCGTAATTATCCTTGGCTTTTTCGGAGCAGAATCGCTCATCGGTCCAGTGGCCATTGGTACGATTTATGCTTTCGTCAGCTATTTTGATCGCTTTTTAGAAGCCATTTATAATGTGATGGAGCGTCTTGCGATGTATCAGGAAGCGATTACTGCGGCAGCGCGCGTTTTCCGCATCATGGACGAAACAGAAGAAGTGCCCGCTCAGAAAAATGATGCGCAAGCTAAAATTGAAAGCGCAAAAATTGAGTTTAAAGATGTATCCTTTGCTTATGACGGGGAGCATGATGTTTTGAAAAATATTAGCTTTACGGCAGAATCTGGGCAGACGATTGCGCTCGTCGGGCATACAGGAAGCGGAAAAAGTTCGATTATTAATTTGATGATGCGCTTTTATGAATTTGAACGCGGCGAAATTTTAATTGATGGAAAATCGATTAAAGATTATAAAACGAGTGAGTTGCGTAAAAAAACGGGTCTTGTCCTGCAAGATAGTTTTATGTTTTACGGTAATATTCGGGACAATATTCGGCTGTACAACCAGGAAATTTCCGATCAGGAAGTGGAAGAGGCGGCCAAATTTGTACAGGCAGACAATTTTATTCAAACGTTAGATGGGACTTACGACCATAAGGTCATTGAACGCGGAGCATCATTTTCAAGTGGACAGCGGCAACTCATTTCCTTTGCACGTACGGTTGTGACGAATCCGCAAATTCTTGTTTTAGATGAAGCGACAGCGAACATCGATACGGAAACGGAAAGTTTAATTCAAACGGGCTTAAAACGCATGCGCACAGGTCGGACAACGATTGCGATTGCGCATCGACTTTCGACAATTAAAGATGCTGACTTGATTTTAGTTTTAAGCAAAGGCGAGATTATTGAACGCGGTACACACGACGAACTTTTACAAACGGGTGGAGTTTATCATTCGATGTACCAACTGCAAAATAGTGGCATGGAATTGTAAACATTTTGGTTTCTTTTCTTTAAAATAAGCGCTATAATGGCTAACGAAGCTTTGTAGGAGGAATCAGATATGTCACTTATTTTATCTATTATTGTTACACTCATTTTTGGTTCAATGATTATTTTAATTCGCATGAAAGCATCAAAACGACCAGCGTCTATAAAAGGCATTATTTTACCGCCAGTGATGATGTCGACTGGTGCGCTCATGTTTGTTGTCCCGTATTTCCGCGTTTCGGGACTTGATATTATCGAAGCCATTTTAATGGGGCTAGTATTTTCTGTCATTCTCATTTGGACGACGAAATTTGAAATTAAAAAGGATTTTGTGTTTATTAAACGTACAAAGGCATTTCCGGTCATTTTGATGTCACTGTTACTTATTCGAATTTTAATCAAATATTTAATTAGTGGTAGCCTTGAAGTTGGGGAATTATCAGGAATGTTTTGGATTATGGCGTTCGCGATGATTGTTCCGTGGCGTGTTGCGATGTATTTTCAATATAAAAACGTCGCTAAAAACCTTCAACCTGCTAAAGAAATGGCAGAATGAGGCGATTTATTCGTAAAAATACTTGTGTAAGATTTATGTAAAAGTTATAATGAGGAAGGTCACATTTATGTGATAAAAAGGAGGAAATATTTTGAAGAAAACGTTAATTGCATTACTTATGTTTGTTTTAGCTTTCACGCTTGCAGCTTGTTCATCTTCAAGCAACAATGATACAGACAAAAAAGAAGAATCGAAGAAAACATCAAGCGAAGATGTACTAAATTATTATATGGATTTAGTTTCGACTATTAGTGATAAAAACGCGGATTACAGTGCCTATCTAAGCGCTTCGACTGCTGATCCTAAGCCTTCTGAAGCTGAACTTGCGGAGCTTGCTAAAAAAGCATCGACTTCTGCACAAGCGGTTTCCGATGCTTTAGCGGCTGAAAAAGTTCCGGATTTAGGGAAATCTACAGACGACTTTAAAAAGGCAGTTTCGGATTTAAGTGCTGCTTATGCCGATGAAGCAACAGCTTTAAACGCAACACCTGTTGACACAACAAGTGCTGATGAGAAGCTTCAAAAAGCATCTGCTGATATCTCAAAAATCTTAGAAGATAATGGCTTAGCTGGTTCGGATATTTTAACAGATACAATGTAATAAAAAGCATTTTGGGAATCCCAAAATGCTTCAGACTGATGACAAACGGCAATCTTCGTCGTTAAAACCTGCGTTCCGCTCCTCACGTACTCGAGTACGCTCCGGTGCAGTACTCGGCAATGCGTGAGAATCTCACCATTTGTCATCAGTCTGATTGTGCGTAGTACGTTTTGTTTGGCTTAAGTTTAGAGGTTTTCTACAAACTAAAGCATTTTGGGTAATCCCAAAATGCTTTTTTTAAATTTATTTTTTCTTCGTAGCTTGAATTTCTTGTTCCAGTCTTTCGAATGTTGCCATAAGTTCAAGTGATTTTTCTTCTAAAACTTCTTTTTGTTCTTTATCCGTATCATTTAAATGTATCGGATCACCGAAACGAATGATAACTTTTTTTCTTTTTAAAATTTCTTTGAAGTTTTTCGGGCCATCATAAAAGGCTGGTAACATCGGGACTTTTCCTTTAAAAGCAATGGTTACAGCACCTCGTTTTAAATGCAAGTTCGTCTGTTTACGCGTGCCACTTGGGAAAATACCGACGACTTTGCCTTGTTTTAATAAACGAATCGGCGCTTTAATAGCGCTAGGACCAGGGTTGTCACGGTTAACTGGGAAGGCGTTTAAATGCGTCATCAACCAATTAAGGAATTTCCCTTTAAATAACTCTTGTTTCGCCATATAATGAACAGATACAGGATAGACGGCAAAGCCAAGATAAATAATTTCAATCCATGAAGTATGCGGCGAGACAACAACATAAGGAGCCGCAGGTATTTTTTCTTTGTTTTGTACTTGAAATCGTCCACCAATGATGATTAAAATAATATGGACGACAGTTTTCGCAAATTTATAAAACAACTTCTTCACTCCCTAAAAGACATCAACTAGTATAAGTATACTCAAAAATGCAGATTTTTGCATTAAAAAAATAAAGCAGTAGAAAAGAGGCCATGATGAAACTTTTACATACAGCAGATCTTCACCTTGGAAAAATCGTATCAGGTGTTTCGATGCTTGAGGATCAAACATATATTTTAGAACAAATAACCGAAATTATTAAACGGGAAAAAGTAGATGGCATCATTATCGCAGGGGATCTCTATGACCGTTCGGTTCCACCAGCGAGCGCGGTTGACGTTTTAAACGATATTTTCTACGAGTGGAACGTGACGCTTGGCTTGCCGATTTTTGCGATTAGCGGCAATCATGATAGCGCAGAGCGGCTGCAATTTGGCGCTGCATGGTATGAAAAAACGGCACTTTATCTTGCTGGGAAAATCACTGACCCAGTACAAAAAGTAGCCTTTCAAAATGCTGAAATTTGGCTTGTCCCGTTTCATGAGCCTGGAATTGTGCGCGAAAAATTTAATGATAGCGACATTCGAACTTACGAAGATGCGATGCAAAAAATAACCGATTCCATTCGGGCGCGTGCTGATAAAACGAAAAAGCAAATTTTAGTTGGACACGCCTTTGTTGCTGGCGGCATTTCAAGTGACTCTGAACGTCAACTTGCTGTCGGGAATGTAGACCGTGTTTCTACAAACTGCTTCGCTGGTTTTGATTATGTTGCACTTGGCCATCTGCACCACCCGCACGCCATCACGCACCCCACCATCCATTATAGCGGTTCGCCGTTAAAATATTCTTTTTCAGAAAGCAAGGATAAAAAAAGTGTGCGCATCGTTACACTCGAAGAAACGCTCGACGTACGTGAAGTATTCTTGCAACCAATACGCGACATGCGAATTGTGAGCGGAAGCTTAAGCGAACTTACGACCAATATTTTAGACAAGAAAGAAGATTACTTGCAAGTGAAGTTAGAAGACGCAGGTGCGCTTCTTGATCCGATGGGGCAACTTCGTAAGTTCTATCCGAATATTTTGCATTTAGAGCGAATGCGGCACCAGATGGAAGACAAGCTTGAAGTGAAGTTTGATGAGCTGATGAAAAAGGATGATGTGGCATTGTTTGATCAGTTTTTTGAATTTGCTGAAGGTAAAAGTATGACAACGGCGCAAAAAGAACTGATGACGGAAATTTTTAAAGAAGCGCGTGAGGGAGGTAAAGAATGAAGCCGTTAAAGTTAACGATGGAGGCATTTGGTGCCTATAAAAAACTGGAGACAATCGATTTTACTGAACTTGGGACAGAACGTATTTTTGTTATTTCTGGAAAAACGGGTGCGGGCAAGTCCACGATTTTTGATGCGATTAGTTTTGCCATTTTTGGCGTTACAAATTTAGCTGACCGGGAAGGCGCATCAATGCGAAGTGACTTTGCGGCGGATTCAGATTTAACGGAAGTGACACTCACTTTCATGTTGCGCGAAAAAACGTACTTCATTAAACGAATGCCGCAGCAGGAAGTGAAAAAGGCGCGCGGCGACGGCATGCGCTCTTTAAATCAAAAAGCCGAGTTGTTTGAAATAACGGACGATGGCGAAAAATTGCTAGCTAGCTCCGTGCGCGATGTAAAAGTAAAAATGGAAGAATTAATTCAACTGAATGTCGACCAGTTTCGGCAAATTTTAATGATTCCCCAAGGCGAGTTTCGTGAATTGCTCATTTCAGAAAGCAAGGAAAAGGAAGTCATTTTACAACGGTTGGCGCATACGGATTTTTACAAATATGTCGAAAATCTTTTATTTGAAAAGCAAAAAGAGTTACAGCTTTTGGCAGAAAATACGCGAACCGAACTTTGGAAAGTGATTGTAGCGGAATTCGCTGATGAAACGCTAACCATTGCCGAAATCGAAGAACAATTTCAAACGAAAATGGCGGAGCAGAAAAAGCACATGGCAAGTTTGCAAGATGAGCTAACAACACTTGAGAAGGTGAGCATCGCGGCAGCTCAAAGCGTTGCGGTGGCGGAAAATATCGAAGCGGACTTTGTACAGCTTGAGAAGCAATTGGAGGAGCTCGAACTATTATACGGTGAACGGGAGAAAATGCAGGAGTTGAAGCGGGAGCTAACGAAAATGAAGGCGGCGAAAGAGTTGCAAGCTGCATTTATGCAGCGGGAGCGAACGAATGAAAAAATACGCACGGTGCAGCTAGAAAAGAAGCAACTTGAAAATCAGACGGAAGATGCGCGCATGGAACTTTTAAAATGGGAAGAGGGGCAGCGGGAACTTTTAGAGATGGCAGATCGTGTAGCAAAATGGCGTCGCAATCAAATTGAATTTGAGAAAATGGCGCCGAAGATGAGGCAGCTTACGGAAAACTTAACACAATTGGAGTTTAAAAAGGCTGCTTTTATTACAAAAGAAGAAGCTTTTAAAAGATTTGAAGTGGATTTCGAGATACTTGCGCATGATGTGAGTTCGCTTGAGGACCGTATTGCGGCGCTTGAGAACCTTGAGCAAGAACGTTTCCAGCTGTTGGAGAACATGAACGAACTAGAGGGCGAGCGGAAACAAGTGGCAGAAAATGTTGAGAAAACGAGCCAGCTTTTGCAAATAGAAGAGCAGCTTGCGGTTTTGCGGCAAGAACAAAAGGCGCAGACGACAGTTGTAAAAGCGCTTCAAAAAGAGGAAGCGGAACTCCTTGCTGCTTCGAAACAGGAGCAGGCCGCACTCTTAGCGACACACCTTCATAACGGTGAGCCATGCCCAGTTTGCGGCGCGACGGAACACCCGCAAATGGCTACGTTTTCTGGAACTTTGGATATTGGGAAGCTAGAGGAACTTTCAAAAGAGCTGGAAACTAAAACGCTTGGATTAAAGCAAGTTGAGGAAAAAATCGCCCGTTTGAAATGGCAGACTGAGCAGTGGGGAGACGTAAGCGGAAATGATTTTGCTGTGTTTGATGAGCAGCTAGCAAAATTGACCGCTACGATTGAAACTGCCAAACAAAAACAAGCGAAGCTAAATGAACAGCTGGAACTACGAAACAAACTCAAAGCGCAACTAAACGAACAGCAAACTGCGAAACAGAATTTGACGCATCAAATGACTGAAGCGCAAATTGAAAAAGATAAGTTGCAGCGCGAATTGGACCTTTTGGAGACGGAAATCAATTGGCTTTACACAGATATTCCGGAAAATTTGCGCGAACCAGAAGCTTTCAAGCGTTTGCAAAACCAAATTGCGACATCGCTGTTAGAATTTGAAAAACGCGAACAGGAAGTTTCAAAAGGTGTTACGGCGCAAAAAGAGCTTGTCAGCAACATGGAAACGCGCTTAAAAGGCACAGAAAAACAACTCGCGGAACTTTCAAACGAATGGCAAGCCGATCAGACACTTTTTGAAGAAAAACGAGTCAACCTTGGATTCCAAGATGAGGCGACTTTTAAGTCCTATTTGGCGCGCGAAAATGAAATCCCCACGACCGAAACGACACTTTCGAGCTATGAAAAAGCGCTTTTTGTGGCGGAAGATCGAAAACAGGTGCTAGCAGAAAAACTAAAAAACGTCGAGAAGAAAGACGTCAGCAAATTGCAAGCAGAACTAGATGCGGCGAAAGCTATTCAAAGTGAGGCCGAACAAAAAATGCTAGTTGTGCGCGAACGTGGAAGTGAAACGTCCAGTCGCTATACGCTTTTTAATTCCAAAAAAGAAGAATTGCTTAAATTTGAAGCGGAATACGCAGATTTGGGTCTGCTTGCGGATACTGCGCGCGGGAAAAATGATTTGCGGATTACGTTTGAGCGGTACGTGCTCGCGACTTTCCTCGACACAATTGTTCAGCATGCTAACGTGCGTTTACTGAAGATGACAAATGGGCGTTTTGAGCTTAGCCGAAAGCGCGATAAAGCAAAAGGCAACGCGCAGAGCGGGCTTGAGCTTGAGGTGTATGACGAATATACGGGCTTAACGCGCCATGTGAAAACGTTATCGGGCGGTGAAAGTTTTAAAACGTCACTTGCGCTAGCGCTGGCTTTAGCTGAGGTGGTGCAGGAGATGGCTGGCGGCATTTCGCTTGATACGATGTTTATCGATGAAGGTTTCGGTACGCTTGATCCGGAATCTTTGGAAACGGCGATTGAATGTTTGCTGGAAACGCAGGAAAACGGACGACTTGTGGGCATCATTTCGCATGTACCAGAGCTTAAAGAGCGCATTCCGGCTCGGCTTGAAGTGACAGCGACGAACCAAGGAAGCAAGACGGAGTTCGTGTTACACACATAAAAGGGCTCGCGGCGAAGAGAAGTCGCGAGTCTCTTTTTGTATTTCATAATTTACAATTCCGAAAAATACTATATAATTATAGTTATGAAGATTTTCTCTTACTATAAGAAATCCAGAGTACATCAAGATTATTTAAACGGGAGGAATTAATTTTTGAACATACAAACAGACGGAAATGTGGCTAAGGAAAAAGCTACAGCGTTAAAGAATGCAACGGACAACCTTGTTCAAACGTTAACAATCGAACAGGATAACCAAACAACGGTGAGTGGGAATTCGGATGCACACGAGGCTACAAAGAAAGCACAGGATACAGCGAAGCAAATAGCAGAAGCTATCATGAAAGCCTCTTCTGATATTCAGTCTGTATCTCAAGAATTTGAAGCATTAGATGCTCAAATCATTCAAACTTTAGGAGGACTCTCTTATGAATGAATGGGAAAAACTGAATACTCAAGAGAGAGTATTGCTAGAGCAAGAAGACCATATCAGGCAAGAAATAAAACAATTAAGTTATATCAAAGCACAATATGATTCGAATCTTAGAGAAGGACGTAACTTCATACATGAGTGTGAGCAGTTATTTCATAAAAGTGATAAACCTTACTTTTATCAACAAGCAATGGATGAATTTTCGTACGAATCTAGACAAGCCATCACATATTTAGAAGAAACGGAAGAGACTACTTATCGTGAGAAAAAGAAAATGGAGCAGGAATTAAATGATGTGATGCATCATAAACGCAAATTAGCTTTGGCAGCAAAGGAGAGCAACTTATGAGCATTGATATGTATGTTTCGAAGTCAAAAAATCAAGCAGCTAGTGTGAGTAAGATGTGTGCAACTTATGAAGTAGGATTTGAAGATTTACAAAAAGCTATCAATGATTTTGTTATAAATTCTCCCGCACTGCAAGGGCGTGCGTATGACTCGGCAAAGGACTATTTTGCAAAAGTATTACTTCCCCTTGCCAAAGGTGGTATGCTGTTAACTGAAGCGGTAGATAACGCAGTGAAGAGCTTTCCAGAAACGTATACTACCCAAGTAGATAGTAGTGATTTGAAGCAATCTGAACTGGAAACAAAAATTAGACAAGCGGAATATTTAATAAGAGAGCTTGAAGATATCCGTAGTCAACTAGTATCTTCAAGCGTGACATGGGAAACAAGAAATGAGCAACTAAGTTTTAATGCTAATATATTAAATATATATCGAAGAAGCAAGCAGGATTTAGAAGAAAAGCTTGATAAATTATTGGCTTTTAATGCCAGTTCTCCTGCTTTATTTTCGGAGATTGCTTCCTTAGAGCAAACGGTTCATCAAGGATTAGCGCAAGCTAGAACAGCATGGAGTGCAACAAGTGGTACTTTTATCATTCCGAGTGACTTGTCTTGGACACAAAGTATTCATGATAAGTGGGACATGCGTGATTTAGCAGGAAAATCAAAACATGAGTTTCTCCTTACTTTGCAAGAGCAATTTGGATTTGATGAAGAAACAGCTAAACAAATTTATACATTAAAAGAAGGATTAGATAAAAAGTTCCCTCATTTCTCTCAACAACGAAAAGATTATTTTTTGTTTCGAATTTTAGGTTCAATCTCGTACGAGGGATTCACTTGGGACCAAACAGCGGGGAACCTCGACTTTTATTTCTCTACATATAAGGTGAAAGATGATGGAAACATTGAGGTCACAACGAAAAGTATCGAAGAAATTATGAAAGAACTAGGTCTAAAGGATGAGGAGATTAAAAGCTTACGTGTTGAACTCATAATACAAAATTATTTTTCTGGGAAGGTAGACACAAAACTAGAAAAAGATAGTTATATATATCAAACAGAAAAAACACACTTTGAAAAGTATTTTGGGTCTTTATCTGATGAAAAATTTGAAGAGTTATGGAATTCTTATAAGAAGTATTCGGGCAAAGCCGACTATACACATCAAATGATAACGATGGCTAGCAATCTAAATGATAATTATTTTAGATTAGCGAATGGTGTAGGGCTAATTCATGGAAAAGGATTTAATCATGAGTTTGTTAATGAATTATCAGGATGGAGAGGGGATGCGACATCGCAAGCGGCAGGAATGAAAGCAATCTTAGGGAATGATGATTATAAAGCCGATTTGGATGCAGTGAATATACTTCATTTGATGGATAACAAAAAGATAAGTTATGAAACAGCTTCTAATCAATATTATAGTGATATTAAGAATGGGAAATATACAAGGGCGGGGGCTTTTAAAGACAACGTAGATTTTGAATATGTCAAATCTGAAATACTAAAATCGGAAACGCCTGTTTTTGAATATACAATTAATGGTGAAACATACCAGACAAAATTTGAAGAACGATATGATGTTCCTTACAAGAACACGGAACGGGTGCTGACAGAATCTGAGAGGCTCAATAGCTTAAAGGAAAAATCTCCAGCATCATATAATTTTATAAAAAGTTTAGAAAACGATCTAAATGAACTAAAAATTTATGCAGAAGAAGGAAAATGAACTTATGGAAAAGAGAACAAAAATCATAGCAATTGTCGTGCTATTATTAATGATAGTTGTGGCGTTTGTTTCGACCAAAAACATTACACAAAATATGAAAGCAAAGAATATATTTGATGAGATTTTTTATGATGAAAGAGAGGCATTAGATAAAAGTTTTTTAACGCCTGGTAACGGTGTTGCTTCTTTAGCAAAAGTGGAAGGTATGGAACAATGGAATCGCGCTGGTGCTAATAATATAGAGGTACTTCCATTTACGGAGATGTATATGAAAAGTGCGCTTCCAGATAAGGTGAAGAAGTTATATTATATATTTTCATTTTCAGAAGAAGGTGAGGATAAGGGCAAGTTGATAATGGTAATTCTATATCAATTTGGAGATAAGCTATTTGCAGAGATTGGTTATTCTTATGATGTTAAAACAAAAGTATTGACGGAAGGAATAAGGGTACAAGACGATAAACAAGTTATCGCAAAAGATAAAGATGAAATCGAAAAATATTTTATAGATAATGGCACAAGTTTAAAAGAAATGGAGCAATTAGGAGATGAAATTTTAAAAGATAAAATGTTAACAGATTGGTGTTCAGTTTATAACAGCCGTTTTTCACCAGATGATTTTGGCGATGTTAAAGTAAAGAAAACTTATTAAAAAACTTAAAAAAAGCGTGAGGTGTATATAAACAAGCCTCATGCCTTTTTTTATGTTAAAATAAAGGTTTAGAGGACTCTTAAAGCGAGGGATAATGATGAAACGGCAAATCAACATTCAAGATGAAATGGTGCCTTATCAAACGAAACAAGATGCCAAAGGACTTATAAAAAGCGAAGCCTTATATAAAATAGATGAAGAAAACGAGCAGACCAATTTTTACTTTTCTGACGGGGAAGTTGTCACGGAAACGGAACCAGATGTACTGGACTGCACGTGCGACAGTCACCTTTACGGGGAACGCGTCTGTAAACATATGTATGCCACTTATTTGAAAAAAGTAGAGTTGCTGCACGAAAAGAAAAAAATCAGTTTGAAAGAACGCATTTTAGAACAAGAATCCGTCACGCTTTTAGCACTTTTTCAAGAAAGTTTAGCGGACCAATTTGAGGTGCCTGTTTTAGATGCAAAGAAAACACTACAAATTGTTTACAATGTTTCATTAAAAACAGAAAACGAAGAGCGACAAATTGTGCTGGAACTAAAAGTCGGCGCCGAGCGGACGTATGTTGTAAAAAACATTCAAGCCTTTCTTGATGCCGTGCGCTACAACCAGTTGCTCGTTTTTACAAAAAATTTCAGCTTTGATCCAAATGAACATACTTTTTCAGAAAAAGACTCCGCCATTCTCGAACTGCTCACGCAAATTTGCGATATCCAGAAGATGTATGAACTGTCCGACAGCTATTTTTCAAGAAGTTACGAAGACGACAAAACGCTCATCGTGACGCCGTATTTGTCAGAAGAGCTACTTCAAAAACTCACAGGGGAAAACGCGAGTTTACAAATAATGAACGAAAAAAATGAAATTTTAATGCGCTATCCCGCTATTAAGATGGTCAAAGGGGAACTGGATTTCAACTATATTTTCAGAAGCACGTCAAACGGGAAATACCAAATTGAACTCGAATCGCTGCAACAAGCTGTTTTTTTAGAAAAATATCAACTCATCTTTTTAGACGGCACTTTCCATCACTTAGAACGAAAAGAATGGCTAAGCATAATGCCACTTTTCGAATTCCAAAAAGTAACGAAAAGTGATGTTGTACAGTTCAACGAAGCTAGATTAAGCGAAATGGTGTCTTACGTTTTGCCAGCACTACAAAAAAGTGGCACAGTCGATGTGGACGAGACCATTCAAAATCGCATCATCAATTTTCCACTTGAGGCAAAGCTTTTTATTTCAATGACAGAAGACGCCAAACATGAGCTGCGCCTGCAATATGAGTATGCAGATTGGGTTTTTGAACCTTTTCACACGGGGGAAAACGGAGCGAGCGCCGAGCGAATTGTTATCCGTGACATTGAAACAGAAACAAAAATTATGCAGCTTATTGAAAATGCCCCCATTTTATTTTCTGGAAATCGCATGGTTTTAAGCGCGAAAGAACAAGACTTATACCATTTTTATGCGCATATTGTGCCAAAGCTTAGCGAATATGTTGCAATCTTCATGGCAGACGGTATGGAAAACATGGCATTTCAAGATATTCAGCCAGTGACTTCCTTTGATGTGGCAGAAAACAATACGTTTCTATCAGTGTCCTTCCAATTTTTGGGCATTCCAGAAGATGAAACAAAAGATGTACTTTTATCCTTACGTGAGAAAAAAACGTATCATCGTTTAAAAAATGGCCAATTTTTATCGCTTGAAGACGAAAGCTTTGAGCAAATTAAACGGATTTTCGAATTGCTTGACGTTCGGCAAAATGAAGTCAAACAAACGATGCAGTTGCCCGTCTATCGCGGCATCCAGCTTTATGAACTGGAAAAAGGCCAACAAGATCGGCAAAAATTCAGTAAGAAATATCGCGAATTGCTTGAAGAAGTCCAACATTTTTCCGATGAACATTATAACGTTCCAAAAGCGCTAAATACCACACTTCGCGACTACCAAATTGTTGGCTTTGAATGGATGAAATCCCTTTCGAAATACCAACTAGGTGGCGTGTTAGCTGATGATATGGGGCTTGGGAAGACCATTCAAACGATTGCATTTCTTTTATCTGAGCTGGAGGAAAACGCAGAACTCGAGCCAATTTTAATCGTGACACCAGCCTCGCTCCTCTATAACTGGCTAAATGAATTCCAGACGTTTGCAAGTAGCATAAACGTGGAAATAGTGGAAGGAAGCAAGTTTTCACGCGCAGAACAATTGGCGGAACTCAAAAAAAATCAAGTGTATTTGATTTCTTATCAAACGCTGCGCCAAGATGCGGATTTGCTTGAAGGCAACTTGTTCCATACAATTATTTTAGATGAATCACAAATGATTAAAAACTATACGACGAAAGTTTCTCAGGCAGTCAGATTGCTCGACCGTAAATCGATGTTTGCGCTTAGCGGAACACCACTTGAAAATTCGGTGGATGAATTATGGACGATTTTTCAAACGATTTTACCAGGCTTTTTCCCGTCACTACGCAAATTTAAAGAGGTCGACCATCAACATGTAGCTGCGCTCATTCGACCGTTTTTACTTCGACGGCTCAAAAAGGATGTCGCGCGTGAATTGCCTGAGAAAATCGAAACGAATCTTTATTCAGAGCTTACAACTGAACAGAAACAAATTTATTTAGCCTATGTGGAAAAAATTCAAGCTGAACTTGCTTCCGGCGGCTTAAATCAAGGTGAGGAGCATATTCGTTTGCTTGCCGGTTTGACGCGCCTTAGACAGATTTGCTGTGATCCGCGCTTATTTATGCCAGAATACACAGGGGAGTCAAGCAAAGTTACGCAACTGTTCGATACGCTTGGGACAGCACTTCAAGGGGAGAAACGTGTTCTTATTTTCTCTCAATTTACAAGTATGCTACAATTAATTGCAGAAGGATGCGAAGAACAAGAAATTCCGTATTTTTATCTCGATGGAAAAACGAATGCAAAAAAACGTGTCGACGATGTCTTAGCTTTTAATCAAGGAGAAAAAAATGTGTTTTTAATATCCTTAAAGGCAGGCGGCACGGGTTTAAATTTAACGGGTGCCGATACGGTCATTCTATTCGACCTGTGGTGGAATCCCGCGATTGAAGAACAGGCGGCTAGTCGAGCGCACCGAATTGGACAAAAGAAAGTCGTGCAAGTCATTCGCTTTATTGCAAGAGGAACGATTGAGGAACGCATTTTTGAGCTTCAACAAAAGAAACAAGCCTTAGTAGATGCGCTCATTCAACCTGGTGAACAATTGCTTAACAAACTCACCATTGATGAGATGAAAGCACTACTTACATTTAATAAAGAAGGGATGCGTTGAAAAATGGATAAATGGGAAGTTTTGTCAGTAGAAAATGAAGAGGAAGCAGTCAAACAAATCGAACAACTTGTTCAAAAAGGATATACAAAAGAGGATATTTCTGTTCTAGCTAAAAATAAGAAAATGAGTGAGGAAATAGCCGAACGAACTGAAACAGAACAGGAACGCCCAGTAAACGAAGAAGCATTCGGCATCATTTCCGGTATTCTGCAAAGTTTAAGTGGCGCCATTGTCATTCCGCAAGCATATAATCCGAAGTACGGCGCACTCTATGCAGCAGGCCCATTTGCTAAATGGTTTTCACGTACAAATGATAAAACGGTGAAACGTCTACTAGAGGATTTCGATTTAACAGATGAACAAATCGCTCATTTTGTTAGCGAACTTGATGAAGGTAAATTATTATTGCTCGCAAGATAGGCATAAAAAGGCATAACTTTATGCCTTTTTTTATGCTTATAACTAAAACTTATTGTTTTTATGCAAAATAACTTAGTTTACTTATCATGCACTTTCCAGTAAAATAAAGTAGGGAATATCAATCGTTTCGAAATGAAGGAGGAAACGTGGATGACAAACTTGAAAGCGAAAGCAAAATCATCTTTTCAATTGGATGATAAAACGTATCACTATTTTAAATTAAAATCGTTAGAAGCGAACATTGAAAGGTTGCCTTATTCGATTCGAGTGCTCTTGGAATCGGTTTTAAGACAGAGCGACGGCAAGGCAATCACAGAAGAACATATTAAGGGGCTTAGCAATTGGTCGAAAGAAGCAAGTCAAAACGACGGAGAAGTTCCGTTTAAACCTGCACGAGTGATTTTACAAGACTTTACGGGTGTCCCTGCTGTTGTTGACTTGGCTTCACTACGTAAAGCGATGGCGGACTTGGGGGGCGATCCGGAGAAAATCAATCCGGAAATTCCAGTAGACCTTGTTGTGGACCACTCTGTTCAAGTAGACAGCTATGCAAATCCAGAAGCGCTTAAAATCAACATGGAGCTTGAGTTTCAGCGCAATATGGAACGTTATCAGTTCTTGAACTGGGCGCAGAAGTCATTTGATAATTACCGCGCTGTGCCGCCTGCAACTGGAATTGTGCATCAAGTCAATCTGGAATATTTGGCGAGCGTTGTTATCGCAAAAGAGGAAAGCGGCGAAACTATCGTGTTTCCAGATACACTCGTTGGGACCGACAGCCATACAACGATGATTAACGGTATTGGGGTGCTCGGCTGGGGCGTTGGCGGGATTGAGGCTGAAGCAGGAATGCTCGGACAACCTTCGTATTTCCCAATTCCTGAAGTTATCGGTGTGAAGCTGACAGGCGCTCTACCGAACGGCGCAACGGCTACGGATTTTGCACTTAAAGTGACACAAGTTCTTCGGGAGAAAAAAGTCGTAGGGAAGTTCGTGGAATTTTATGGACCAGGCGTGTCGACGTTACCGCTTGCAGACCGCGCAACGGTGGCTAACATGGCGCCAGAGTACGGGGCAACTTGTGGATTTTTCCCTGTTGATGCTGAGTCACTGACATACTTGCGTTTAACGGGCCGCAACGAGGAACAAATTCGCCTTGTTGAAGCTTATTTAAAAGAAAATGATTTATTCTTTACGAAAGAAAACCGTGAGCCTGATTATACAGATACGGTAGAAATTAACTTAAGCGAAATTGAAGCGAATCTTTCAGGACCGAAACGTCCGCAAGATTTAATTCCTTTATCTGATATGAAGGAAACGTTCCAAAAATCCATCTCAGCGCCTGCTGGTAATCAAGGATTCGGCTTAGAACCAGATGCGCTAAATAAACATGCGAAAGTCGTGTACGGAAACGGCGATGAATCCGTGATGAAAACAGGTTCGGTTGCCATAGCCGCGATTACAAGTTGCACAAACACGTCCAATCCATATGTCATGCTTTCAGCCGGCTTAGTCGCAAAAAAAGCAGTGGAACTTGGACTTGAAGTGCCTAAATTTGTGAAAACTTCGCTTGCTCCTGGTTCAAAAGTAGTAACCGGTTATTTGGAGAAAGCAGGATTGCTACCTTATTTAGATAAACTAGGCTTTGATTTAGTCGGCTACGGTTGTACAACATGTATCGGGAATTCTGGTCCATTAAAAGATGAAATTGAAGCGGCGATTCAAGAAAATGATTTGCTTGTGTCAGCTGTTCTTAGTGGAAATCGAAATTTTGAAGGTCGGATTCATGCGCTTGTAAAAGCGAACTTTTTAGCTTCGCCTCCGCTTGTTGTGGCATATGCCTTAGCGGGCACAACAAATATCGATTTAGAAAATGAGCCAATTGGGCACGGAAATGACGGAAAGGCGTACTTCCTAAAAGATATTTGGCCTTCTTCAAACGAAGTGAAACAACTTGTGGAAGAAACCGTAACACCTGAACTATTCCGCGAACAATACGCGCGTGTTTTTGATGAAAATAAAGCATGGAATGCCATCAATACAACAGATGAGGCGCTTTATCAGTGGGACGATACTTCAACGTATATCGCTAACCCACCATTTTTTGAAAACTTATCGAAGGAAAAAGGAAAAGTGGAAACTTTGTCTGACCTTCGGGTGATAGGGAAGTTCGGTGACTCCGTTACGACTGACCACATTTCACCGGCCGGCGCCATTGGGAAAGATACTCCAGCAGGTCAATTTTTACAAGCGCAAGGTGTTGCGATTCGCGACTTCAACTCATATGGCTCAAGACGAGGCCATCATGATGTGATGATGCGCGGAACGTTTGCGAATATTCGCATCAAAAATCAAATCGCAGAAGGTACAGAAGGTGGCTACACAACTTATTTCCCGACAAAGGAAGTCATGTCTATCTACGATGCTTCACGCAAATATATGGCTGATGGCACTGGTCTAGTTATCCTTGCCGGCGATGATTACGGAATGGGGTCTTCACGCGACTGGGCAGCCAAAGGAACAAATTTACTTGGGATTAAAACGGTCATCGCGAAAAGCTACGAGCGAATTCACCGTTCCAACCTCGTCATGATGGGCGTCTTGCCACTTCAATTTAAACAAGGTGAAGGTGCTGACGCACTCGGCTTGACAGGCGAAGAAACATTCCACGTTGCCATTGATGAATCCGTCACACCAAGAAGTCTTGTTGAAGTGACCGCTACTTCACCAAACGGTAAAGTAACGACATTCGAAGCGATTGCCCGCTTTGATTCAGAAGTTGAAATCGACTACTACCGCCACGGTGGTATTTTGCAAATGGTTTTACGCGGAAAACTAGAAAATTAATCCGAAAGACCGCTTTTCAGAAAGCGGTCTTTTTTTAATTGCATTTAGCGAACTAATGTTCTATAATGGGTGGAGAAAGGAAAATGAGATGCGAAAAAACACGTTATTAATTTTACTTATTATTATTAGTTTGATGCTTAGTTTAATCACGTCTATAAGTGGTTATAAAATTCCGTTGCCACCACTTGTTTTAGTTATTTTCACAGCAATCTGTCTTGCACTAGGGCTGATGGAGTGGCGAGCAAAGCATTTTTATTTTGCGTATGTCGCGTTTTTTTGTGGTGCATTTCTGTGCATGCAGTATATTTTAGGAGGATGAGTGTTTATGAGTGAACAAAAGCGATGTAGTTGGGCAGCGAATGGCGATGCTGTCATGCTGGCGTATCATGATGATGAATGGTGCAAGCCGAGCTACGAGGATACATATCTTTTTGAGCTTTTAAACTTAGAGGGGGCTCAAGCTGGCTTATCTTGGCGCACGATATTGAATAAGCGAGCAGGGTACCAAGAAGCCTTTTTACAATTTGATATTGACGCTTGCGCCAAACTGACAGACGAAGAGTTGGCAGACATCGTGAGTAATGCCGCCATTATCCGAAATAAAGCGAAAGTGAATGCCGTTAGAACGAATGCGCAGGCTACCCAAAAGGTGCAGGCAGAATTTGGTTCATTTTCAAAATATATGTGGCATTTTACAGACGATAAAGTGATGAATCATCAACTTAGTGAAAATCAGGAAATGCCGGCGAAAGATGAACTCTCCGAACGAGTAAGTAAAGACATGAAAAAACGCGGCTTTAAGTTTGTCGGCCCCGTCATTGTATATTCCTATCTACAGGCAATCGGTGTGATTAATGATCATGCGGTAACTTGTGCTTATAACCAGCAATGAGTTAAAATTAAAAGAAGCATAAATCCAGGAATAGTACCATTTTAAAAAATGGTTTTTCTGGAATTATGCTTCTTTTTATTGTCGTTTCAAATTTAGATTAACTAAGTGCGACATCTCGTTTTCTAAAGAAATAAAAGCTGATGCCAAGAAATATCAGCACATAGACTGCAAGCCCCGAAATGATTTGCCAAATCGCTAAATCTCCAGCGATGGGGTTTCCAGTAACAGCACTGTTCAAGTTTAACAAGTTAAATATAAGCCATTTCAACCAGTCATATTTTTCGATTGCGATTGGTAAGAGGGCTGAAAGAATAGAACCAGAGAACAATACCCCTAAACTTACACCAACAGCAAGTGCTTGAGAGCGAACAACGGCTGAGAACAAGAAGGCAATACTTGCATAAACAATCATCATAATAAAATTAGAGCCGAGCAGAAGTAGCGCAGATTGCAACGCATTTAATGCCCCAGAATCTGGTGATACTGGCATGAGATACGCCCCGCTAGGCAAAATGAATGAGAATAAGAATGCAGAAATAAATAGCACAATGCTCGTAATCACAGCATACAGAATGACAACCGCAAGCTTAGATGCAAGAATTTGACTTCGTGAGTAAGGCCGAGCTAAAAGCAATTTAATTGTTCCACCCGAAAATTCGGAAGCAACGATCATACTTGCTATGACAGCAACTAGAATGCTCGCAATCATATTCATAGTACCAAGACTTGCAAAAAATTCTGCACCAGTCATAGAACTTACAGATGACATTGGTATTTTACCTTCATCAGCATAAACTTGATAATAATCTATTTGTTTTTGGATGTTTTCCTGATCTTCTTTTGGAGCTGCTTCCTTTGAAACTTTTAAAGCAGCGACAGAATCTTTAGGAGAAAGGACCTTTTCTGTATAACCAGTTGCTTTATTCTCATTTTGTGCGTTCCAGTAGTCATCTTCTGAAATAGGTTGTCCGTCCGCATTATAATAAGATGTAATTCCTTGTGGTTGCAGCTTTTCTTCCACACCGTCTGTTCTTGAAATCGTGAACATCAACATAGTCATCAAGAAAATCAGAACAACAAGAATAATTTGCATACTCCAACTTGATTTTTTTAGAAATAATTTTTGAAACTCGTTTTGAATTAAACGCATTAGATTTCCCCCCCGTTTGTAAGTGCTAAGAAGCGATCTTCGAGTGAGAATTGAACTTTGGATAATTCAAGAATGTCCAAATTAGCCCGGATAAGTGCGCGGGCGATTTCTGGAAGGACTTCGCGCGTCACATTTAACACAAACTGATTCTCTCTTTGTTCAATGATTTCGAGGTCAAGCGTGTCTAATACGAGCTTAGCGCTAGCGCCGTCTGAAACCTCAAGTGTGACTTTTAACGTTTTATCCGCAGTTAAATCTGTCATTTTCTCAATGTGCGTCAGATGCCCTTTGTCAATAATGGCAAAGCGATCCGTAATTTGTTGAATTTCAGCTAAGAGATGACTTGAAATTAAAACAGAAGTGCCATTTGCAGCGAGCTCTTTAATCAGCGTTCGAAATTCCGCCATGCCTTGTGGGTCAAGCCCATTTGTTGGTTCATCGAGAATGAGTAGGGCAGGTTCATGAATTAAAGCTTGTGCAACGCCAAGACGCTGGCGCATACCAAGAGAATACGTTCTAACTTTATTATGAATCGCATGACTCAATTTTACTTTTTCCACAATCGCGCTAATTTCCTCATCTGAAATATCTTTTCGACTCATACGCGCAAATTGCTTTAAATTTTTCCAGCCAGACATATACATGTAAAATTCAGGATTTTCAATGATAGCCCCAATATTTTGAATGGCTTCTTTGAAGTTTTCGTCTAAATTGACCCCGCAGATGGAAACTTGCCCATTTGTTTTCGAGATTAACCCAACGATGGAGCGAATAATCGTTGTTTTTCCTGCACCATTTGGTCCAAGTAAACCGAAAACTTCCCCTTTTTCAATTTCAAAACTAATGTTATGTATGATTTCTTTTTTGCCAATTTTTTTCGAGATATTTTCAAGTTGTAACACCGTTTCAGGCATTTGCTCACTTCCTTTTTCACAGAATATAATCAGTATACACAAAATCTACACAATTAACATGAATCTATAGATTGGTCATCGATTAGGTCTTTAGGTGTAGAAAAAAACAACTTGCTATGTAAGCTTGGCATACTTACATGCAAGTTGTTTTTAGAGATTGTATATTAGGGAATGAAGATAACAATCTACGCTACTCATTTCTTTAAAGGTGGGAGTGAGTCTTCATTAAACGCCTTTGTAAGCTTCAACATAAATTTGTTTCAATTCGCTGACAAGAGGTTGTTTTGGATTCGCTGTTGTACATTGGTCCATAAAGGCGCGATCAGCTAATGTGTCTACAACGGCATCAAATTGTTTCTTATCAACATTTTGTCCTTTAAGACTCATATCAATTCCGATGTCTTTACCTAACTTAATGATGGCATCAACAAGGGAAGCAACGCCTTCTGCCGCAGTATTCGCTTTTAATCCAAGAATACGAGCAATGCGAGCATAATCTTCGTCAGCAGTAAAGCTTTCATATTTAGGGAATAAAGCATGTTTTCTAGGTTTAAGCGCATTGTAGCGAATAACGTGTGGCATTAAGATAGCGTTCGCACGACCGTGTGGAATGTGGAATTCCGGTCCGATTTTATGTGCTAAACTATGGTTGATTCCAAGGAATGCATTCGCAAAAGCCATACCAGCTAGGGCAGAGGCATTATGCATTTTCTCACGTGCATCCTCATCACCTTTAAGAACAGAATCGCGTAAGTTGGCGAACACTAATTCAATCGCTTGAATGGATAAACCACGTGTATAGTCGCTTGCCATAACAGAAACGTAAGACTCAATAGCATGCGTTAACACGTCCATACCAGTATCAGCTGTGATGTGTGCTGGAACAGTTGTGACATACTGTGCATCAACAATAGCAACATCTGGCGTAAGTTCATAATCAGCAAGCGGATATTTAATGTTGTTTTCTTTGTCAGTAATAACTGCAAATGGCGTTACTTCAGATCCAGTACCACTTGTAGTTGGGATAGCAACAAATTTAGCTTTTTCCCCAAGTTTAGGGTATTTGAACGTACGTTTACGAATATCCAAGAATTTTTGTTTTAAGCCAAAGAACGAAGCTTCAGGATGCTCATAAAACAACCACATACCTTTTGCCGCGTCCATAGCGGAACCACCACCGAGCGCGATAATGCAATCTGGTTTAAAGTCTTTCATAAGTTCTGCACCTTTATAAACGGTGACATCAGACGGATCTGGTTCAACGTCAGCAAACACTTGATAATCCACATCGTTTGAACGACGTTTTAAGTGGTCGATAACAACGTCAACGTACTTAAATTGTACCATTCCAGGGTCAGTCACGATAAATACGCGATTTAAACCTTCCATTTTTTGCAAGTATTGCGTGGAATATTTTTCAAAGAATACTTTCGGTGGTAATTTAAACCATTGCATATTATTTCTCCGATCTGCGATACGCTTTACATTTAAAAGGTTCGTTGCACTAACGTTTTGCGAAACAGAGTTTTTACCGTAAGAACCACATCCAAGTGTAAGGGAAGGGATAAAGCCGTTATAAATGTCTCCGATACCGCCTTGAGCAGATGGTGCATTCACGATAATACGGCAAGCTTTCATACGAATACCAAATTGTTTTTGCGCTTCTCTATCTGTTGAATGAATAACAGCAGAGTGACCTAAACCGCCATATTCAAGCATTTCTTCTGCGCGGTCGAAAGCTTCTGCTTGATTTTTCGCTTCAATGAAAGCAAGAACTGGGCTTAATTTTTCATGAGAAAGCGGATATTTATCACCCACGCCTTTAATTTCAGCGATTAAAATTTTCGTTGTTTCTGGAACTTTAAAGCCAGCTTGTTCAGCAATCCAAGCAGGGGATTTACCAACAACGTCAGGGTTTAATGTGCCTTTTTCAGGGTTGATAACATAGCTTTCAAGTTTTTTGAATTCAGCGCCTTTTACAAAATAGCAATCGTTAGCAGCGAATTCTTCTTTCACTTCTTTCACAATTTCTTTGTCAACGATGACAGCTTGCTCAGACGCACAAATCATACCTTGGTCAAATGATTTAGAAAGAATGATGTCGTTAACAGCGCGTTTAATTTTTGCTGTTTTATCGATGTAAGCAGGAACGTTACCAGGACCAACGCCTAGTGCCGGTTTACCAGTTGAGTAAGCGGATTTAACCATTCCAGCTCCACCTGTAGCAAGAACTAATGCAACTTTATCATGATTCATAAGTTGTTTTGTTGCCTCAAGAGATGGCTTTTCAACCCATTGAATACAGTTTTCAGGTGCGCCAGCTTTTACAGCTGCTTCATATACGACACGTGCCGCTTCAGACGAACATTTTTGAGCACTTGGGTGGAAAGCAAAGATAATAGGATTACGCGTTTTAATGGCAATAATCGCTTTAAATAAAGTTGTTGAAGTTGGATTGGTTACGGGTGTAACACCAGCAACAACGCCAACTGGCTCAGCAATTTCGATAACACCAGTTTGTTTATCTTCGTTAATGATGCCTACCGTTTTATTTGCTTTAATGTTATTCCAAATATATTCCGTTGCGAAAATATTTTTGATACATTTATCTTCATATAATCCACGACCAGTTTCTTCTACAGCCATTTTTGCAAGTGGCATATGTTGGTCAAGTCCTGCAACAGCCATTGCATGCACGATGGAATCAATTTGTTCCTGCGTGTAATTTTCAAAGGCTTTTAGCGCTTCTGCACCGTTGTTTGCTAACTTATCAATCACTTTTTGAACTTCTAAAACTTCGCGAGTAGCTTCTTCTTTAATTGCCATTTTTACAACCTCCTAGAATTATAAGGGACTTAAAATGTCCAACAAAGACTTAAAACGTCCCTATGTGTTTAAAAAAATTTGGCAGTCGACTTTTACCAGCTTTTTTAAGGTGTGACTTGATTACACCGTTAGTATACCTCAGCATAAAAAGTTTGTAAATAGTTTCACGTGAAAAGATTCACAAAATATTAAAATTAAGTCTTAAGGTCTATTTCGAAAGCGTTTTCTGGTTCTTTTGTTTTAGAAAAAAGGGGAATGAAAAATTAGGCTTGCAATTTAAATTTAATTTTGTTAAGATGAGAACAACTTAAAATAACAGCGTGAATGAAAGAGTAAGTAACCTAAAAAATTGTTTCAAGAGAGCCTGCGGTTGGTGTGAGCCGGTAACAATGATTAGTGTGAATGGACTTTCTAGCTCTAAACTGAACGGGGTAACCAAGTAGGATTTAGCGATTAAGCCTTATCGTTATACAAGGCACCATTTAGCTTTTGGCAGATGGAATAAAGTGAACTTAAATTTTTAAGTTAATCAAGGTGGCACCACGGGTCTTCCGTCCTTGTCTAGTAATTAGACATGGACGGGAGACCCTTTTCGTTTTATATGAAAAAGCACGAAGCAGGAAGAGTACTTTATTTGGAAAGTATAGAGAGCAAGCGGTTGGTGGAAGCTTGTCTGGAAAAATAAAGGAATGGGCCTTGCGCGTTCAATCTTGAACTATATAGTAGGGATTGACGGTTTGTTACCGTTAAAAACAAGAGATTAAGAAAGCATTTTCTTAAACAAGAGGTGGTACCGCGACACGTTCGCCCTCTAAAGGACAATTTGTTCTTTAGAGGGCTTTTTATTTTGAAAAAGGAGAGATGTGTGATGCAAAAAACAATTGAAGCAGATACATTGACGATTCCGCTAATTTATAAGCGATTAAGTGGAAAAAATAAAAGCTTGCTGGAAGGGACGGCAAAAGATGCTGAGGCAGGCAGATATTCGATTATCGCGTTTAATCCCGTACATGAAATTCAAATTTTTGGCAACACGTTCATTTTGGACGGCATCGAAACATTGGCAGAAGATCCGCTTGAAAAATTGTACGAACAAATTGTATTTATGGAAAGAGAAAAATTACCACTTCCATTTGAAGCAGGGGCCATTGGTTATGTTGGCTATGATATGGTGCGCCTTTATGAAAATATCGGAGAACCAAAATGCGATGATTTAAACCTGCCAGATGCGCACTTCTTTTTATACGATTCCTACGTCATTTATGATCATAAATTGGAGCGCTTGACGCTAGTTGAGGATAATGCCTATTCTAAGCGTGAGGACACGGAATTGCAGGCGGCGCTTGTAGACTTGGAACATGAAATTTTCACCCCCAAAAAAGGGGAAGCAGATCCGGCTCAGCTTGAATCGTTCGCCTTTAAAAGTCGACTTGAGAAGGCAGCTTTTATGGAAAAAGTAGCGCGTGCGAAAGCATTTATTGAAGCGGGGGACTTTTTCCAAGTTGTCTTGTCGCAGCGGCTCGAAGCAAAGTTCACGGGCGATGCCTTTTCGTTTTATCGCAAGCTCCGCCTCCTTAATCCATCTCCGTATTTATTTTTTATCGACTTTGGAGAAACGAAGCTAATTGGTTCATCGCCAGAAAGCTTAGTTAGCGTAAACGGCGACTTTGTGCAAACCAATCCAATTGCTGGCACTAGAAAACGAGGTCAGTCAGCAGCTGAAGATAAAATGTTAGCCGCCGAACTGTTGGCTGATGAAAAAGAGCTTGCAGAGCACCGTATGTTGGTCGACTTGGGGAGAAATGATATCGGGCGTGTGAGCGCGGTTGGCTCCGTTTCAGTTCCCATCTATTTAACTATCGAACGCTATCGTTTCGTGATGCATCTCGTATCTGTTGTGGAAGGACGACTATTGCCGGAATTGCATGCCTTTGATGCTCTGAAATCTGTTTTGCCTGCTGGAACTGTAAGCGGTGCCCCGAAAATTCGAGCGATGCAGCGACTTTATGAATGGGAAGATGTGAAACGTGGCCCGTACGGTGGTGCGGTAGGCTATGTGACGAAACGGGGAAACGCCGATTTTGCGCTTGCTATTCGGATGGCAGTCATCCATAAAGAGCATGTTTATGTTCAAGCGGGGGCTGGTATTGTTTATGATTCTGACCCAGAAAGTGAATATGATGAAACGTTACAAAAGGCGAAAGCGTTACTGGAGGTGGGAAAATGATTCTTTTGGTCGATAATTATGATTCGTTCACGTATAACTTGGCGCAATTTATTCAGGAGTTTGCCGAAGTTGAAGTTATTCGAAATGATGCGGACAACTTGTTCCAACGAGCAGAGATGGCGAGTGGCATTATTTTATCACCGGGACCGGGAAAACCTTCTGCTGCTGGAAATTTAGAAGCGCTTATTCAGAAGAAGGCGAATGAAACGCCGATTTTAGGAATTTGTTTAGGGCATCAGGCAATTGGTGAGGTTTTTGGCGCGAATGTCAGCCAAGCAAATGAAATTCGCCACGGGAAAATTTCGCAGATGACATGCGCCGAATCGGAACTATTTCAAGGCTTGCCAACAACGTTTGAAGTAATGCGCTATCACTCACTAATTGTTCAAAAAAACAGTTTGGGTGCAGAACTTTGCTCGCTTGGGGAAGCACTTGATGACAAGGAAATGATGGCGATGCAAGTTCGCGGTAAGCCGGTGTTCGGTTTGCAATTCCACCCTGAATCAATTGGCACGCCTTTTGGAAAACAGATTATTGGGAATTTTATTGAAATTACAAAAAAGGAAGGTGGAGTGAAAAATGGATAGGACGATGGAAAAATTATACGCGAAAGAAAATTTGTCAGAACTAGAAATGAGCAGTTTAGCAACAGACATGCTCCAAGGAAAACTATCCGAGATTGAAATTTCCGCAGTCTTAATGGCTTTGAAAATAAAAGGCGAGACACTAGATGAAATTTCCGGTTTAGCAAGCACTATGCAAAAATTGGCTATGAAAATCCCGTACGCAAAAGGCGATGCGATGGACAATTGCGGCACAGGTGGAGATAAATCGAATACATTTAACATTAGTACAACAAGCGCATTTGTACTTGCGGCAGGGGGAATCAAAATGGCCAAACACGGCAATCGTAGTGTATCGAGTCGCTCTGGAAGCGCTGATGTTTGTTCGGAGCTAGGTATTGAAATTGCTTTAACGCCTGACAAAATGGCTTATCTCCTCGAAAATGTCGGAATCGCCTTCTTGTTTGCGCCAAACATTCATCCCGCAATGAAATACGTGATGCACGTCCGCCAAACACTTAAAACACCGACCATTTTCAACTTAATTGGACCGATGACGAATCCCGTACCACTCGAGGCGCAGCTCATGGGGAGTTACCGGCGAGATCTTTTACGCGAAACCGCACTAGCACTCGGAAAACTTGGCCGCAAGCGTGCGGTTGTAGTCAATGGCGCGGGTTATATGGACGAAGCCACTTTACTTGGGGAAAATCATATCGCCGTGTATGCGGACGGAAGCCTCCAAGAGTTGACGTTTTCGCCTGATGATGTGGGATTAAAAAAGACGACGCGTGAACAAATTCAAGGTGGCGATGCGAAACGAAATAGCCAAATTTTAACACGTGTTTTAGACAATGAAGAAGGACCTTGTTTGGATACGGTTTTACTGAATGCAGGACTTGGTTTTTATGCATACGGGAAAGTCACGACGATAGAAGAGGGTGTTCTCATGGCTCGAAAAATTGTTGCAAGCGGTGAAGCGAAGTACAAATTGCAGGAATTGTTAGCTGCACAAAAGGAGGTTTTAGTAGGATGACAACATTTTTAGATAAAATATTAATGGAAAAACGCAAAGAAGTGGCAAAAATGGAAGAACAAGTGCTGCAAGTTCAGCCTGACAAGCCAAATTTTCTAACGTTTTTAGCGAACAATCCTGAAAGAATGCAACTAATTGCAGAAGTGAAGCGAGCTTCACCGTCTAAGGGAGCGATTAATTTGAACGTGGACCCAGTTAAGCAAGCAAAAGCCTATGAGCAAGCGGGTGCTGGTCTCATTTCTGTTCTAACAGATGAAATCTTTTTTAAAGGTTCCATGGCGGATTTACAAGCTGTTGCGCAGGCGGTTTCTGTCCCCGTTTTATGCAAAGACTTTATTATTAGTGAAAAGCAGATGATTCGTGCGAAAAATTGCGGTGCGTCAGTTATTTTACTTATTGTGGCGGCGCTTAGTGAGCCACAACTTAAAAGCTTATATGAAAAGGCTGTTGAAATCGGCTTGTTGCCACTTGTTGAAGTGCATGACCTCGAGGAATTAAAAATTGCTGAGTGGATAGGCGCTAAATTAATTGGTGTGAATAATCGAAATTTAAGTACCTTTGAAGTAGATATTGCGGTGAGTGAATCACTTGCAAAAGAAATGGTCAATCAATCCGCATTTTATATAAGTGAATCAGGATTTAAGACGGCAGAAGACGTTCAGCGCGTGCGGAAAAATTATCGTGCTGTTCTCGTTGGCGAAGCGTTAATGCGTGAAAAAAATCCGCGCGAGGCAGCAGAAAGGTTGCGTGTTCTACGATGAAAGTGAAGATTTGTGGTTTGAAAACAGTAGCTGATGCGAAATTCGCAGCCGAAATGGGGGCAGACATGATCGGCTTCGTTTTCGCTAAAAGCAAGCGCCAAGTGCAAGTCGAAGAAGCACGCAAAATGGCAGCAGTCTTACCAGATAATGTTTTAAAAGTAGGCGTTTTTGTGAATCCTGATTTGGAGGAAGTTTTATTTTTAAAAGAAAATGTGCCGCTTGATATCGTTCAACTTCACGGGAGTGAGACACCGGAATTTGCGGCGAAAGTTGGCCCAACAATCAAGGCTTTTAAAGTGCGGGACGGCGAAATAATTGGCGATGTTTCTGCGTATCAGGATAGCCTAATTTTGCTCGATGCACCACCTAAAGAATTTGAAGGCGGTTCAGGCGAGACCTTTGATTGGGAGAAAATAGGTATGGGCGATTTGCCAAAAAGCCGCCTTATCATTGCCGGCGGGCTAAACCCGCAAAACGTCACAGAAGCCATTCAAATTTTCGAGCCGTTTGGCGTGGATGTTTCGTCTGGCATAGAAACAAATGATGTGAAAGACCAAATGAAAATCAAAGCATTTATTAAACATGCAAAAGGAGCGGATAATCATGCACTACGAGGCACCGAATGAAAAAGGTTTTTACGGGAGTTACGGCGGACGCTTCGTTCCAGAATCACTGATGCGTGCGGTTTTAGAATTAGAAGAAGCGTATCAAAAGCTGTCTGAAACGAAGGAATTTAAGGAAGAACTGGCGGATTATTTAAAACAATATGTGGGGCGCGAAACGCCGCTTTATTTAGCCCAACAACTAACGGATTATGCTGGCGGGGCGAAAATTTATTTGAAGCGTGAAGATTTGAATCACACGGGTGCGCATAAAATCAACAATACGATTGGGCAGGCGCTCCTTGCGAAGTCGATGGGCAAGAAAAAGGTGGTCGCAGAAACAGGAGCGGGTCAACATGGTGTTGCAACGGCAACGGTTGCAGCGTTGTTCAATATGGAATGCACCATTTTTATGGGCGAGGAGGATATTAAAAGGCAGTCACTAAACGTGTTTCGCATGGAGCTTCTAGGTGCGAAAGTCGTGAGCGTCACTTCTGGGAGTAGAACGCTAAAAGATGCGGTGAATGAAACGTTACGTTACTGGGTGGAACACATTGAGGATACACATTATATTATGGGTTCTGTGCTCGGACCGCACCCTTTTCCGCAAATTGTTCGCGATTTCCAAAGTGTCATCGGAAAAGAAGCGCGAGCGCAACATTTAGCGGCAGAAGGAAAACTGCCAGATGCAGTCGTAGCCTGTGTTGGCGGCGGCAGTAACGCCATGGGATTATTCTATCCATTTGTGGCAGATGAAGCTGTCGCAATGATTGGCGTTGAGGCCGCGGGATTAGGATTAGAAACAAATTTCCAAGCTGCATCGATTACAAACGGGAAAAAAGGGGTGCTACACGGTGCGATGATGGACGTGTTGCAAGATGAAAATGGCCAAATTTTAGAAGCCTTTTCGATTTCTGCCGGATTAGATTATCCAGGGATTGGACCGGAACATTCTTATTTTAATCAATTGGGGAGAGCGAGCTATACGTCCGTTACTGATAATGAAGCGGTTCAAGCATTCCAGCTACTTTGCCAAACAGAAGGGATTATTCCCGCGTTAGAAAGTTCCCATGCAATTAGTTATGCCGTTAAACTTGCAAAGACGCTTCCAAAAGATGCAAGCATCATCGTTTGTTTGTCAGGCCGCGGGGACAAAGATGTCGATCAAATGAAGGCGAGATTAAAGGGGGAAGCAGAATGAAAACTTTGACGCGCGTACTAAACGAACGAAAAGCTCAACATAAACCACTTATTGTGCCCTACATTATGGCGGGGGACGGCGGACTCGATACACTACCTGAAACCATTTCTTTTTTGGAGGAAAACGGAGTCGCTGCCATCGAAATTGGTATCCCGTTTTCCGACCCAGTTGCAGACGGACCAATTATTCAGCAAGCGGGACTACGCGCTTTAAACGAGCAAATAAGCTTAAGAGACATTGTGAAGACGCTGCAACACACACAATCAAACGTGCCACTCGTCATGATGACCTATTTTAATCCCATCTTCCAAATTGGTGTCCCGACATTTATCGAAAGTTTGCGCGGAACAAACGTAAAAGGCTTAATCATTCCCGATTTGCCGTATGAGCATCAAGATTTACTGACGCCATACCTTGACGATGCAGATATCGCCCTCGTACCACTCGTTTCCTTAACTAGTTCCAAACAGCGAATTGAGCAGATTGTAAAAGATGCAGAAGGCTTCATTTATGCTGTAACGGTGAACGGAACGACAGGAACAAGACAAACGTTTGGAGAAAATATTGGTCCTCATTTGCAAAACTTAAAAGCGCAAACGGACATTCCTGTTTTAGCTGGCTTCGGTGTATCAAAAGTGGAACATGTCGAACAATTTATGCAAGTCGCGGACGGGGTTGTCATCGGGAGTAAAATTGTGTCGCTCCTCCATGAGGCGAAGCACGCGGAATTGGCTGATTTTTTAACCAAAGTCAGTGAGGTTTAGCTCGGTTTGACGGGTCGCTTGCGGTATGGTAAAGTCAGTGAGAAAGCGTGGTGTTTGTATGCCTGAAATTTATTTAAAACAAGCAAAAACGACAACGATTATTATTGCGCTTGTTTCCATTTTGCAAGCGATTCTTGCGATCGTAGGCTTAGTCACAGTGGTGCTCGTGATTCCTAATCAGGAAGAATTAAAGCTGACGCAAGCAGTGATTCGTACGGCACTTGTGAATACGTCAATCAACGTGATCTTTTTCGTGCTTTTTTCGGTTTTATTCTTGCTTGCGTATCGCCGTTTAAGAAAAGGGCTTCTCGTTCGTGTAAGACTCTATATGTTTTATATTGTATTCATGATTCTTTCTATCATTCTTGGCATGGTGAATGGCGGATTTAATTTGAGCAGTTTACTTATACCGGGAATGTTAATTCTACTCAGCGTGATTGCGATTTCTTCACTGCGTAAGGGAATGAGCGAGAAGGTAGAATGAATAAAAGGAATGAACTTTGAAAAAGGGCTTTAGCTTGCTACTTACAGTTCTTTTTAAGTTTGTTCTTTTTTTTTGGAGAATAAAGTGGTAAAGTTAACAAGAGACTAAACGGTTGGCAATGCCTGTCATCTGTTTGAAGAATATTCTAATTTTTAGTAAAGGAAGTTTGAAGATGGGTTCAAAACTGCTTAGAGGAACGTTTATCCTGACACTTGGTACGCTTCTTTCCAAGGTGCTCGGGATTTTGTATGTCATACCTTTTTACGCGATTGTCGGGGGCGACGATCCGATGCTTCTTTACAACTTTGGTTATGTCCCGTACCAATTGTTTTTAAGTGTGGCAACTGCTGGGATTCCACTTGCTGTTGCAAAATACATAGCGAAATATAATGCGATGGAAGAATATGAAATTGGTCGCCGCTTGTTCCGAACGGGGATTTATCTAATGATTGTTTCAGGTATTATTTGCTTCATCGCAATGTACTCACTTGCACCATTTCTTGCTAGCTTACAACAGCTAGAAGGTGGCTACAGTCTGGCAGATGGTATCCAAGTCATTCGAGCAGTTAGTTTTGCTCTTCTTATCATTCCAGTCATGAGCTTACTTCGCGGTTTTTTCCAAGGATACAATTCCATGGGACCGTCTGCAGTATCGCAAGTCGTCGAACAACTTGTGCGCATTTTGTTCTTGCTTGCCAGCACATTTGTAGTACTTTACGTATTAGATGGCAGTATCGTAACAGCCATTAGTATGGCGACGTTTTCTGCCTTTGTCGGTGCGCTAGCTAGTTTTGCCCTATTAGTTTGGTATTACTTTAAACGTAAACCTGGGCTTGACCGCATGTTAGTAGACAGCCGAAATGAGCTTAAAGTATCGATTCCAACCTTATATAAACAAATCATTTTATCGGCGATTCCTTTTATCATTGTTGGCTCAGCCACTTCACTTTACCAATTAATCGATCAGTTTACGATGGGGCGAGTTTTACAATATATCGGCGTAACAGCCAACCAAGTAAAAGAATATGTGGCGGTTATTAACTTCGACGTTCAAAAATTAATCATGATTCCCGGAACGCTCGCGATAGCCTTCTCCATGGCGCTCGTTCCACTCGTAACAGCCGCTTACGTACGCAACGAAAAAGAACAAGTAAAACGCCAATTAAATGATGTCTTCCAAATCTTGCTCTTTTTAACCATTCCAGCTTGCATCGGTATCGCTTTACTTGCAAGACCTTTATTTACGGTTTTCTTTAAAGCGAATGAAGTAGGGACTGACTTGTTGCAATTTTTTGCGCCAATCGCCGTCTTATTTTCCTTATTCGGAGTAACAGCTGCGGTTCTTCAAGGGATTGACGAACAGCGTTTCACCGTTTTAGGATTACTTCTCGGCCTGCTCGCAAAATCAGTCTTACAAATGCCGCTTATCATGCTTTGGGAAGCGAAAGGTTCCATTCTAGCAACCGGTATCGGCTATGCCGTTTCATGCGTATTCATGCTCATTATTATTAAAAAATACGTGCGTTTTTCATTCGGACTTGTCTTCCGAAGGGTGATTCTATTTATCTTTTTAACGCTCATCATGTCGGCAGCCGTTTTAGCAGTCTACTTCCCACTATCATTCGTTTTAAGTCCGGACCACAAAATGACTGCCACTATTTTAGTCATCATTTGCGGCGGTATCGGAGCTGTTGTATATGCCTATCTTGCCTTTAAATTGCATCTTGCAGATAAATTATTTGGCCCACGAGGAACGAGATTGCGCCAAAAATTAGGCATTAAATAAAAGAAAAAACGTCTTGCTTACATCATGCAAGGCGTTTTTCTTTTACTTTTTTTTAGAAAAGCAGAGATTTCCTTAGGTGATTTGAAAATTTTCACAGGTGTTGTTTCTTGCTTAAGCCGCTTGAGAAGCTCATTGCGTCTTTTCGGAAAATCCCAAACGAATTTCAAAAATTCGCCGTCTAGTCGTTCTGGACAACCAATTGCAGCATCTGGTCGCGTTTTGCCATAATTTTGAATTAACCGTTTTAGGACGCGAAAAAAATAAATGCGCCTCGGATAATCTAAAAAGATGATGCAATTGGACGGCGGAAATCTTGTTTTCCATGTATCCGTATAATTGCCTTCGATAATCCAGTTTTCCGCTAAGGAGGTGAGTTCTTCCACTTGTTTCAGAAATTCATCTTTAGGAATAGGCTCCCAGTTAGGCTTGCAAAATAAAGTATCTAAGTGAATAACGGGAATTTCGAGCGCATAACCAAGTTCTCTAGCCAATGTTGATTTTCCGGCCCCAGAAGGACCAATAATGTTAATGCGATACATATTTTCCCCCAATCAGTGCTGAAATGGATAGCTATTCTCTCATTTTACAGCACAACTGTCAATTTTCTTATTCATCTTGCATTTCGCTAAAAATCTTCAAATAAGTTGGTAGCTCTCGTGAAATTTGCGTCGGAAGCACAACGAAGTTTTTTTTCGCTAAAATATCGCCAATATAACTATGGAAGAAAACGCCAGCTAAAACACCGTGTAGCGGTATGGTCGTTTGTTTCATCAAACCGGCAATGATACCACTTAGCGTATCGCCCATTCCACCAGTCGCCATGGCAGGCGAACCGTATATATTTTGCCAATTTTCCTCCGCAGTCAGCACTTTCGTTCGATGCCCTTTTAAAACAATCGTGGCGTCAAGTGAATGGCGAACTTCATCTGGTGTCGCTTCTTCTTGGGGTGCCAGTTTTTTTAAGCGCTCCCATTCACCAGCATGTGGAGTGAAATAAAGCGCGCAATTTGTTTTAGGTAAATTGCCTTTCGCATAAAGTGTAATCCCGTCACCATCAATAATGATGTTTTGGTGATTTTCAGCATGTTGTAATATAAATTCCATTAGCGTATACGCTTCATCATCAAGACCAAGTCCCGGACCAATTAGAATGGTATCAAAAGTTGGCAACAAGCGTTTTAATTCAACTAATTTTGCGTAATCTAAAAACATGCATTCTGGTAAGCGGCTATGTAAACTAGAACGATTGACGCGGTGCGAGGCGAGTGTTGTTAATCCAGCGCCGCTATACACGCTTCCCTCTGCTGCTAGAATGGCTGCTCCGCCGTACATTTCGTTGCCAGCAACTATGAGAACTTTGCCGTATTGATTTTTATATCCTTCATCTTCACGTTTTGGAATAAAGCTGCAAATCGCTTTTGGCGTTATTTTTTTCATAAATGCCACATCCTTTTATAAAAATTGGATTTTATTCGCCAAAGAAGATAAAATAGGTGGCGGATAATTTATTTTAATTTTATCGAAGGATAGGGGTGTTTGTAAAATGAAACCTGTATTTCCAGCCGTAAAAGCCGTTATCGTACAGGACGGGCATTTTTTAGCTTTAAAACGATCGGAGCAAGAAGAAGAGGTATACGATTTACCAGGAGGGAGAATGAACTACGGTGAAACGCATGCTGAATGTCTTTTTCGTGAGGTTTATGAAGAAACAGCTTTACAAGTGCAACCATTTATTTTGTATGATACGTGGGAATTTTTTCATACAGATTACCAAATTACAGGCGTGATTTACTTAGTGTCAATGCCAAATGACGGCGAAATTAACTTGTCGGATGAACATAAAGCTTACAAATGGTTGCCGCTTTCAAAAGCGGGTATAGAAGATTTAGATGTTGTCTTTAGTTCGCGAATGAATCGTTGGGATTTTGATGCGATAAAAGGGATCATGTAATTATTTTATGAAAACCTAGGTTTCTACTTTCTTATGTAGGAAAAAGGGTTTACAATGGTAGTGCAGAGTTTATTTTGGAAGGAATGAAGAAAATGACGGAAATCAATTGGCAAAAAGAAGTAGAAAGTAGAAAAGACGCTTTCTTAAAGGATTTAGAAGGGCTACTCCGGATTCCAAGTGTACGTGATGACGCAAAAGCAACCACTGAAGCTCCTTTTGGACCAGATGTAAAACAAGCACTAGATTATATGATTGCTTTAGGTGAAAAAGATGGTTTTACAACAAAAGAAGTAGGCAATGTTGCTGGACATATTGAGTACGGAGCAGGCGATGAACTTGTTGGTGTTCTTGGACATGTTGACGTCGTACCAGTTGGAGATGGCTGGACAAATGGACCTTTTGAACCAGTACTGAAAGATGGCAAACTTTATGCGCGCGGCGTAGCCGACGATAAAGGACCAACAATTGCCGGTTATTATGCACTAAAAATCTTAAAAGAGTTAGATTTACCGATTTCAAAAAGAATTCGCATTATTGTGGGTTCAGATGAAGAAAGTGGTATGAGCTGTGTTGAGCGTTATTTTGAAACAGAAGAACAGCCGACTGTCGCGTTCGTTCCAGATGCTGAGTTCCCAATCATTCATGCTGAAAAAGGGATTTCTGAACTTGACGTTTCGTTTAAAGACAGCAAATCAGACAGTTATCAAGCTTTCCAATTGGTAAGCTTTGAATCAGGTGCGCGTTATAATATGGTGCCAGATCATGCGAGTGCTGTTTTAGAAGAAGTAAAAGACGTTGATTTGTTAAAACAAGAATTTCATAATTTCCTTTCAAGCCATGATGTAACAGGGGAATTTGACGTGAGTGCGAAGTCCGTTACACTTTCCGTTGTAGGTAAATCTGCGCATGCGATGGAACCGAATAACGGCGTCAATGCAGGACTCCACCTAGTTGCCTTTTTAGGTAAATTCGAGTTGACTGGAACGGCAAATGATTTTGTCACGTTCGGTCGCGATTATTTATACAATGATTCGCGCGCAGTTAAACTTGGTATCAACTATGAAGATAAAGAAAGTGGCGACTTGACGATGAACGTCGGCATCATTCGCTACAGCTTAGAGGAAGGTGGACGTTATGGTCTTAACTTCCGCTATCCAGTAACAGCAAACATGGACCGTCTTAAAACGAAGATGGAAACAGTTGTATTTGAATATAACGGTCGCTATACGCACTATGATGATTCCAAACCATTGTTCGTACCACAAGACCACCCGCTTATTCAAACGCTGCAAGAAGTATACACGAACCAAACAGGCGAAGAAGCAACTCTTCTTGCTATTGGTGGTGGGACTTACGCGCGCCATTTAGAAACAGGTGTCGCATTTGGAGCTCTCTTCCCAGGACGTGAAGACACAATGCACCAAAAAGATGAGTTTAGCTATTTTGATGATTTATTAAAAGCGACAGCTATTTACGCTGAAGCTCTTTACAAATTAGCAAAATAAGGAGTATAATTGAAAAAATTCTAGCTGCTGCGTTAGTTTCGTGGCAGCTTTTACTTTAATAAAGGAGTGAGTTACTTGAAAGTATTAGTTGGAGATAAAATCGTAGACCGAGAAGATGCCTACGTTGATATTGAGGACCGCGGGTATCAATTTGGTGACGGTGTTTATGAAGTGGTACGTATGTATAACGGGAAATTTTTCACCGCCGAAGAACATATTGATCGCTTATATGCGAGTGCGTCAAAAATTGATTTAGTCATTCCTTTCCCTAAAGAAAAGCTCTATAATTCTCTTTTAGAGCTTGCAAAAGCAAATCAAATTTCGACAGGAAATGTATACTTACAAGTAACACGAGGCATACAGCAACCGAGAAACCATATTATTCCCGACGAGTTTCCCCTTGAAGGAATTTTGACGGCAGCAGCCCGAGAAGTGCCACGAAATGAAGCACAATTTGTCACTGGCGGAACGGCAATAACGGAAGAAGATGTACGCTGGTTACGCTGTGATATTAAGAGCATTAGCTTACTTGGCAATATTTTAGCCAAAAATAAAGCCCATCAAAAAGGGGCGCTAGAAGCTATTCTCCATCGTGGTGATTTAGTCACAGAATGTTCAGCTTCCAATGTTTCAATTATTAAAGATGGTACATTAATTACGCATGCCGCGGATAATTTAATTTTAAACGGGATTACAAGACAAGTGATTTTAAAAGCCGCAGAAAAAGGGGCAATCCCTTATGAAGAACGCGATTTTACAGTACAAGAATTATTGAATGCCGACGAAGTTTTCATTTCGAGTACAACGCTTGAAGTAACCCCCATCACAAAAATTGATGAAACAGTCATTGGAAACGGAGAACGTGGACCGCTTACAGCACAATTACATCAATTATTTGAAGAAGAAATTGTCGCAGCTTGCGGCGCTTTTGTGAAAGAAAATATTTAATTATGACAGGGAGGAACACTCCCTGTTTTTTATATGTAAAAAATTACATATATGGCCTAAGCGCTCGTATATAAGGATTGATAACGCTTTCTCTTAGGGAGAGACGAAAAAACCGCCTTGACCTGATTAGAATAAAGGCGTATAATTCATTTTGCTAATTGTTCGCATGCGAATTATTCCTATGCAAACAATTGTAAAAGGGGGTAAGATTTTGTGGATGAGAAGTTAGTAAGAGAAGTTATTTTGTCTTTTCGTGAAGTGTCTCGAAAAACGCATCAATATCTAGCTGAAGAGGCAGACAAACGTGGTATCACAACAACACAATTACTTGCTCTAAGTTCATTAAAACGTGAGCCTCATCTTACGCTTGGTGAGTTAGCAGACCGAATGAAATTAAGTAAAAGTACGACATCAGGAATCGTTGATCGTCTTGTTAAAGCTGGATTTTTAACACGAAATCGGGTGGAGCTAAACCGCCGGACGTTAAATTTAGCCTTGACAGAACTTGGCGAAGAGAAGGCGTCCACTACATATGATGTTTTCTTTAAACGACTTGAACCAATACTTGAAATTGGTGAGCGCAAACTTACGGAAATGCTTGCAACACATCAGCAAATGATTCAAATTTTAGAAAGAGGGATGCAAGAATGAATGTACAGGCGAAGACGACCTCGGTAAAAAGAAACGGTATTTTAATAGTTATGCTGATGGGTGCTTTTGTAACAATTTTAAATCAGACACTAATGAATGTAGCTTTACCGAGTATTATGAAAGATTTTAACATTACAGCGAGTCAAGGACAGTGGCTATCTACAGGTTTCATGCTTGTAAATGGTGTCATGATTCCAATGACCGCATTTTTGATAGAGCGATTTACAACTAGACAGCTTTATTTATTTGCGATGATTACCTTTGCAATTGGGACCGCAATTGGGGGATTTGCGCAAAATTATACGATGCTTATTGCTGGGCGTATGGTTCAAGCGGTTGGTGCCGGAATTGTTATGCCACTTTTAACGGTGGTTGTTTTAAATCTATTTCCAATTGAACGACGTGGCCGTGCGATGGGACTTATTGGCCTTGCCATGAACTTTGCACCCGCAATTGGTCCGACGCTTTCAGGGTGGATTGTCCAAGAATATGCTTGGCGCGATTTATTTTTCATCATCATTCCATTTGCGATTGTCGATATTATCGTAGCCATTTTCTTACTGCGAAATGTTGGGAAACGTTCATTTCCTAAATTGGATGTTCTTGGCGTCGTCATGTCAACAGTTGGTTTCGGGAGCTTATTACTCGGATTTAGTAATGCTGGAGACCATGACTGGCTTACGTTTAAAGTCGTTGGTTTTATCGCGATTGGGCTTGTTGTTCTTTCGCTATTCATTTGGTACCAAGGGAGAGCCAAAACGCCACTTCTTAACTTTAAGGTTTTTAAAAATCCAACCTTTGCTTTAACCACGATTATTAGTTTCTTTGTTTTTATGGGTCTTTTTGGAGGCATGCTGTTACTGCCAATATTCTTGCAAAATGTGCGCGGCTTTTCACCGCTAGATTCTGGTTTAGTTCTGCTTCCAGGAGCGCTTATAACGGCTGTTTTATCGCCAGTTACGGGGATGATGTTTGACCGATTTGGTGCGAAATATTTGTCGTTAGTAGGTCTTATTATTATGACTGGAGCGACGTTTATGTTTTCGAACATTGGTGAATCGACAACACTTACTTATATTGTTATAGTCCAAACGATTCGTGCGGGTGGAATGGCCATGGTCATGATGCCACTTCAAACAGCGGCGCTCAACTCTCTTCCGCTTGAGATGGCGTCACACGGCTCTGCAATGTTTAATACAATGCGACAAGTTGCCGGGTCAATTGGAACAGCAGCGCTCATCACTGTAATGTCTAAAAGTGCTAGCAGCTTCGCAAATTCACTCAGCGCAACTGATGTCGTTGGAAAGACGAAAGAACAGCTTGCGAATCACGTTCTGATTCACGGGATTGATACAGCCTTTTTGATTGCCGCACTCTCAAGCGTTATTGCGTGCGTTCTAACGTTATTCATTCGTAGAAATCCTTCTGGACTAAATCCAGTTGTCCATAAAAATTAATTTGAAATCCGCCTAAAAAACCAGTAGGCGGATTTTTCACTTCAAAAAAATGAAAGCCCGAACATATGTTGACTTGACTTACTTCCGTTGGAGAAGTACAATCAATTTTAGACATGATTTATTTGCGAAGTAATGAATCATTTACTAAAAAGGTGTGTTTCAAGATGAAGGATTATTTTTTTGGGGCTGAATATGAAATAAGTTCTGCCGGCGGAGAAACCGGTCAAGCTTTTGTTGCGAGAAAGGAAGACGAAAAATTCTTTTTAAAGAGGAATTCTTCGCCTTTTTTAGCTGCGCTCTCTGCTGAGAACATTGTTCCTAAACTTGTATGGACAAGACGTGTTGAAAATGGAGATGTTATTACAGCGCAAAAATGGGTCGAAGCTCATATTTTAGACGCAGATGAAATGATGGATAAACGCGTGGCACAACTTTTAAGTAAAATTCATCGCTCGAAGCCACTAAAAAAAATGTTGCGGAAAATCGAGAACAGTTCTTTATCTTCTGAAAAAATGCTCGCGAATTTAAACAGCTTTAAGGAACAGTTTAACGAAGCAGAAAATGTGGCCTATACATACCTTTTAGATCATGCTGAGCAAATAAATTCAGATGAGCTGGTCGTTTGTCACGGGGATATGAACCATAGCAACTGGATGATTTCCTTAAAAGACGAGCTCTATTTAGTTGATTGGGATTCCGCGATGCTTGCCGATCACGCAAGCGATTTAGCGATGCTCCTTTATCAATATATCTCACGAAATAAGTGGGGCGAGTGGCTAAGTGCATACGGAGAAGCATACTCGGAAAAACTGCACCACAAGTTAAAATGGTACGGTTTATGTCAGGCATTAACACGTATTTATGCGGCTAATCTAGCCGAGCAAGAACGTTCAAAAGCGAGCGAGCTTTTAAAAGTAATCTTAGAAGATAATGAGGTGTAACCAATTCATGCGTGTAAAGCATAAACCATGGGCGAAAGATAAATTGCTAAGCCATCCTGAAGTTTGCGTCGCAAATCCGGCTGACTTTAAAGGGAAGTGGCAAGAGCTTTTTGGCAATCAAAATCCCATTCACATTGAAATCGGCTCAGGAAAAGGCCAATTTGTAAGCGGCATGGCTAAACAAAATCCGGAAATCAATTATATCGGCATTGAAGTCGTTGAAAGCGTACTTGTTGTTGCGCTTGATAAAGTATTAAATGCGGGCGTTTCAAACGCACGTCTATTGTCTGTTGACGGTGCAGCACTACTTGAATATTTTGAACCGGGCGAAGTGGCGCGAATTTATTTGAATTTTTCTGATCCATGGCCAAAAAAACGGCATACGAAGCGGCGCTTGACGAATCCGACCTTTTTAGATATTTATAAAGCGCTTTTGCCAACTGATGGTGAAATCCATTTTAAAACGGATAATCGTGGATTGTTTGAATATTCGCTCGTTGCATTTTCTGACTATGGCTTGCAACTAAGCTATGTGTCACTCGATTTGCATGCCGACGAAATCAGCGACAATGTGATGACGGAATACGAAGAGAAATTTTCACAAAAAGGCTTTCCAATTTACCGTTTAGAAGCATCATTTAAATAAACGAAACAAGAAGTTGCTCAGCGCGACTTCTTTTCTATAATAATATTATGTAAACAAGGGGTGCTCTTATGAAAATTGGCAAAATTGAAATTCATTGGTTAAGAGGCGGAAAATTGGCGTTTGATGGTGGGGCGATGTTTGGCGTTGTACCAAAAGCGCTTTGGAAGAAAAAATATCCGGTCAATGAAGCCAACCAAATTGCGGCATATGCCGATCCAATGTACTTAAAAGTCGCAGGCAAACATGTCCTAATTGATGCAGGACTGGGGGTAAATCGACTTACAGAAAAACAAAAAAGGAATTTTTCCGTAGAAGAAGAATCTTTTATCGTTCAGGATTTAGCTCGTTTAGGTGTGACGCCTGAAGAAATTGACTTTGTGCTCATGACGCACTTGCACTTCGATCATGTGACAGGGTTGACGGGAACTGCTGAGGACGGAACACTCACATCGGTTTTTCCGAATGCAAAAATTATTGCTTCTGAAACGGAATGGGACGAGATGCGCGCCCCAAATATTCGCTCAAAAGCGACGTACTGGCCGGAAAATTGGCAAAAAATTGAAGCCCAAATACATACTTATTCGGAAAAAATGGAGGTTCTTCCTGGCGTAACGATGCACCATACGGGGGGGCACAGTGCGGGACACGGTATCGTTGAAATTTCTTCTGACGGGATGCACGCCGTTCATTTAGGCGACATTTTCCCAACACACGCGCATTTAAATCCACTATGGGTGACTGCCTATGATGACTATCCAATGGACAGCATTTTTGCGAAAGAAAAATTGTTCGCCAAATGGATGGATGAGCAAACATGGTTTTTATTTTACCATGATGCATTTTATGAAGCGATTCAACTCAATCGCGCTGGCGAGATAACGAATAAAATGGAAAAGAAAAGGGGCTGATAAGCTTCTTTTTTTTGCGCTCAAAATTAACATAGGGGGCAGGGGTATATCTATCTGAATACTTATAGGGGGTATTGTAAAATTGCATAAAAATGCCCCTTCATGTAAAAGGGGCATGCTCTCTTATGTAAGGTATACGTCAATAATCGTACCCGTTTTTGCATCTGCAATAAATTCAAACTGTTTCTTTTCGCCTTCGCGAATTGCCGTAATTCCGCCGTGATATACGAAAGTATCAATCGCATATTTTTTATAATGCTGTTTTTTTAGTTGAATCCAAGAGCCTTCAATAGGTCCTTCCTTTTTAAAAGCATCTTTGACATTTTCTAAAATAACATCACCAGATATCGATTTATCCGAAAGACAGTAATGGTTCAGTAAATGACCAGCAGCAGCGCCAAAAGCAGCACCTGCAATAAAAGCTTTCCAGTCCATGTTTTTCCTCCCTCAATAATTTCCCTCTATGTGCGAAATTTACTCACGTACTCATTATACTACACTTTCGGAAAATGGAAAGTATTTTTAATGACGCTTTCAAAACACACGTAATCTTGCTATACTAAAAGAGTTAGAGCGAAAGGGTGGTTAACAGTGAAAGAAGAAACATTAAAATTGTTTAAAACATTGACCGAGTTACAAGGAACATCCGGTGATGAATTTCGAGTGCGGGATTTTGTACGAAAAGAAATTGAACCAGTTTCAGACGAGGTCATTCAAGACGGGTTAGGCGGCATTTTTGGTGTGCGACACGGCGACGCAGCTGGCCCGCGCATTTTAGTTGCTGGACATATGGATGAAGTAGGCTTTATGGTGACACAGATTACAAAAGCCGGTATGCTCCGCTTTCAAACAATTGGTGGTTGGAATCCGCAAGTCATGCAAGCGCAGCGCGTTCAGGTTATGACAGAGAGCGGCCCAGTCATTGGCGTCATCGCGTCTGTACCGCCACATTTAATGTCCGATGCAGAACGAAATAAACCAACGGATCCAAAAAACCTCCTGATTGATATTGGCGCCGACTCCAATGAAGAAGCAAAAGAACTCGGACTTAAACCGGGGCAATTTGTCGTGCCAGTATCTGAATTTACACCGCTCGCAAATCCGAAGAAAATTTTAGCAAAAGCTTGGGACAACCGTTATGGTGTCGGGCTCGCAATTGAACTTTTAAAAGAGCTTAAAGGCGAAGCACTCCCTAATACATTGTTTTCAGGAGCTAACGTCCAAGAAGAAGTCGGACTTAGAGGCGCTGGCGTAAGTGCTAATATGATTCAACCAGACTTGTTCTTCGCTTTAGATGCTAGCCCTGCAAACGACACAACAGGAGACAAAACACAGTTTGGTCAACTTGGTAAAGGCTTCTTAATGCGGATTTTTGATCGAACGATGATTATGCACCGAGGCATGCGCGAATTTTTACTCGATACAGCCGAAAGCAATCAAATTCCGTATCAATATTTCACATCACCAGGCGGCACAGACGCTGGGAAAGTACATACTTCGTTAAGCGGCATTCCAAGCGCGGTTATCGGTATCCCATCAAGATATATTCATTCCAGCAATTCTATTTTGCACGTCGATGACTACGCTGCTGCCAAAGAAATGATTACAACCATCATTCGAAGTCTCGACCAAACAACATACAACACCATACGTGAAAATGCTTAGGTTTTTGAAAAAAGCGACGGTTTTAATCGGTGTGGCTCTTCTCATGAGTGGCGTCATCTGTTTCATTTTAAGTGCGCTAAAGATTGGAAACTTCGAGCAAGGCTGGGCGCTCACCGCTTTTGTAGCAGGGGTGATGATACTCATTTATGAAGGCTTGCAATTTTATATCGCAGAACGCAAAAAAGCACGAAAATCAAATCGCTGATTTTCGTGCTTTTTTGCGACTAGCCAAATGTATAATGAAGCACTTTTGCCGCAGCTTCAATGGTTGCAACAGTCACGTTCGCGCGTTCTGACAATTCTTTTAACGGGTGATGCAATTTTTCCGGGCGAATTAAGATGAGCGGTTTTCCGCTCGCAACAGCGAACGAGGCGTCCGATGCCGTATTCCACTGCTTAAATTCTTCCCCAAAATAGGCCACCACAAGATCGGCTTTATTTAAAAAAAGCTGTGTTCGGAGATTGTTGATTTTGGAAGCTTGGATGTCGCGATATAGCGCGTTTGGTTGCTCGCCTAGGATAACTTCGCCGATAGAATCTGATTTTTCATGGTTTTCTTCTGGACCAGTGAATGTGAATGAAACGCCTTGTATGTTGCTAATTGCATGACGCAATTCGTTTCGCCAATCAGAATGGATTTCGCCAGCTAAATAAATGTTATAGTTCATTTTTATAACACTCCTTTCTCATTTATCATAACGAAAAAAAGAAAACGCTTCAAATGTTTTACAGAAAGCGGATTTCTGGACGAATGGCACAACTTTAGGTACGATTTAACAAGGAAGAACTTAAAGGAGCGTTTTAAAATGAAAAATTTAGAATCTGTTGAGCAGTTTCAACAAGTAAAAGAACAAGGAAAAACCGTTTTTATGTTTAGTGCGGATTGGTGTGGCGATTGCCGTTTTATCGAGCCTGTCATGCCAGAAATCGAAGCAGAAAATGAAGACTTTGCTTTTTATCATGTTGACCGTGATGAATTTATCGATTTATGCGCAGAACTAGCGATTTTCGGCATTCCAAGTTTTTTAGCATTTGAAGACGGGGAAGAAATTGGCCGCTTTGTCAGCAAAGATCGTAAAACAAAAGAAGAAATCAATGACTTTTTAGCTGCGCTTTAAAAGGAGGAAGCTCTTTGAAAATCACGACACTTGCCATGAAAGCAAAATTAGAAGACATGTTACGAAAAGATGGAAGAACGTTTTCTTTCGATAGGGAAAAAGAACGTTTAAAAGTTTTAGAAAATGAGCATACGATAACGCTATCCGTTCCGCAAATCATTGCACGATTTGAAGAAGAAGGGGAGGCCTCCTTTCAAAAAGTCGTGTATTACGTCAATGAAGGCTTTCAGGCGAGCCGTCAAAAAGTCAATTTAAGTGGAAATAGCGACAAAATTTTGCCTGTCATTCGTGCTGGCTCTTTTCCGCAAAAAACAAAAGCGGGAGAAAAATTATTTTGCGAGAAACATACAGCCGAAACAAACATTTTTTATGTTTTTGATACAGGAAAAGCCTACAAATTTTTAACGGAAAATGATTTAGAAGCGGCGAACATTTCACCAAATGATTTGCGTAACAGCGCCATGCAAAATGTAAGAAAACTAGATACGCCACTGAAGAAGGATACAGTTTCCGGCAATGACTTTTATTTTTTAAGAACGAATGATGGTTATGACGCCAGTCGCGTTTGCAATGACGCCTTTTTAGCGGAGATGCGTGCCAAGTTCACGGGTGAAATGGTCCTTGCGATACCACATCAAGATGTACTGATTTTAGCCGACATCAAAAACAATACTGGCTATGATGTGTTGGCACACATGACGATGCAATTTTTTTCAGAAGGAATTGTTCCAGTTACCTCTTTGCCATTTGTGTATAATAATGGTAAACTGGAACCGATATTTATTATGGCGAAAAATAGACCAAAGGAGTAGGGGAACTTGATAGCAAACGTATTTTACAATGAAAAAGGGATCGGCGACACCCTAATTGTTGCCATCAAAGACATTAATCGATACACACGTTCTTTTGAGAAAAAAGGCGATGTAGTACGAATTTTTGACACTGAAACAGGCGATTTAAGCGGCTTTAACATTTTCAACGCTTCCAATTATTTCGCACTACAAGCAAATGGAAAAGTCAAATTGACGGAAGAATTTGTCGCAAAAATGCAAGAGGTGATTAAAAACGCCGGCTTTGCTGACAATTTAGATATCGATTTATCACCAAAATTTGTCGTGGGTTACGTTGAAAGTATCGAAAAACATCCAAATGCCGATAAACTTCGCATTTGCCAAGTGAGTGTTAAAAACGAGCAATTACAAATTGTTTGCGGCGCACCAAATGTTGATGCAGGCCAAAAAGTAGTTGTTGCAAAAATTGGTGCAGTGATGCCAAGCGGACTGGTCATCAAACCATCTAACTTACGTGGTGTCGATTCTTTCGGGATGTTATGCGCTGCGCGAGAATTAGCGATTCCAGATGCGCCACAAGAAAAAGGTATTTTAGTTTTAGAGGCCGACAATGAAGTCGGCGCAGCTTTTCCAGTTTCTTTTTAATCCAATCAAACTAGCTAGCATCGTCTAGCTAGTTTTTTTTGTAAATAAAAGTGTGTACAATACTGCTTCAAAATGTTCTTTTTTTACCTAAGAATTGGGATATAAGATTATATTATGACCCCTTTGAAGCTTTATACAGCAACGGTTAAAGTAGGTTCTGAAATATTAATGACGAAATTACGATGGTCATGTATAGCTTTAATTATTTTTCTCTGTTAGAATCAAAAAAGAAAATCAAAATTAGGTGTGATAGATATGGGATGGTTAAAAGATTTTTTCTTTGGGGATTTTGAAGATTCAAAAGAAGAAGTGCCGAAACAGCAGACGGCAGTCGTAGAAACCAAAATAAAACGAGAACAACCAAAAGTGAATATGAAAAGGACCGCAGAACGTCCAGTAAATATAGGGCAAAAAAAACGGACAGTCGCAACGAAAATGGTATATGAATACCCAAAAGGTAATTTTCGCTTTCCAGTTATACCTGACAAAGCGCAGGCAGAAAGGGTACCAGTTGTGCAAACGAGAAATAATACAATCGATAAAGTGGCACAAACGCACACTACTGTAGAAACTAAAGTTGTAGCGAAAGAAAAATTCACGCCGACAGATGTTCCGTCGCCAGTTTTTGCTTTCCATAAACGACCAAGCCATTTTGAATTTGATTTAGATGACCAAACATCTGAAAAGCCAACACAAGAACGCATTTCGTTAATTACTGAAGAAGTGGAGCAGTTTGTGGAGGAAAAACCGGAAGTTATTGAGGATTTAAATACAGCTGTAGTCACGGAAGAACCAGTTTTCCAAAAAAGCGAAGAAGTGAAAGAACCTCAAGTGAAAAAAACAGAAAAAACGTTTTCGCAGAAAAAAACAGCAACGAAATCGCATATTCCGTTTAATGTCATGATGGTAAATAATGATCAGAAAGACGAGTCAAAAGAGGAAGCGGATTCCTATTTGGCGCAAACGGAGCAAGTTGTGACCGTTCCTGAGAAAAAAGTGCGAGAAGAGGGGGAGCAACCGTCCTCTTACTATCTTCCTTCGCTGCGCCTATTAAGTCCTCCAGTTTCATCGAACAAGGATGAGGGCTGGCTTGATTATCAGGAAGAGCTTTTGAATGAAACGCTAAAAAACTTTAATGTGGAAGCGCATGTTGTGAACCGAACGCAAGGTCCATCAGTGACGCGTTTTGAAGTACAACCTGAAAAAGGTGTTAAAGTAAGCAAAATTACGAATTTAACTGATGATATTAAATTGAGCTTGGCGGCAAAAGATATTCGAATTGAAGCACCGATTCCAGGGAAAAGCACAATCGGTATTGAAATTCCCAATCCTTCTAGCCGACCAGTGATGATTTCTGAAATTATGAATACATCGATTTTCCAAGAGAACCATTCTCCGCTAACCGCCGCGCTTGGGCTCGATATTTCAGGAGCGCCTATCGTGACGGATTTGCAAAAAATGCCACATGGACTTATTGCAGGGGCAACGGGTTCAGGGAAAAGTGTGTGTATTAACTCGCTCTTAGTTAGCTTGCTTTATAAAGCGCGACCAGATCAACTAAAACTACTTTTAATTGATCCGAAAATGGTCGAGCTAGCACCGTATAATCGTATTCCACACCTCGTGAGTCCGGTTATTACTGATGCAAAAGCAGCCACAGCAGCGTTAAAATGGGCTGTTGAAGAGATGGAAAGACGCTACCAGCTATTCTCGCATACAGGGGTTCGCAATATGGAGCGTTATAATCAATTATCAGAAGCAGAAGGGCACTCTGGGGAAAAACTCCCGTATATTTTAATCGTAATTGACGAATTAGCCGACTTAATGATGGTCGCTCCAAATGATGTGGAAGAGTCAATTAGTCGCATTGCTCAAAAAGCTAGAGCTTGTGGTATTCATATGATTGTGGCGACACAACGTCCGTCTGTTGACGTTATTACGGGACTTATTAAAGCAAATATTCCAACACGTGTTTCCTTTTCCGTATCGAGTTCGATTGATTCACGAACGATTCTTGACGCCACTGGTGCTGAGAAGTTGCTTGGAAAAGGGGATATGCTCTTTTTACCAAGTGGCGTAAGTAAACCAGTCAGACTGCAAGGAACGTTTGTAAGTGATGAAGAAATTGATGCAGTTGTTAGTCATGTACGTAACCAAGGAGAGCCAAGCTATTTATTTGTGGAAGAAGAGCTCCTTGCGAAAGAAACGCTACGTGAGGAGGAAGATGAACTTTTTGATGAAGCTTGCGATTTTGTGATGAATCAAAAAGCCGCTTCAACTTCGCTTCTACAACGTCATTTTAGAATTGGCTATAATCGCGCGGCGAGACTGATGGAAACATTAGAAAACTATAATATTGTTTCAGCTACGAATGGTTCTAAGCCACGAGATGTAATTATCACACATGAGCAGCTTGAAAAGTTGCGGAATAAAGATACGGCAAACTAGGGCTAAATTCATATGAAAGCGCAGATAATGAATAAATTAAAACGTTTTCTTACTTGATTATCTAAGCCTTTTTCCGTGATTTAGAAGAATCGTTGTTCTAAACAGGCGATAAATGCTATAATATAACGAGTGAACGAGTGCATAAACTATTTTACATTAAACACTATTATGAACAGGAAATAAGATGATGTCTAAAATTACAGGATATATATCTTTTTAGACACCCTCTTCAAGTTGAAAATACGGGGGTTCGAAACAATGACAACTTATCATTTTGTTGGGATTAAAGGCGCGGGAATGAGTGCGTTAGCTCAAATTTTACATGATAAAGGATACAAAGTGCAGGGCAGCGATGTTGAGAAGTATTTCTTTACACAAAAAGTATTAGAAGATAAATCTATTCCAATTTTCCCATTTGGTGCAGAAAACATCAAAGAAGGTTTAACTATTGTGGCTGGTAATGCTTTTCCAGATACGCATGAGGAAATTTCAAAAGCATTAGAAATGGATTTGCCAGTTATTCGTTACCATAAATTCTTAGGCCAATTGTTAGATGGTTATACTAGTGTGGCGGTGACAGGTTCTCATGGCAAAACATCAACAACGGGTTTACTTTCGCATGTATTAGAAGCCATCAAACCAACGTCTTATTTAATTGGTGACGGTACTGGTAAAGGGGATAAAAACGCGGAATATTTTGCTATAGAAGCATGTGAATATCAACGTCATTTCCTTGCATATAAGCCTACATATGCGATCATGACAAATATTGACTGGGATCATCCTGATTACTTTAAAAGTGTCGATGATGTTTTTAACGCGTTTGAATCTTTTGGTAAGCAGGTAAAAAAAGCTGTCTTTGCTTTAGGTGATGACGTTCAACTTCGTCGCTTAGAAGACGTGTTAACTATTCCAGTTGTTTATTTTGGCTTTGGCAGTGAAAATGAATACATCGCAAAAAATGTTGTTAAAAAAACAACAGGCACTTTATTCGATGTTTACCATGAAGACAAACTTTTAGGGAACTTCGAAATTCCAACTTACGGGGATCATAATGTTTTAAATGCTCTTAGCGTTATTTCGCTTGCTCATTATGACCAGTTAAGCATGGAAGAAGTGAAAAAAGAGTTACTTACATTCGAAGGTGTAAAAAGACGTTTTAGCATTACGGAAAAAGCGAATCAAATTTTAGTGGATGATTATGCACATCACCCATCTGAAATTCGTGCAACAGTGAATGCGGCGCGACAAAAATACCCTGATAAACAAGTAGTTGCGGTTTTTCAACCACATACTTTTACACGCACAAAAGCATTTTTACAAGGTTTTGCTGATAGTTTGAATTTAGCAGATGAAGTTTATCTGTGCGATATTTTTGGTTCAGCCCGGGAAAAAACTGGGAATTTAACCATCTATGATTTGGCCAAAAAAACAAAAGGAAATCATGTTATTAAAGAAGAGCATACTGATGCACTTCTTGCTTACGATAATGCTGTCATTTTATTTATGGGGGCTGGAGATGTTCAAAAATTCCAAGCCGCTTATGAAAAAGTACTAGATAACCAATCGAAAACACAAGCATTAGGAGAAAAAGCTGCATTTTAATTTGAACGATTAAGCTGGTACTTTTGTATCAGCTCTTTTCTAAATATGACACTAAAAAGCAACTAGGAGGGAATTTTGACGTGGCTATTCGTTTAGTAGGCAATAAGGCGCCAGATTTCTGTGAACTGGCAGTAATGCCGGATTCGACCATCAAAAAGCGAAGTCTAGCAGATTTTTTAACATCTGATAAATGGCTCGTGCTGTTTTTTTATCCGAAAGATTTTACGTTCATTTGTCCGGCAGAAATCAACGCGATTTCGGCTAGAGTAAAGGAATTCCAAAAACTGAACACGGAAATTGTCGGCATCTCAACAGATAGTGTTCAAACGCACTTAGAGTGGATACAAACGCCCATTTCAAAAGGCGGAATTGGTCAACTCACCTATCCTTTACTTGAAGATGTATCGCGCACTGTAGCGCTGAATTATGGTGTTTTTGACGAAGAAAATGAAGAAGCCTTGCGCGGACTTTTTATTATCGACCCAACTGGAAAAATTCAATACGAAACGATTCATGTGAACACCGTATCACGCGAAGTCGATGAAATTTTACGAGTACTTACAACTTTGCAAACCGGTGGACTGTGCGAAATAGAGTGGTAAAAAGAGTCCGTGACATAAATGAAAAGAAGCATAAACTCAGTAAAGCCCGATGGCATTATTACTGGATTTATGCTTCTTTGTTTTTCCGCTATCTAATTATCTGTATCTTTTAAACTAAATTTGCGGGATTTAAAATTTCTAATTCAGGTAACACGAACAAACCATCTTTACGAATTAAAACATCGTCAAAATAAATTTCCCCGCCGCCGTATTCCTTGCGCTGAATGTTAACTAAATCCCAGTGAATTGCAGAAGTGTTGCCGTTATACGCCTCGTCATAGCATTGTCCCGGCGTGAAATGGAAACTACCTTCGATTTTTTCATCAAATAAAATGTCGCCCATCGGTTCATGAATGAATGGATTCACACCAATTGCGAATTCGCCGATGAAACGGGCTCCGTCATCTGTGTTTAAAATTTCATTGATGCGTTCGGTATCATTAGCTGTAGCTTCAATAATTTGACCGTTTTCAAATGTAAACGACACATTTTCAAAAACAAAGCCTTGGTAGGGACTTGGCGCGTTGTAGCTTAATGTTCCTTGTACAGAGTCGCGAACCGGTGCCGTATAGACTTCGCCATCAGGAATATTTAGTTCGCCTGCACATTTAACAGCAGGAATATCCTTAATCGAAAAACGCAAATCAGTCCCAGGGCCCACGAGATGCACCTTATCAGTTTTATTCATTAAAGCAACTAAACTATCCATGGCAGCACTCATTTTCGCGTAGTCGAGTGTACAGACATCAAAATAAAAGTCCTCAAAACCTTCCGTACTCATACCGGACAGTTGCGCCATTGAAGAAGTTGGATAACGTAAAACAACCCACCTCGTTTGTTTTACACGAATATCCGTGTGCATTTTTCCAAGCGTACCACCAGAAATTTTCATTTTTTCAGCAGGAACGTCAGATAATTCGTTAATGTTGTCGCCGGAACGAAGACCGATGTAAGCGTCCATTTCTTTCATCACAGCCCCTTCAAAAGAAGCCATAAGTTCGTACTGCTCTTTATTTGCTCCGAGTAAAAGGGCGCGGTCGATTTTAGGTTCTTTGATAGAAACAAATGGGCAACCGCCAGCGTCATAGGCTTCCTTCACCAAAGCTTGAACAAGTTCTGTTTGCAAACCAAAGTTTTCAATTAATACTTTTTCGCCTTTTTGAAGTTTGATGGAATAGTTGATGAGATTATAGGCTAATTTTTGGATACGTGGATCTTTCATTTAAATGCCTCCCTAAAAGTTTTCTCTCTTATTTTACATGAAAAAAGAAGGAATGGGAACGCATAAAAATTCATTTTATTTTATTTTTTCGTTTGAAATTGCTAAAATAGATGTGTAACACGTGAAATCGTTTTAGTTTTACATAATTAACGATAGGGTAAAGAAGTAGAATATGGAGGTGTGAGTACATGATTGTCATTCTATATATTGCAGCACTCATCGCGGCAATCGGCTTATTTGTTATTGCAATTTACTTAAGCAAGACGTTGAAATCAACATCACAAACACTTGATGAAGTAGCAAAAACAGTAGACAAGATGGCGACAGAGCTACAAGGAATTTCGGGGGAAGCGCAAAAAATACTCGACAAAACAAATGATTTACTTGAAGATGTGAACGGAAAAGTTGCGAAAGTCGACCCAGTTTTTGATGCTATTGGTGATGTTGGAACTTCTCTACTTGGCTTAAGTCAATCTGTTCGTGAACTTGCAACATTAGCGACGAACAAAGTTTCTGCAAACGATAAAAAAATTGCTCAAGCAGTTTCGATCAGCAACTCAATCCTTGCTTTTAAAGACAAAATGAAAGCAAGCAAAAGAGCTAAGGAAGCCGCAAAAGAAGCTACGAACGAAACAATATCTTGATGGAGGGGAAAAAAATGGCAGATAAAGATGGTTTAAATGTAAAAGATTTTCTAATTGGTGGTTTAATCGGCGGGATTGTCGGTTCAGTAACGGCTTTGCTTTTAGCGCCTAAGTCAGGAAAAGAATTGCGTAGTGATTTAAATGAACATGTGGATGTACTTAAAGAAAAAGGTAACGAATGGAAAGATGTTGCCTACGAAAAAGGTATTGAAATTGGCGGTGTTGCTAAAGACAAAACAAGCCAATTAAAAGATTCCGCAGGTGGTTTTGTAGAAGTGGTAAGAGACAAGTCACAGCAATTAGCAGATACAGTTGCTAAACAAGGTAAATCAGTAAAAGATGTCGTTTTAAAAAATAAAGAAGAAGATATTGAGGCTGCGTCTGAAGCTGCTGAAAACGTGAAAGAAGAAGTGGAAAGCGCTTCTAAAGGCGTACAAAAAGCTGCTGATAAAGCTAAATCCGATGCTAAAAAAACAATCGAGTCAGGCAAAGAGGAAGCCGAAAAAATAATTAAAAAATAAAGCTTAAAAACATTGCACTAATTTGGTGCAATGTTTTTTTGTCGAAAAGGTTGCCAAATCATGTGAGGAATGATAATATAACTGGTATAACTCTTTATCACTTAAAAGCGATTAAGCGTAAAAGAATGATGACAAAGAACGAGTTATCCTCTATAATGAATGGTAATCTTTATATAAGGTAACAGAAGGGTGGAATACTGATGGTGAACAAAGACTTAGATGCGCTTCGCAATCAAGTGGACGAGCTCAACCTTGAATTGCTAAATGTGATTAACAAGCGCGCAAATTTAGTGCAAGAAATTGGTAAAATTAAAGGAGTGCAAGGTTCGCTACGATTTGATCCACTCCGCGAAAGAGAAATGTTAAATCAAATTGTTGAAAGCAATAATGGACCATTTGAGGATTCAACAATTGAACATTTGTTTAAAGAAATCTTTAAAGCTGGACTCGAATTACAAGAAGAGGACCATTCCAAAGCGCTTCTTGTTTCTCGTAAAAATAAAAAAGAAGATACCATTGTCAATGTCAATGGCCTTCCAATTGGAAACGGGGAACCGGTTTTTGTTTTTGGACCATGTTCGGTTGAATCCTACGACCAAGTGGCAGCAGTGGCAGCTTCTATTCGCGATAAAGGCCTCAAATTAATTCGTGGCGGAGCGTTTAAACCGCGCACAAGTCCGTATGACTTCCAAGGTCTTGGTCTTGAAGGCTTGCAAATTTTAAAGCGCATTTCAGATGAGTATGGTTTAGGCGTGATTAGCGAAATTGTGACGCCTGCTGATATTGAAACGGCACTTGATTATGTGGATGTTATTCAAATTGGCGCACGCAACATGCAAAACTTCGAACTATTAAAAGAAGCTGGTCGTGTGAATAAACCTATTCTTTTAAAACGTGGTTTGTCGGCTACAATTGAGGAATTCATTGGGGCGGCAGAATATATTATGTCCCAAGGAAATGGTCAAATTATTTTATGCGAGCGCGGAATTAGAACGTATGAGAAGGCAACTCGGAATACGTTAGACATTTCTGCTGTTCCGATTTTAAAGAAAGAAACGCATTTGCCTGTTATGGTTGATGTGACGCATTCCACTGGCCGTAAAGATTTACTCTTGCCATGTGCGAAGGCGGCGCTTGCGATTGAAGCGGACGGTGTGATGGCGGAAGTTCATCCAGATCCTGCTGTTGCGCTTTCTGATTCTGCACAGCAAATGAACATTCCAGAGTTTGATGCTTTCTGGGAAGAAATTTTAGCATCAAAATTAATGGCTCATCGAGTAAAATAAAAAAGGAGTAGCTTTCTGCATGCGGAGAGCTACTATTTTCCATTCAAAAGTAAGCCTTTTCATATCGGAATATGTATATTCATGGTGTATCCATGCTATTTTAATATGAAAATAAATGAAAAACAGAGATGAAAACAATTGCATAACACAAATGTTTGCTGTATGATAAAGTGAAGGTAAGCATGTTTACGTTTACATTGGAAGCAACTTGCTTCTTTAAATATTTTTTTGGAGTGTGAATTGAGATGAATGTGACCATTTATGATGTTGCACGTGAAGCGAATGTGTCAATGGCAACGGTATCACGTGTCGTGAACGGAAATCCAAATGTTAAACCCGTAACAAGAAAAAAAGTTTTAGATGTCATTAATCAGTTAGGCTATCGTCCAAATGCTGTCGCACGAGGGCTTGCTAGCAAACGAACAACAACAGTTGGCGTTATTATTCCTGATATTTCCAACGTTTTTTATGCGGAGCTTGCACGAGGGATTGAAGATATTGCGACGATGTATAAATACAATATTATCCTAAGTAGCTCGGACGAAAACGAAGATAAAGAACTGCAAGTTTTGAATACTTTATTAGGAAAGCAAGTGGATGGCATTATCTATATGGGTGAAAAAATCACGGCGCAATTGCAAGAGGAGTTTGATCGCTCGCCAGCACCTGTAGTACTCGCTGGAGCTGTCGATATGGAACAGAAACTTGCTTCTGTCAATATTGATTACCGGGAAGCTACAAAATCGGCTGTCGCGCGCTTTATAGCAAACGGGCACAAACAAATCGCGTTTATCACGGGTTCTTTAGATGAGCCAGTTAACCGCGAGTTTAAGCTAGAAGGGTATAAAGATGCGCTTAAAGAAGCTAAAATTAAGTACGACGAAACCTATGTTATCGAAGCGGATTATAACTACGATGCTGGGGTAAAAGCTTGGGAAAAACTTTCTGGATTAAAATCGAGACCAAATGCGGCTATCGTGACCGATGATGAACTGGCTATCGGCGTCTTAAATGCCGCACTAGATGCTGGTGTCAGCGTTCCTGATGAGCTAGAAGTGATGACAAGCAATAATACGAAACTAACACTTATGGCGCGCCCACAATTATCGACAATTGTTCAACCGCTTTATGATATTGGTGCCGTAGCCATGCGTCTTTTAACGAAGCTCATGACAAATGAAGATGTCGAAGAAAAAACAGTTGTTTTACCGCATAGCGAAAAACTTCGCGGTACGACAAAGTAAAACAAATCTTGACGAACGATTTTAATAATGGTATAACTAAAACTATAATTTGAATATGTAAATGACAATGAACGGACGAAGTAGTTTCTTATCCCTGTTACAAGAGAACCAGTGGTTGCTGTAAACTGGTACAAATAAGGAATGAATTACATCCTGGAGTCACGTTGCAGCAGTGCAGCCGGTTAAAAACCGTTAAACAATGAAGTTCAAAGTTGGGTGGTACCACGTTAACACGTCCCTTCGCTATTTTTAGCGGAGGGCTTTTTTATTGACTAAAAACGAGAAAGAAGGTTTTAAAATGAATATTATCGATGAACTAGAATGGCGCGGAGCAATTTATCAGCAGACAGATGAGGCTGGCTTGCGCGAATTAACCGCAAAAGAGTCCATTTCATTATATTGCGGCATTGACCCAACAGGAGATTCCATGCATATTGGACATTTAATTCCCTTTATGATTTTGCGTCGCTTTCAAGACGCTGGTCACCGTCCGATTATTTTAGTTGGCGGCGCTACAGGAACGATTGGAGACCCAAGTGGCAAAAAAGAAGAGCGCAAGCTGCAATCGCTTGAACAAATTAATCAAAACGTCGCAAGTTTACGCGCCCAACTTGGTCAAATTTTTGACTTCGAGGGAAATAGTGCTGCAACCATGGTGAATAACTATGACTGGACAAAGGATTTATCCGTACTTGATTTTCTTCGTGATTACGGGAAAAACTTTAACGTGAATACAATGCTTGCCAAGGATATCGTAGCAAGCCGTCTAGAGGTCGGTATTTCGTTTACGGAGTTTGCTTACCAAATCTTACAGGCGATGGATTACAATCATCTATATGAACACAACAATTGCCGCTTGCAAATCGGCGGTTCCGATCAGTGGGGAAATATTACGGCAGGCCTCGACTTAATCCGCAAAAAACAAGGTGAAAACGCGAAAGCATTCGGCTTAACGATTCCACTTTTAACGAAAGCAGACGGAACGAAATTCGGGAAAACAGAAGGCGGCGCAATTTGGTTAAACGCAGAAAAAACAACGCCATATGAATTTTATCAATTTTGGATTAATACAGATGACCGTGATGTCGTGAAATACTTAAAATACTTTACATTCTTGTCTGAGACAGAAATTAACGATTTAGCACGTCAAGTAGAAGAAGAGCCTCATTTGCGTGCGGCACAAAAAACGCTTGCGGCAGAAATGACAAAATTCATCCATGATGAGGCGGCTCTTAGTCAGGCGATAAAAATTTCGGCGGCGCTTTTCAGTGGCGATGTAGCGAGTTTGACGGCAGCAGAAATTGAACAAGGTTTTAAAGATGTGCCAACTTTTGAAGCGGGAACAGATGAAGCAAAATTAGTTGATTGGCTAGTTGATCTTGGTATCGAGCCTTCTAAACGCCAGTCGCGCGAGGATATTTCTAATGGTGCCATTTATATTAACGGAGAGCGGACGCAAGACCTTGAAAAAGTAATTGGTGCTTCTGACCGCATTGAAGGACAATTTACGATTGTTAGACGCGGAAAGAAAAAATATTTCTTAGTCCGTTACGCGTAAATCAAAAAAAGGAATTTCACTTTAACCAGTGAAATTCCTTTTTTTAATTAACTTTTTCTTGTGCTTCTTTTGGAATGTCTGTTTTTTGAACTTCTTCATAGGAAGTAACGCCTTTTATCGGTTTGGTATAGATTTTCAAGTAGGCGCCTTTGCGCAAGTTTTTAATGGCAGAAAAATCAAGCTCTTTTTTCTCACCGTCTTCATTAAAGCCCGGAAGCGAGTAGTTATAACGTGTGGATTGGGCATGTTCATTTTCTTTTTCGCCATCTGTTGTGATTTTTGTATAGTAAGTGTCTGCCCCGATGTGATTATAATTCATAAAATAGTAGCCTCCACCAATAAGTAAGGCTAAAACAGCCACTGTAATAATTGTACCCCATAATGCTTTCATAAAAAATACCAACTTTCTTTTGTTATTGTATAAATGTAGTATAGCAAGCGAAAGTAGGGGATTCCCTCGATGTAGATGACAAAGTGGAATGTTTGGCTTACAGTTTTGAAAGTGTGATTGTCATATAAAAAAACCCTTTGCAAGAAGCAAAGGGTTTTGACTGAAGTGTCATTAGACGATTAACGAGAGTAGAACTCAACGATAAACGCTTCATTAATTTCAGCAGCAAGTTCAGAACGCTCAGGAAGGCGGTTTAAAGAACCTTCTAATTTATCAGCATCAAATGTTACGTACTCAGGTACGAAGCTAGATACTTCTAAGCTTTCAGCAATTGCAGAGTTTTTAGCAGATTTTTCACGAATGCTGATTGCTTGACCTACAGAAACTTGGTAGGAAGGAATATCAACACGTTTTCCGTCTACTAGAATGTGACCATGGTTTACAAGTTGACGAGCTGCACGACGAGTGCGCGCAAGACCCATGCGGTAAACCAAGTTGTCAAGGCGTTGTTCAAGTAAAATCATGAAGTTTTCACCATGTTTACCTTGAAGTTTGCCTGCTTTGTTGAACGTGTTTTTGAATTGACGTTCAGTTAGTCCATACATATGACGCAATTTTTGCTTTTCAGCTTGTTGCAAACCATATTCAGACATTTTTTTACGTTGGTTAGGACCATGTTGTCCTGGAGCGTACGGACGACGCTCTAATTCTTTACCAGTACCGGAAAGTGAAATCCCAAGACGACGGGAAATTTTCCAGCTTGGACCAGTGTATCGAGCCATTAAAGACTCCTCCTTTTAATTTGTTTTTTGGCATAAAACAAACGAGTTTGCATCACTGCTAGGGCAGTTTACCTTCATATATCTTCACCTATGCAGCCGCAGGGTTACACAATATACCACAGAAATCTGGGGGTAAACAACTTACTAGAGCTCATCAAACAAGCTGCATTTTACACGCCTTCTAGTATAGTATAAAAACACCAGTATTGTCAACTGATTTCAGCGATGATTAAGTCTCTCATTTTCTCAAGCCATTTTTGATCAGTTGCATCAAAACGTGATGTGATAGGGCTGTCGATATCTAACACGCCAATCATTTTGCCGTTTTTTGAAAGAGGAATCACAATTTCGGATTGACTCGCCGCATCACAAGCAATGTGTCCGGGAAAGGCGTTAACATCTTCAACGATATACGTTTTCTGGTCTTTCAATGCACTTCCACAAACGCCTCGACCGTTCGGAATACGAATGCAGGCTGGGAGACCTTGAAATGGACCGAGAACAAGTTGATCGCTCTCTTCTTCATATAAATAAAAACCAACCCAATTAATAGTGTCTAAAGCTTGATTTAAAAGGGCGGATACATTACTTAAATTCGCGATCATGTTTGATTCACCTTGAATGAGTGCAGCCACTTGTTTAAAGGCTAGTTCGTAATTTTGTTCTTTTGAGCCTTGAAATTTTGGGATTTCAATCATAATTTCACCACATTTCTATGTTCATTTATGCAAGAAGTATAGCATAATTTAAAAAGTAGCTTCTAGCAGAATGACTTTTTTTCAAAAAAATGAAGTTAACGGGAGTAAAATTTTCTAAATCATGGTAGAATAAAGGATGAATTAGGTCGTGCCTAGCACTTTAATTAGGGCTTTGTAAGAAAGCTAAGGACAGCATTTGTGGAAATGGAGGATTTTGGATGTTTTTTTATATTTTAATAGGGATAATACTTGTTGCTATTGCCCTTTTCGGCGCTGGCTATTTACTAAAAAAGAAACATTATACGAGAATTAATTCACTTGAGGAGCAAAAATTGGCGCTTAGGGATCGTCCAGTAATTGATGAGCTTTCAAAAGTGAAAAAATTAAAATTGACGGGGCAAACGGAAGAATTATTTGAATCTTGGAGAAGGTCATGGGATGAAATTGAAACGCGACTTTTCCCTGATGTTGAAGAAGTATTGATGGAAGCAGAGATGAATACGGATAAGTACCGTTTTGGCTCGGCGACCCAAAATGAAAATGATTTAGAGCAGATGCTAGTTATGATTGACCGGCAGATGAATCAAATTTTAAACGGCTTAAAGGAACTTCTAACGAGCGAGGAAAAAAATGCGCAGGAAAGCCGGGCGACGAAGGAAAAGTTAGCGGAAATGCGTCGCGTGATTTTAACACAAGGTTTTAAGCTTGGTGGAACGCTTGAACGTTATGAGGCGGCACTTAATGAAGCGGGTGAAAAAATTAACCGCTATGATGACTACACGGATCAAGGGGATCATTTAGAGGCTCGCGAAATTATTATTTTAGCCAAAAAAGATTTACAGGTTTTAGAAGAAGAAATGGAGAAGACGCCGAAACTGCTACATGAAACCGAAACAGTGTTATCGGGCGATTTAGAGCAGCTTAAAGAGGGCTATGCGGAAATGATACAGGCTGGCTACTTTTTGGAACAACTTGAGTTTGATAAAGAACATGCGAGATTGACGGATCAAGTGAAGAAAGCCAATGACCTCGTGCTAAAGGGGGAACTTTCTGATGCGGAAACGTTAATTGCTGAAATACATACGGAAATTAATTTGTTTTATGATGCGCTTGAAGGCGAAGTTCATGCGAAAAATTTTGTTAGTGAAAACCGCGCTGCAGTTTCTGATAAACTTGAGGCGCAAATTGAACTTTCAGCGAAACTTGCTGAACAAATTGCGGAAGTGAAAGAAACGTACCATGTTTCTGAAGAAGAGCTTGCGACTTATCTTGCCACTTCAGCAAATCTCGCGGATCAAAAAGAGATTTTCAGCCAAACACTTGCGAAGCTTAGCGAGCAAAAGATGGCCTATTCTGTCATTCAAGATGCATTAAAAGAGATTGACGATAAACTGTTAACTATTGCAGTTGAGCAAGATAAAATTGGCGAGGATTTACGCTCGCTTAGAAAAGATGAACTTGAAGCGCGTGAAGATATGGAGCGTATGAAGCGTCAAACGGTACAACTGAAGCGCCAAATTGACCGAGCGCGCCTGCCTGGTGTTCCAGCTGAATATGATGAACTTGAAGCACATATGTATGAAGCGCTTGAAAAAATGGAAGAAAGTTTGAGTGATCGCCCGCTTAAAATGAAAACAGTTTCGAAAAACTGGCAAACTGCGAAAGAAGATTTAGAACATATTTCGGGTAAGGTCGCTGAGATTATTGAAAATGCGGCGCTTGTTGAGTCGGTTATTCAATACGCGAACCGTTATCGCTTTGAAAGTCAAGAGCTTGATGCGGAACTCAAAAAAGCAGAACAGCATTTCTACGAAGATTTCCAATACAAAAAAGCACTTGAAATTGCTGTCACCGCACTTGAAAAAGTGGAAGTCGGTGCATTTAAGAAAATCGAAAAAGCATTTTCTGAGGTGTAATCAATTTTGTTTATTAAAGACAATCAGACTGATGACAAACGGCACTCTTCGTCGTTTGCCATCAGTCTGTACTTCTTTTTCTTGACATGTGTGGTAAAATAGTGAAGGATAACTTTTAGGAGGCGCATGTCCCAAATGATTTATTTTGATAATAGTGCTACGACAAAGCCTTATGCAGCAGCACTTGAAACATATACAAAAGTGGCGAGCCATTATTTCGCTAACCCTTCTTCTTTGCATAAATTTGGACAAAAAGTGCGGGAGCTTCACGAGGAAGCGAGGAAACAAATTGCGACACTCATGTCGGCTCGCACTGAAGAAATTATTTTCACATCAGGTGGAACAGAAAGTAATAATTTAGCCATTAAAGGCATTGCCCATGCATATCAAAATCGCGGTAAACATCTTATTACAACACAAGTCGAACACCCTTCGGTTAAAAATGTGATGCAAGAGCTCGAACAAAACGGCTTTAGCGTGACTTATTTACCAGTGACAGAAACCGGGCAAATTCGCCTTGAAGATTTAAAAAAAGCATTACGTAAAGATACGATTTTAGTGTCGATTATGCATGTTAATAATGAAGTTGGTGCGGTTCAGCCCATTCAAGAAGTGGCCGATCTTTTAGCAGAAACAGAAATGCCGCTTTTCCATGTTGATAACGTACAAGGATTCGCAAAAATGGAGCTTGACCTTGTGAAAATTGATGCGATGTCCATCTCTGGGCATAAATTGCACGGTTTGCGTGGTACAGGTGTCCTATACAAGAAAAACAAGCTAAACCTCCAACCAGAAATGCTTGGCGGTGGTCAGGAGCTGGGGTTAAGGAGCGGCACAGAGAATACAGCAGGCATAGTAGCGCTTGCCAAAGCAATGCGTTTATCGCTCGAAGATTTCCAGAAGAAAGTTTCTAATTTGACCAATTTACGCGACTTCCTACTAGCAGAAATTAGCAAGCTTGACGGTGTCACGATTCATACTGATGCAGCTAGTTCCGCGCCGCAAATCATTTGTTTTTCCGTTAAAAAGCAACGCGGCGAAGTGCTTGTTCACGCTTTGGAGGAAAAGGAGGTTTTTGTTTCGACCACAAGTGCCTGCTCCTCGCGCGCTAAGCTTGAAAGCAGTACGCTCCACGCAATGAAAGTCCCGGAAAACCAGGCGACGGGGGCCATTCGGCTAAGCTTATCTTATGAAAATACAAGCTATGAAGCGGAACAATTTATTGGAATTTTAAAAGATATTTTACAAAAAATTAATGAAGTGGTGAAATAATGAAATTCGAACGTATTTTAATTCGTTACGGCGAATTATCGACAAAAGGAAAAAATCGCAAACAATTTGTGGCGCGCCTGGCGACGAATGTTAAGCGCGTTTTAAAGGATATGCCAGAAATTAAAGTGCACGGCGAACGCGACCGGATGCAGCTCTATTTGAACGGCGCGGATTATAAGCTTGCGATGGAACGTTTAAAGCCGATTTTTGGGATTCAATCATTTAGTCCCGTCGTGAAAGCTGAACTTGATGTGGCTAAAATAAACGAAGCGGCTTACGAACTTGTGAAGGCACATCATCAAGCGGGTGGCACGTTTAAAGTGGCGGCTAGACGGAGTTTTCGTGACTTCCCGCTCGATTCAAACGAGCTCAATCAAGAAGTCGGTGCTTTTGTGCTTCGAAACCTAGAAGATTTATCGGTTAATGTCAAAAAGCCAGACTTGAAACTAAACGTTGAAGTCCGTTCAGACGGCGTGTTTTTATCCTGCGAAACGATTTTAGGGGCTGGTGGTTTGCCAGTTAGTTCTTCGGGGCGTGCGATGCTCATGTTATCTGGTGGAATTGATAGTCCTGTTGCGGGTTATCTGGCGATGAAACGCGGTGTTGAGGTAGAAGCGGTGCATTTCCATAGTCCACCGTACACGAGCGAACAGGCGAAGCAAAAAGCGATTGATTTGGCGCGTAAGATTGCGAAATATAGCGGGCAAATTCAAATGCATGTGGTGCCGTTTACAGAAATTCAAGAAACTATTAAGAAACAAGTGCCGGAAAGCTATATCATGACCGTCACGCGGCGTCTGATGCTCCGAATTACGGATTTGCTTAGGCAAAAGCGAAATGGTCTTGCCATTGTAAATGGCGAGAGTTTGGGCCAAGTGGCGAGTCAAACGCTAGAAAGTATGCTAGCTATTAATGCAGTGACGACAACGCCGATTATTCGACCGGTTGTATCGATGGATAAAAATGAAATCATTAAGATTGCGCAAGACATTGATACATTTGAGCTTTCCATTCAACCGTTTGAAGACTGTTGTACGATTTTTACGCCAGCAGCACCAAAAACAAAGCCAAAATTAGAGAAAGTCTTGCACTATGAAAGTTTCATTGATTTCGATGCGCTTATCGACAAAGCTTTAGCAGGAATTGAAACATTTTCTGTGGAAGTAGCGGAAGAGGCTGAAATCAAAGATGAGTTTGCAGACTTATTTTAACTAGAAAGAGAGGCTGCTAGATGGAAAAGCTGAAAAATTGGTTAATTCAAACGTTCCCGTGGTATACGGAGAAGATTCATAGTATTTTTATGTATCTTGTTATGGGAGGATTTGCAACGGTTATCAATGTTGTTTCCTTTTGGTTCTTTGCTTCTTTCTTGGAGTGGGATTACCGACTTGCCAATACGATAGCGTGGATTTTATCTGTGCTATTTGCTTATTTTTCAAATAAAAAGTATGTATTCGAAAGCTATACACCTGGTTTTAGAGAAAAATTAGCTGAATTTACGTCATTTGTAGGATTTCGATTTATTACTTTTCTAATCGATATGGCCCTAATGGTCGTGTTCATTGACGTTTTCTACATGAACGAAACGTGGGCGAAAATATTGGTAAATATCGTGGTTCTCGTACTGAATTACGTATTTAGCAAATGGATAATTTTTAAAATAAGAAAGCCAAATTAACGAAAACCTTAAATTGAAGTGATAGCACTTTGATTTAAGGTTTTTTGTTTTTTTTATAAAAAACCATTTGACATTATAAATATACAATATTATAATGAGTATTAATATTTTGAAAATCAGATATGGGGTGATGTGCATGAAAGTTTCTATTGTAGGAGCAACAGGTTATAGCGGTTTAGAGCTGATTCGGATTTTGCATAATCATCCGAACTTTGATATCGTTTCTATACATAATTATTCAAATGTCGGTATAGAAATTACGACGCTTTTTCCACATTTAAAATCGATATACAGCGGCATTTTAGAAGAAGTCATCCCAGAACGCATTATGGCACAAGCTGATTGCGTTTTTTTTGCAACTCCAGCTGGTGTTTCGAGCACGGCAGCAATTCCGTTTATGAAAGCTGGTTTTCCGGTGATTGATTTATCAGGCGACTTTCGGTTAGGGGCAGAAAGCTATGAAAAATGGTATAACAAAGCGCCGGCGGATGCCGTTTATTTAGAAAAAATGGCATATGGCTTGGCGGAATTTAGGCAAAACTTGGCGGCGAAATGGGTCGCGAATCCTGGGTGTTATGCCACGTCTGTTTTATTACCGCTATTGCCGCTCATTTCAGAAGTGAAGCTTTCTAGTCCGATTGTGATTGATGCGAAATCAGGCGCTTCAGGAGCGGGGAAGGTGCCAAGTGAGGCGAATCATTTTGTTCATGTTCATGACAATCTGAGTGTCTATAAATTGAACGAGCATCAGCATATTCCAGAAATCATGCGAATTTTAAAGCAGCGAAATCAGTTGAGCCCTAAAATTCAATTTTCAACGTCGCTTTTGCCAGTTGCGCGGGGCATTTTATCGACGATTTATCTTGCACTTGATGAAGTGGAGGCTAGGCGGTGCGAAGCGATTTTGCAAACTACTTTTGCACAGAAAAAGTTTGTTCGGATTCAGCCGCTCGGCAAGCTGCCAAATATTAAACATGTTATTGGCTCAAATTTCTGTGATATTGGGCTGGCGTATAATACTGAAACAGGAATTTTAACTGTCGTTTCTGTGCTGGATAATTTAGTAAAAGGGGCTTCTGGGCAGGCTGTTCAAAATTTAAATTTGATGTTCGGTTTGGAGGAAAGTACTGGGCTCCTTCATTCGCCGATTTTTCCTTAGAAAGGGGAGCTTTTACATGGAAGTAATCAAAGGGAGCATTGCATCGCCAAAAGGCTTTTATGCAGACGGAAAGCATGCGGGATTAAAACGGAAGAGGAAAGATATAGGTTGGATTTTTTCGGAAGTTCCAGCAAGTGCGGCGGTTGTTTATACGACCAATCAAATTCAGGCGGCACCAATTCAAGTGACGAAACAGGCGATGAAAGTAAGTGACACGCTCCAAGCGGTTGTCGTAAACAGCGGTAATGCTAATGCATGCACGGGAAAACGGGGACTCGAAGATGCTTTTTATATGCAAGACTGTGCGGCGAAGCAATTGGGTGTCGCGAATGAGGCGGTCGCTGTCTGTTCAACGGGCGTAATTGGGGAGTTTTTGGAGCTCGATAAAATCACGAATGGGATTAAAATGTTGCGGTTAAAACATGGTCAGGCAAGTGATTTCGAGGAAGCCATTTTAACCACAGATACGCGAGAAAAACAAATAGTAGTGCAGGACATGATTGGCGGACAACTTGTGACGCTGAGCGGTGTTGCGAAAGGATCTGGAATGATTCATCCGAATATGGCAACGATGCTGGCATTTTTGACGACTGACGCCAATATTTCAAGTGAAATTTTGCAAGTGCTAGTGAAACAATTAGTGAATGAAACGTTTAATCAAATTACAGTTGATGGAGATACATCAACAAATGACATGGTAATTGTACTCGCGAATGGTCTTGCCGAACACGAAGCATTGACAGAAGAAAATCCTGAATTTAAAAAATTTTCGGATATGTTATATGTGGTCTTTGAACATTTGGCAAAGGCGATTGCTCGTGACGGTGAAGGTGCAACGAAACTTATTGAGGTGGCTGTTAATGGGGCGACGAGCGAACTTGACGCGAGGATGATTGCGAAAAAAATTGTTTCTTCGAGTTTGGTGAAGACGGCAATGTTTGGCGGTGACGCGAACTGGGGGCGCATCATTTGTGCGATTGGGTATTCTGGCGGCAGGTTTTCGCCTGACTACATTTCGATTCGCGTAGGGCCACACCTTATTTTAAACAAGAGTGAAGCTTGTAAGTATTCGGAAGCGGCGCTACAAGATTATTTGCGGGAAGCGGAGCTGATTCGGATTGAAGTGGATCTGCATGTGGGACTTGAAACGGGTCTTGCTTGGGGCTGTGATTTGAGTTATGAATATGTCAAAATTAACGCCTGTTACCGGACGTGAAGGAGTTGTGTTGATGGAAGATATCATTGTTGTGAAACTTGGTGGACTGGCGAGTCAGGCGTTAGATGAGCAGTTTTTTGGTCAAATTCAAAAATGGCGTCTGGAAAACAAGAAAATTGTGATGGTTCACGGTGGTGGGAAATACATTAGCGAAATGATGGCGCGCCTAAACATGCCGGTTGAGATGAAAAATGGGCGACGGGTGACGACGAAAGAAACGCTTGAGATTACAAAAATGGTGTTGATTGGGCAAGTACAACCGGAAATTTCTGCAAAGTTTCAAAAAGAAAATATTCCGCTCCTTGGTCTAAATGCAGGCGATGCGAGTTTGCTTGAAGCGATGCCGGCAAATGAGGCGGGGCTAGGATTTGTTGGCGAAATAAAGCGGGTAAATGCGGGATTGCTGATGGAACTGTTAGCGGTCAATTCGGTTCTCCTACTCGCACCGCTCGGCATTGACGAAAACCAACAGTGGTGGAATGTAAACGCTGATTCGGCTGCTTGCGCTGTAGCGTCAGCTCTGCAAGCGCGTACCTTTTACCTGCTAACTGATGTTCCGGGTGTCAAACAAAATAATGTTGTTTTACGCGATATGACGACAAATAAAATTAATTTTTTGATTGAAAATGGAGATGTTAGTGGTGGCATGATTCCCAAACTTGAAAGTGCCAAGCTCGCTATTCAAAGTGGCGTCGAAAATGTTTTCATCACAAGCCAAATTGGTATAGCAGGAACGCAAATAAAACAGGAGGTAACGACATCATGACACATTTATTCCCAACCTATCAACGCTTGCCAATTGAGCTAGTTTCAGGAAGCGGTACTGTGGTATACGATGAACAAGGCAAACATTATTTAGATTTTACGAGTGGAATTGGGGTTTGCAATTTGGGGCATGTTAATCCTTTAGTACATCAGGCGGTTAGCGCGCAACTAGACCAAATTTGGCACACATCTAATTTATTTTTAAACCAAAAGCAAGAACGTGTGGCGGCGCTACTTGCGAAGGGGAATTTAACATATGCTTTTTTCTGCAACAGTGGTGCCGAGGCAAATGAAGCGGCAATTAAGCTTGCTAGAAAGCATACAGGACGTACGAAAATGATTACATTTGAGCAGTCTTTTCACGGGCGAACATTTGGGGCAATGACGGCGACGGGACAAGAAAAGGTGAAAACTGGTTTTGGAAAGATGCTAGAAGGTTTCATTTATGCGCCTTACAATGACTTCGCTACTTTTCAAAATTTATTGGATAAAGATGTGGCCGCGGTAATGCTTGAAATTGTGCAAGGTGAAGGTGGTGTCCACCCGGCGAGTCATGAATTTTTGCAGAAAGTTTCGGGGTTATGTAAGCAAAACGGAACGCTCCTCATTGTAGATGAAGTACAAACGGGAATGGGGCGCACTGGAACGATGTACGCGTATGAACAGGCTGGAATTGAACCAGATATTATAACGCTTGCAAAAGGGCTCGGGAATGGCTTACCAATTGGTGCGATAGTTGGTGACGCGAAATTGTTTGCTACTTTTTCAAATGGAACGCATGGCTCAACTTTTGGTGGGAATCAAGTTGTGCTGGCAGCGGCTGAAACGGTCGTGACGCAAATTTCAAATGCTGCTTTTCTAGCAGAGGTTAGAGAAAAGGCAGCTTATTTCAGAGGGAAGTTAGCTACGCTTACAGAATACGAGGTCGTGAAGGAAGTCCGCGGCGAAGGTTTCTTGCTAGGCATTGAACTTCAAACGAATGCAGGAGGTATCCTTCAAAAGGCAAGGGAGAACGGTTTGTTGCTTTTAAGCGCGGGAGAAAAGGTTGTGCGAATTATGCCACCACTCACGGTTTCACGGCAGGAGCTCGATGCTGCATTTTTAGTTCTACAAAAAATTTTGAAAGAAGGGTGAAAACATGCAAATAAAAGCGGAGAAAACAGTTGGGAAAGATTTATTGACACTTTTGGAATGGGAAAAAGAGGAGATTTTGGATTTGCTTACGGTCGCACTTGATATGAAAACAAACCCTGCCGATTATAGCCACGCGCTTAGCGGGAAAATTCTTGGCATGATTTTCGATAAGCCTTCAACGCGGACGCGTGTTTCGTTTGAGGCGGGGATTTTGCAACTTGGTGGACAAGCGATTGTGATGAACGCAAAAGAGCTTCAAATTGGGCGGGGCGAGCCGATTATCGATACGGCTAACGTGCTTGATGAATATTTGGACGCTATAATGATTCGAACGTTCAGTCATGAAAATGTTGAAGAACTTGCGACGCACGCTAAAATCCCGGTTATAAATGGGCTGACCGATCTGCATCACCCGTGCCAAGCGCTAGCGGATTTACTCACCATTTTTGAAGTGAAAGATCGGTTTGATGGCGTAAAGCTGGCTTATGTTGGCGACGGAAATAATGTTTGTCATTCGCTACTCCTTGCCTGTGCGAAGGTGGGGCTTGATATGACGTTTGCAACGCCAGAAAATTTCGCTGTAAGTCCTAACATTCTGGCGCTCGCGAAGCAACTCGCGGCAAATAGTGGGGCAAGTATAGAGCACACTGCCGATCCAGTTACCGCAGTAAACGATGCCGATTTCATCTACACAGATGTGTGGACGAGCATGGGGCAAGAAGAGGAAAATCAAGTACGATTACAAACTTTTGGGGAAAATTATCAAGTAAATGAAACGCTAGCAAGCCACGCAAAACCAGATTATCACTTCCTGCATTGTTTACCTGCACACCGCGGCGAAGAAGTGAGTAGTGAGGTCATTGATAATCCGCTGCATTCGCTTATTTATCAGCAAGCGGGTAATCGGCTGCATGCGCAAAAAGCTTTGCTAGTTGCCGTTTTAAAAGAATCTGTACGCTGATTTTTAATAAGTAAAGAACCTACCATTTGGCAGGTTCTTTTATTCATTATAAGAAATTGCGTTTTACTTTGTCCCAGAAAGAGTTGTCTGGAAGTTTAATAATGTTGATGAAACGGTCGCCGACTTCTAAGTTGATTTCGTGGACGTGTTGAATACTTAGTGCTTCGCTGTCCATGCCGATAAGAGGGAATTCATTGTTTCCTTCAGAACCTAGGACGATTTTAAGTTTGCGTTTTGGACTTAAAATGAACGATGAACCGAGCGTTCTGAAACGATTGTTGTTGAGTGATGCTAGTTCACTAACTTGCATAGAAGGGAGTAAAGGGTCAACAATAGAGCCATTAACAGACTTATTGTAAGCCGTACTTCCAGTTGGCGTTGAAATAACCATGCCATCGCCACGGAATGTTTCAAAGTGGCTACCGTTAATGTAAAGGTCCATGGTTAGCGTTCGGATAATTGAAGAACGAATGTTAAACTCATTTAGTACATAAAAAGCTTTCGTATTGTTCACGGTTCCGTAAATCGTTGGATATCTTCTAACGAGCCAGCGTTCCTCAGAAGCCGCTTTGATGATTTCATCTAATTGATGGATATGGAAGTCGCAATATTGACCGAGCTGTTCAGTTAGAGCAATCCCAGCGTATAAGCAATCTTGACGATAATTTGTTTCACGAACGGATTTTAGAAAAGCACCATCACCACCGATACTAATAATAACGGTTGCTTTTTGATAGTCTTCTGTTAGTTCAAAACCATAATCTGTTGTGATTTTCTTTAAATCTTTCGCGATTTTATGCAGTTCTTCGGTTTTCCGGTAAGAAAAGTGGAAAATTTGTTTTGACATGTTTGTCCCTCCAGTGGCAATTTCAAAATTTTAGTAGAAAATCTTCTTTATTATCATATCATGCTTTTCAAAAGATTGCTTTTTAAAACTGAAAATTTTTAGTTGTCGAGATGTTTTTCTCTTGATACACTTACATTATCTGTAAATAAAAAAGGAGAGAAAATAATGAATGCTAAACGATGGATTGCACTGTTACTTGTTTTTGTTATCGTCATCATCTCAGGGGTTGCAAAAATCACCTCTACATTTTTAACGAGTGACAAGGAAGAACAGCGTACAAAAAGCGTTGTGAGTTCGCTACTTTCTAACAATGAATTAACAGAAGAAGAAATTAAAACCGGAGATGCCGATAAGGTAGCGATTTTATCTGTAGATGGCACCATTCAAAACACGGGAGAAGACGCATCGTTATTTAGTTCAACAGGTTATAATCATGTTACATTTATGGAAGAGCTTGAAGCTGTTCGAAAAGACACCAAAGTGAAAGCTGTATTGCTTTATGTCAATTCACCTGGTGGTGGAGTGATGGAATCCGCACAAATTCGTGATAAAATCTTGCAAATTAAAGCTGAACGAAAAATTCCATTTTACGTTTCGATGGGAAGTATGGCCGCATCAGGCGGTTATTATATTTCGGCACCGGCCGACAAAATTTTTGCAAGTAAAGAAACGTTAACTGGGTCGCTCGGCGTTATTATGCGTGGCTATGATTATAGTGAATTGATGAAAAAAGTAGGAATTTCTGACAATACCATTAAAAGTGGTGAATATAAAGATATCATGAGTGGCTCAAGACCGATGACCTCTGAAGAGAAGCAAATTATGCAACGTATGATTGATGATTCCTATAATGAATTCGTTCAAGTTGTCGCAGAAGGACGCGGCATGCCAGAAGCAGAAGTGAGAAAAATCGCCGACGGTCGGATTTATGATGGTCGCCAAGCAAAGGAAAACGGCTTGATTGATGAATTCGGCTATCAAGAAACCGCTCTCGCCGCTTTACAAAAAGATTATGATCTACAAGACGCAACGGTTTTTAAATATGATACACCAACAGGCTTTAGCAGTTTCTTCTCAAGCGCCGCTACTTCGCTAAGCGGAAAAAATGCTGATTTAATCGCGATTATGAAGCAAACCGGCACGCTTGAAGCACCACGCATGATGTATCTTTACGGAGAATAAGGAGGGGATTATTTTGGAAGAAAAAGAACGACAAGTTTATCATTACGAAGCGCCAAGTTCACCTTTTCGGAAAATACCAAAACCCTATTTCGCCGGATTTTGGATTCGCTTTTTTGCCTATATCGTGGATTTAATTGTGATTGCCGCTTTAAATGGGATAATTGTCAATCCGGTTTTGCGCATATTACAAGTTGACATGTCAGGCGGACTTTTTAGTTTGGTTGGTTTCGTCAAAACCATTCTTTTCTTGCTGTATTTTATTCTAATGACAAAGTTTTTCGCGCAAACACTTGGGAAAATAATTTTTGGGTTAAAAGTCATTCGAGAAGACAGCGAAAAATTAACATGGCTCAACGTTTTATTTCGCGAAGGTGCCTTGAGATTTATCCAAAAAACCATTTTGCCGCTTTACTTCGTTGTTGCCTTTACGCCGCACAAGCAAGGTGTTGCAGATTTGATGGAAAAAACAGCCGTTGTCCATGAAAATTTAATGGCGCTTTCTGAAAGCAGATTAATGGCTTGAAGGACAAATTTTCCCTACAATAGAGAAGTGGAAAGCTAAAGGAGGAGATTTTTATGGCAAATGTAACATTTAAAGGGAATCCGGTAACACTTCTAGGTAGCGAACAAAAAGTTGGAGCATTGGCGCCTGATTTCACGGTGTTAAATCGGGATTTAGAACCAGTCACGCTACATGATTTTGACGGCAAAGTGCGCATCATTAGCGTCATACCATCGATTGATACGAGTGTCTGCTCACAACAAACTCGCCGTTTTAATGAAGAGGCGAGTGGGTTAGAAAATACGGTTGTGTTAACGATTTCGGTTGACCTACCTTTTGCCCAAAAGAAATGGTGTGCTTCTTCCGGACTTGAAGACGTGATTACACTTTCTGATCACCGCGACTTGTCGTTTGGAGAAGCTTACGGGGTTGTTATGAAGGAGTTACGCTTGCTCGCCCGTGCCGTTTTTGTTGTAGATGCATCAGGTAAAATTGTTTATGCGGAGTATGTGCCAGAGGGAACGAATCATCCAAACTATGAAAAAGCGATTGAAAGTGCTAAACAAGCCTAATAAAACCAGTCGCCTTGATGGCAAATAGTAAAGCTTCTTGTTTAACAGCTCTCTGTCTTGTGATAGGGAGCTGTTTTCCTGTATCAATTTTGCCTAGAAACTGTATTAAAAGAGCATTTTTCTTTAAAAGAAAATGCTTTTAAGTTGGTAGGAAATGCTGTATAATATTTTGTGGTGTTAGTAATGAAAAAAATTCGAGGTGTTATTTTTGGGAAATACAGCAACTCCGGAAATATTCCAAGTGCTTGATGAAACGGCAATTATTTTGCAAAATGCACTTGAAATGAGCTATTTGGAAGCCGTTTATGAAACTAGCGAGAATTTATTTCAACATGAAGTTTTGCAAAAAGACGAATTATCCGATGAGCAAGTCAAAAAATTGATGGCGCAATATGACACCATTCAATTAGCGGATTTTGCAGCAGAAGATATTCGTAAAAGTTTTCAACTCGCGCTTTTAAAAGGCATGAAGCATGGAATTCAAATGAATCATCAAATGACGCCGGATTCGATTGGTTTTATTTTAACGTATTTAGTGGAAAAGGCTATGAAATCAAGAGAACAAATCACTGTGCTTGATCCAGCTGTTGGAACGGCCAACTTGTTAACAACGATGATGAACCAACTGACATTAAAAGATAACGTTTCGGTTGCGGCTACTGGTGTCGAAGTGGATGATTTGCTTATTTCGCTTGCCCTTGTGAGTGCTGATTTGCAAGGTGTACCAGTCAATTTGATTCATCAGGATGGTCTTAGCAATTTATTAGTTGATCCAGTAGATGTTGTGATCAGCGATTTGCCTATTGGCTACTATCCGAATGATACACGTGCGGAAGATTTTGAGTTACACCGAACAGACGGACATTCATTTGCTCACTATTTATTTATCGAGCAAGGGATGCGTTACACAAAACCAGGCGGCTATTTATTTTTCCTTGTGCCAGATGCCATGTTTAGCACAGCCGATTTTGCAAAACTAGATCGCTTTGTAAAAAAATATGGCTATATGCAAGGAATCATCAAGTTACCTGATTCTCTATTTAAGTCAGAAGAAGCACGAAAAAGCATTTTAATGTTACAAAAAGACGGAGACAATGTCCGTAAGCCAAAAGAAGTTTTACTGGCCAATCTATCTTCACTTTCTGATCCGCGCATTACTGCGCCGATCTTGGCACAGATTGAAGATTGGTTCCGTGAAAATAAACGAGAAGGGAATTGAACAAAACAAAATGGAAAAAACAATTGCGATTAACGCTGGAAGCTCATCACTCAAATTTCAACTTTATGACATGCCCTCTGAGGAAGTCATTACGAAAGGTATTGTCGAACGTATTGGCTTAAAGGATTCAATCTTCACGATTTCTGTAGACGGAGAGAAAATCACCGAAACAACAGATATTCCGGATCATGAAGTAGCCGTTCAAATGCTACTAGAAAAATTAATTTCTAACAACATTATCGCATCTTATGATGAAATTACAGGTGTTGGTCATCGTGTTGTACATGGTGGAGAAAAATTCCCTGATTCTATTTTTATTGATGAACAAGTTATTCAAGATATTGAAGAGCTTTCCGAGCTTGCGCCGCTTCATAATCCTGCGAACGTAACCGGAATTAAAGCTTTCAAAAAAATCTTACCTAATATTATTTCGGTTGCTGTATTTGATACAGCATTCCATCAAACGATGCCAGAAGCGAGCTACTTATACAGCTTGCCGTATAGCTATTATGAGGATTATGGCATTCGTAAATATGGTTTCCACGGTACAAGTCATAAATATGTATCGGAACGTGCGGCAGAGCTTCTAGGTCGTCCTGTAGAAGAATTACGCCTATTAACATGTCACCTCGGAAATGGCGCAAGTATCGCTGCTATCGAAGGCGGTAAATCGATGGATACTTCAATGGGCTTCACGCCACTTGCAGGGGTTTCCATGGGAACTCGTTCAGGAAACATTGACCCAGCACTTATTCCTTTCATTATGGAAAAAACGGGAAAAACGGCTGAACAAGTTTTAGACGTTTTGAATAAAGAATCAGGCATGCTTGGGGTATCTGGTATTTCAAGCGACCTTCGTGACCTTGAGCAAGAAGCTTCAAAAGGAAACGAACGCGCTGATTTGGCGCTGGAAGTTTTTGTTGACCGTATCCATAAATATATCGGTTCTTATGCAGCGCGCATGAACGGTGTTGATGCTATCATCTTTACAGCTGGAATCGGTGAAAACAGTTCTTTCATTCGTGAACGTGTTTTACGCGGCTTAGAATTCATGGGCGTTTACTGGGATCCAGCACTTAACCAAGTTCACGGCGAAGAAGCATTCCTAAACTACCCGCATTCGCCAGTTAAAGTTATTGTTATCCCAACAAATGAAGAATTAATGATTGCACGTGATGTTGAACGGATTAAAGCTGAGCGCGCATAATGAATTACGCCTATCGAATTGATAGGCGTAATTTTTAATAATTAAATTTTAAAAAGCACATTCCTGGTTAATCAGAAATGTGCTTTTTCTTTACTCTACATACTCAGGTTCATCATTTCTCACAACAAGCACGTCGCAAGGGGAGTGACGAATAATGTACTCAGAAACACTACCAATAAGTAAACGTTCAACCGCATTCAAACCGGTTGCACCACACATAATTAAATCAGCTTGGAATGCTTTTGCAGCTTCTTTAGTAATCGCTGTTTTCGGGGAGCCATATTCAATGTAAGTTTCTACGTTTGTTACGCCAGCTTTTAAAGCATCTTCTTTATAACCACTTAAAAGTTCATCCGCATATTCTGTCGCTTTATCCGCCATGCTCGTGTCATAATTCGCCACTGATGAAAAAGCACGTGTATCGATAACATGAACAAGTCCAAGGGAACCATCATTTCGTTTTGCCACTTGGATCGCTTTTTGGAACGCGCGCTCCGCTTCTTTTGATCCATCCACCGCTACTAGAATTCGTTTGTATTGTTGTAACATAAAATAACCTCCCAAGATAATTTTTTCTATACTTTATATTTTACCCCTTTTTGGAAAAAACAACCACAAAAATGGCGAAAATTTTTGAATAAGAAGAGGTAAGTTTATTCATCCTTTTGCATAGGAAAAGATTGTGATAAAAAGCGCATAAAGGCAGGGCATGACGTGATGAATAAATTTGTTAAAATTGAAGTTTTATTATTGCTCAATTTAGGAATATTGTGTTAGAATTTAAATGTAAGCGGTTAACTATGGGTATATTTAACTACAAAAGGAGAGGTTTTAAATGATTATAGGTGTACCGAAAGAAATAAAAAACAATGAAAACCGAGTTGCAATGACACCAGCTAGCGTACTTTCTTACGTTAATGCTGGACACCATGTTTTAGTCGAAAAAAATGCGGGTTTAGGTTCGAATTTTCATGATGCTGATTACGCGAGTGCAGGGGCGAAAATCGTAGACACAGCAAAAGAAGTTTGGGCTGCTGAAATGGTCGTAAAAGTAAAAGAACCGATTGTTTCTGAATATCAATATTTCCGTGAAGGCTTGCTTCTTTTCACATATTTACATTTAGCGAACGAACCAGAACTAACCGAAGCTTTAGTTAAAAATAAAGTAAACAGTGTGGCGTATGAAACCGTAGAACTCGATGACCGCTCGTTACCACTTCTAAGTCCAATGAGTGAAGTGGCAGGACGAATGGCGACCCAAATTGGTGCGCAGTTTCTCCAAAAAATCCACGGTGGCATGGGCGTTTTACTTAGCGGTGTGCCCGGGGTTGAGCGGAGCAATGTCACCATTATTGGCGGAGGTATGGCAGGAACCAATGCTGCTAAAATTGCAATTGGTTTAGGTGCCAAAGTCACGATTTTAGATTTAAATTTGCATCGTCTTCGCGAATTAGATGACATTTTTGGCAATGATGTCACGACGTTAATGAGTAACGATTTCAACATTGAAGAGTCCGTGAAAAATTCCGATCTCGTCATCGGCGCCGTTTTAATTCCCGGAGCAAGAGCACCGAAACTCGTGAAAGAACATATGGTTAAACAAATGAAACCAGGCTCTGTTTTAGTAGATATCGCCATCGATCAAGGTGGCATCTTTGAAACGAGCGACCGCGTGACAACTCATGACAATCCAACCTATGAAAAATATGGTGTTGTTCATTACGCAGTAGCAAACATGCCAGGTGCCGTGCCGCGTACATCAACAATGGCACTTACAAACGCAACATTACAATATGGCTTAAAACTGGCGAACCAAGGCCTCATTCAAGCCGTGACGAACGATTTCCATCTCTATAAAGGTGTCAATACCTTTGAAGGAAACGTCACTTATCAAGCAGTAGCCCGCGATTTAGGCTATGATTATAAGGAGCTAAGCACACTCTTAAATAATACAACAGCGAAATAGGCAAACAAAAAACGAACTTTTCGTTCCTTGAAAAGTTCGTTTTTTGTTTCTTAATGAATCACTAATAATTCTTTCGGGAACTCCGTTAAAATTTCATATCCCTCTTTTGTCACCACAATATCATCTTCAATCCGAACGCCTGCAACACCCGGAACATAAATACCTGGCTCGATTGTAAAGACCATATTTTCCGCAAGCGGCATATCATTTGTTTCCGTAATAGAAGGGAATTCATGAACGCTGGCACCCAAACCGTGTCCAAGCCGGTGCGGGAAATAATCGCCGTATCCAGCGTCACGAATCGTGTTTCGAGCCGTCAAATCGAGCTCTTTAGCCGGCGCACCAGCGCGAACTTTCGCAATCGCTTTTTGCTGCGCATCTAAAACCGTATCGTAGATGTTCTTTTGCTCCGCGGAAATCTCACCAAACGCAACTGTGCGCGTAATATCCGAACAATAACCTTTATGAACAACCCCTAAATCAAATAGGACTAAATCGCCTTTTTTGATTTTTGTGTCACCCGGTGTTCCATGTGGAAGTGCGCCATTCTTGCCGGTCAAAACCATCGTATCAAAACTCATTTTAGAAACGCCTTTTTTCTTCATTTCGTATTCGATTTTGGCCACAATCTCGGCTTCCGTTTTCCCCTCAGCAATTTCATCAATGCCAACTTGAACGGCATAATCAGCAAGGAGTGCGGCTTCTTCTAAAATTTTAAGTTCGTCTGGTGTTTTGACAAGGCGAATCATTTGGATTTTATGCTCAATTGGCACAAAAGAAGTAGAGCTGAATTTGCCTGAAAGTTGCTCAAAACGGTCCAAAGTAATGTGGTTTTTCTCAAGCGCAATCTTGGTCGGATTTTTAACCCGAGCTTGAATTTGTTCGGCAATGATTTTAAAAGGATCTTCGGTGTCGCTGTAGCCGTAAACATCATGTTTCCAGCCGCTCGTCTTAGCATCTTCGACTTCAAGACCGGGCGTGAAAAGAAACGGCGGATGGTCTGCAAAAACAATTAATCCGAGTACGCGTTCGTGTGGATCGCTGTGATAGCCTGTGAAGTACGCAATGTTTTCTGGCTCGGTAATAAAGGCAGCCGAGGCATTTTGCTCTTTTAACCAATTTTCTAAAACATCAATATTTTTCTCCATTTTTTTACCTTCTTTCCGAAGCGAGTTCCTCTTCATCATAGCACGATTTTTAGCTTTTCGCACGCTTTCAGTTGCTTTTCTATTCTAATAAATATAAAATTAGAGTGGTACAGATAAAGCTATGTATATCAGTGGTTCGTTTTATTTTTTCTGTAGCTTTGTCATCTATACTATAGCAGTTTATAACACAAAAAATGCGAAGGGAAGTTTTGAATGTGAAAATTTCATTTCACGGGCAGTCATGTATCAAAATGACAACGGGCGAACGGACAATACTCGTTGATCCTTTTATTTCAGGCAATCCAGCATGTGATTTAGTTGTTGCGGAACAAAAACCAGATTATATCGCGGTAACTCACGGACATGATGATCATGTTGGGGACACAGTGGAAATCGCCAAACAATCAGGCGCAACGATAATTTGTAACGCAGAACTCGCTGCTTTTTTCAGTTTACAAGGCGTCCAAAATATTGCACCCATGCACATTGGGGGAAAAAGGGAGTTTGACTTTGGAACGGTTAAATTGACACAAGCCTTCCATGGTTCTTCTACCGTTGTAGACGGCCAAATTGTCAACTTAGGTTTGCCAAATGGATTTGTTTTTACTTTGGAAGGAAAATCTGTTTACCATGCTGGCGATACGGGCCTTTTCTCCGATATGAAACTAATTGGCGAACGAAATTCGCTTGAATTAGCCTTTTTGCCAATTGGTGATAATTTTACGATGGGACCAGATGATGCCAAAATTGCGGCTGACTTTTTACAGGCGAAAACAGTTATTCCAATACATTACAATACATTTCCACTTATCGAACAAAATGCCGAAGCGTTTGTAAATTCACTATCTGCGAATATTACTGGAAAAGTGATGGAAATAGGAGACGAAATCGAAGTTTAAAGAAATAGGTGAAAAAATTGGCTACTAAACATGAACAAATATTAAAATACATTGAAAATCTTGCTGTTGGCGAAAAAATTTCGGTGCGAAAAATCGCAAAAAATCTATCTGTTAGTGAGGGTACCGCTTATCGGGCCATTAAAGACGCAGAAATTATCGGTTTCGTGTCAACGATAAAAAGAGTTGGAACACTCCGAATTGAACGGAAGCAAAAAGATAGTATTGAAAAATTAACATTTGCTGAAATAGTCAATATGATTGATGGTCAAGTGCTCGGTGGACGGGAAGGCTTATATAAATCGCTGAATAAATTCGTCATTGGTGCGATGACGGTTGAAGCGATGGAACGCTATACCGACGCTGGAAATTTAGTCATTGTCGGAAATCGCGAACGTGCACATGAACTGGCACTACATAGAGGCGCTGCCGTTTTGATTACAGGTGGTTTTGATACAAACGATGAAGTGAAACGTTTAGCAGATGAAAAAGAATTACCGATTCTTTCAACTTCTTACGATACGTTTACAGTCGCAACGATGATTAACCGCGCCATTTATGACCAATTAATCAAAAAAGAAGTCGTTCTCGTGGAAGATATTTCAACACCGCTTGAAGACATTGCTTATTTAGACACATCTGGAAAAGTTGCTGATTGGCATAAATTGCAAGAAAAAACAGGGCACAGTCGCTTTCCAGTTGTCAATAAAGCTAATCGTCTTGTTGGCATGGTTACAAATAAAGATGTGATTGATAAAAATCAAGCTATCTCAATTGAACGCGTCATGACAAAGAACCCGCTGACGGTTGGATCAAAAATGAGCGTAGCCTCTGTGGCGCATATGATGGTATGGGAAAGCATTGAAGTTATCCCTGTTGTAAAAGATGATTTAACTTTACTTGGCATTGTTAGCCGCCAAGACATTTTAAAATCGATGCAAATGATTCAAAAACAACCTCAAATTGGTGAAACAATTGATGATACCATTGCAAAACAACTTGATGAAAAAGAAACGGACGACCAAGAACATACGTATGAATTTAAAGTGACACCGCAAATGACCAACTCACTTGGAACGTTGTCATACGGTGTGTTCACGCAGCTCGTTTGCGATGTCGTGCAACAAAAATTATTTACGATGAAAAAAAGAAATGTCGCTATCGAAAACGTCACGATGTACTTTTTAAAACCGGTTCAAATGGATGCGACTCTTTCCATTAAGCCGCGTGTTCTTGAAATGGGACGAAAAGCGGGGAAACTTGACGTTGAATTATACTTAGAAGGTATTTTAACCGGAAAAGCCATTGTCGCTTGCCAAATGATGGAGCGCTAACTTAAAAGAGGTGTAGAAATGAAAAAGAAAATTTTAGATGAAATCAAAGCGTATGAAACCATTATTTTACATCGACATGTACGCCCCGATCCAGATGCCTACGGTTCACAAATGGGACTAGCGGAAATCATTCGCGCTACTTTTCCAAAAAAGAAGGTTTTTGCAGTTGGTACTCCTGAACCGACGCTATCTTTTTTAGGCGAACTGGACGAGATTCCAGACGAAGTATACGCGAGTGCACTTGTTATCGTTTGCGATACAGCCAATACTGAACGGATTGATGATGCGCGTTATTCAAGCGGCGCGAAATTAATCAAAATAGACCACCATCCAAACGACGACGCTTACGGCGACTTACTATGGGTTGATACGAGCGCTTCTTCGTGCAGCGAAATGCTCACTTCTTTTTACGAAAACTTCTCGGAAGAGCTTGTTTTGAATGAAACTGCGGCAAGACTCCTTTTTGCTGGCATAGTTGGCGATACGGGCAGATTTTTATATCAAAGTACAACAGAAGAGACTTTGCGCCTAGCCGCAAAACTTGTCACCTTTCCGTTTGATCGATTCATGCTATTTCAAAACCTTTATCAGCGACCGCTTAAAACCGTGAAACTATCCGGCTATATCTTCGAAAATCTCAACATGCATCAAAACGGGGCCGCAACCATTTATATTTCCAAAGAAATTTTGAAGAAATTTGATGTTTCCGCAAAAGAAGCTTCTGATTTAGTCAGTTCTATTGAAAACATTGAAGGTTTAAAGGCGTGGATAATGTTCGTTGAGGATGGTGAAGAAATTCGCGCTCGCCTCCGTTCAAAAGGACCAATTATTAACGGGCTTGCCAAAGAATATCGGGGCGGCGGACATCCACTTGCATCTGGTGCAACTGTTTATACGCAAGAGGAAGTTTCGGAAATGGAACAAAAACTTGATCAAATTTGTGAACGCGCATGACCAAAAGGGGCTGTCAAATTGACACCCCCTTTTTTTACGAACATACTTTCTTTTTTTGCATGCAAAAGCTATAATAAAAGGAGAACAACTCGAAAGGAGCGAGGATAGTGGGATTTGTTCATTTACAAGTGGCGAGCGCCTATCATTTGCTGTCGAGCACAGCGCGAATTTCAGAACTCGTCCAAACGGCGAAAGATTACCATTATTCTGCGTTAGCAATTACAGATAAAAATGCGCTTTACGGAGCGATTGAATTTTATACGATCTGCAAAAAAGAAGGGATTAAGCCGATAATTGGGATGACCATTGATATTGAAGGTGTCATAAATCCCGGAAACACATACGAACTTGTTTTACTTGCCGAAACGACAGAAGGCTATTACAACCTTTTAAAAATAGCTAGTGCGATTAAAACGCGAGAAGAAGGCGAGGAGATGCCACTAAAATGGCTGCGCTCTTATTGCGATGGGATTATTGCGCTTTCGCCCGGACGAACAGGTGAGATTGAACAGCTACTTTTAGACGGAAATCAAGTTGCCGCACTAGAAGTTGTTTCAGAATGGCAAAGTATATTTGGTGAGACTAATTTTTATTTGACGCTTCAGAAGCATCAGGCAAATATGGCACAGGCTGTTGCCGAATTTGCGCAGTCCAATGGGCTTTTCGTTGTCGCATCGAAAAATGTGCGTTACATGCGGCCAAAAGACATACAAGCGACCACGGTTTTGCAGGCTATTCGCGATAATCAAACGGTCGATTGGACATCACTCGAACTCGTTGGGCCAACTTATTTTGCAAGTCCTGATGAAATGGCACGCGACTACACGTCTAGTTTTGAGCAGGAGGCCTTAATGCGGGCTGGCGAAATAGCGGACCGGTGTAACGCAGAAGTCGCTATGCACCAACATCTTTTACCTCGCTTTCCTTTAGAAAAAGGGGAACTTGCGCCAGACGCTTTGCAAGAAGTGGCAAGAGCTGGGCTCGTCTCGCGCGGGCTTGACGGCCGTCCTGAATACGAGGAGCGGCTTTCCTACGAACTTGATGTCATTGTTCGAATGGGTTTTGCGGATTACTTTTTGATTGTGTGGGACGTGATGAAATATGCACGGGAACACGATATTTTAACGGGACCGGGGCGTGGCTCTGCTGCGGGTTCGCTCGTTTCGTATGCCTTGCAGATTACCGATGTCGATCCGATTTTGTACAATTTACTATTTGAGCGCTTTTTAAATCCTGAGCGGGTGACGATGCCCGATATTGACTTGGATTTCCCAGATAATAAACGCGATGACGTTATTTCTTATGTCGTTCACAAATACGGTGAGAAACATGTTGCGCAAATCGGCACGTTTGGAACGCTTGCGGCGAAAGCGGCGATTCGTGATACGGCACGAACATTTGGTTTAAACACTGTACAACTTGCGGAGTGGGCGAAATTAATTCCGAATCAGCTTGGTATTACGCTTGCGAAAGCACGTGAGCTAAACGACCGCCTTGACCGACATATTGCGAGCACAAAAGAAAATGAAATGATATGGGACGTCGCTTGTCAGCTTGAAGGCTTGCCGCGCCATATTTCAACGCACGCAGCCGGCATCGTCATCTCGGACAAGCCGCTAGTGAGCCAAGTACCGCTACAGGCGGGCAGTAACGATGCCCTTTTGACGCAATACCCGATGAATGATTTAGAAGCTATTGGTTTGCTTAAAATGGATTTTCTAGGTTTGCGTAACTTAAGTTTATTAGATCGCGTTTTGCGTTCAGTAAACTACAATCGCAAATTGTCTTTAACCATTCAAGACATTCCTTTAGACGATAAAAAAACGCTTGAATTGTTTAGACGCGGTGATACAACGGGTGTGTTCCAATTTGAATCAGACGGCATTAGGCGTGTGCTCCGCAATTTGCAGCCGACTTCCTTTGAAGACATTGTGGCGGTTGATGCGCTTTACCGTCCAGGACCAATGGAGCAAATCGACACGTTTATTGCGCGAAAACATGGCAAACAAGCCGCCCAATACCCACATCCCGATTTAAAGCCGATTTTAGAAGTCACGTATGGCGTTATCGTGTACCAAGAACAAATTATTCAAGTGGCGAATCAAATGGCAGGGTTCTCGCTTGGTGAGGCCGATTTACTTCGCCGTGCAGTCAGCAAGAAGAAAGCCGACGTTTTAAACGAGCAGCGCCAACATTTTGTGCTTGGATCCGTCAAAAAAGGCTATTTGGAATCGAGTGCAAATGAAGTTTACGATATGATTGTGCGCTTCGCCAATTACGGCTTTAACCGCAGTCATGCCGCAGCCTATTCCAAAATCGCGTTTCAGCTTGCCTACTTAAAGGCCCATTTCCCCGCAGAATTTATGTCCGCCTTACTTAGTTCGGTTTTCGGAAATGATGCGAAAATCAGTCAATATGTAACGGAAGTGAAAAAATACGGCATTTCGATGCTTCCGCCTAGTATCAACAAAAGTCATTATTATTTCCAAGTAGAAGGAGACGCCATTCGTTATAGTTTTCGCGTCATTCGAAAAGTGCCGAATAAATTTATTTTGGCTTTCATCGAAGAGCGTAAAATGAAGCCGTTCCAAGATTTCTTTGATTTTTGTGAGCGCATGCCAAGCAAAATGATGACGCGAATCATTTTAGAAGCGCTCATTTATGCGGGCTGTTTTGATGAGTTTGGTAAAGAGCGCGCAACGCTCATCGCGTCCATTGACGGGGCACTTCAATTTACGAATTTACTTGGAAATGATGAAAAAGGTATGAATTTATTTACGGAAGATGATGATTTCCTAAAATCCATCAAGCCGCGGTACCGCGAAGTGTCGCCTTTAACTGAGCAGGAAATGCTAGAGCTTGAGAAAGAATATACGGGGCAATATGTGTCCTCACACCCGATTTCACGCTATCAAGATAAAATGCAGAAACTAAACATGCCAGCTCTTCATGAACTAAAAAAAGGACAGAAAGCTACAATTGGGGCCTATATTTTAAATCAAAAAATCATTCGTACGAAAAAAGGGGAAAACATGTGTTTCTTGACCATCAGTGATGATAGTAAAGAATTGAGTGCTGTGTTATTCCCCGAAGCATATCGGCAATTTGCGGCGCTCACTGAAAAAGGGAGTTTAGTTGCGCTGCAAGTTAAAATGGACGAGCGGAACGGGGAACTTCAGGCGGTTGTGCAACACGTGCAAACACTGGATTCTTTGGAGCTTCCAAAACGGTTGTTTTTAAAAGTGGAAGAGAAATCAGCACTTGAAAAAATACGTCAACTTGCAAAAGCGAATCCAGGGCCATCGGTTGTTGTCGTCCATCTTTCAGGAACGCGCGAAACGATGGCGCTCCCCGCGAAATTAAACGTAACCTTTTCAACCAAATTAGAAAAAGAATTAAAAGATTGGCTAGGAGAACAAAATGTTGTGTTCAAGTAAAATAATTTTTTCATTTCCTATACGATATAAAAATATGGTATAGTTTAGAGTGGAAAACGATGCTTGCAGTCTGCTAACGCATTTTAGTGGGCTGCTGTTTCTTTAAAAGAAATAATTTTCCTATCCGTAGCAGTTATTTTAAGCACTTATATATTTTTATTTTCGTTATGGATAATTTAAAAAGCATAGATAGGGGAGGTTTCATCTTTGTTAGGAGATTTATTTACGAAGCCAAAGAAGAAAAAATATGCGGCCATTCCTACTGAAGGAGCGAAACGCGATGTTCCTGAAGGGATTATGACCAAATGTCCAAAATGCAAAAAAATTATGTACACCAAAGAGCTCGAGAAAAATTTGATGGTGTGTAGTCATTGTGGTTTTCATCATCCTATCGGAGCCAGAAAAAGAATTGAAATGTTGGTAGATGAGAATTCTTTTCGTGAACTGAATCCAGAACTAACAGCAGCAAATCCTCTTGGGTTTGAAAATTACATGGAAAAAATCGAGAAAGATAAAGAAACAACCGATTTAAATGAAGCCATTTTAACGGGGCATGCAGAAATTGATGGGCAGCCGCTTGTTGTTGCTGTCATGGATTCACGTTTCCGTATGGCGAGTATGGGATCTGTTGTTGGGGAGAAGATTTTGTTAGCGGTAGAAGAAGCGGACCGCACAGGAGAGCCTTTTGTCATCTTTACGGCATCAGGTGGTGCGCGCATGCAAGAAGGAATGCTTTCCCTTATGCAAATGGCGAAAACATCGGCGGCGTTCAAACGATTCAGCAATCATAAAGGGCTCATTATTACGGTGATGACGCATCCGACGACAGGCGGCGTTTCGGCAAGTTTTGCCTCACTAGGCGATTTTAACTTTGCGGAACCAGGTGCGCTAATCGGTTTTGCCGGTAGACGAGTCATTGAACAGACAGTGCGCGAAGAACTTCCAGAAGATTTTCAAACCGCAGAATTTTTATTAAAACATGGGCAACTTGATGCGGTCATTTCAAGACTGGAACTAAGAGAGAAACTGCGTTTTCTGCTAGAGTTTCACCAAAAACCAGGTGAGGAGGCGACCGAATCAAATGGCGAATGAAATGGATTTTGAACAGCCAGTACTCGAACTGCGAACAAAAATTGCTGACTTAAAAGAGTACAATGAAAAGTCAGATGTGGACCTTACAAAGGAAATTGAAAAACTTGAACATCGTTTAGCGAAACTTGAAGATGATATTTATAGCAACATGTCTGCGTGGGATAAGTTTCAAGTAGCGAGACATCCTGAGCGTCCGACAACGCTTGATTATATCAATCTTTTGTTTGAAGATTTTATGGAGCTGCACGGTGATCGTTATTTTGGCGATGATCCAGCGATTGTTGGTGGCGTGGCTAAATACCGCGGCATTCCGGTCACGGTCATTGGACATCAGCGCGGGAAAGATACGAAAGATAATTTATATCGTAATTTCGGTATGCCTCACCCAGAAGGTTTTAGAAAATCCCTGCGTCTTATGAAGCAAGCCAATAAGTTTGGGCGGCCGATTATTTGTTTTATTGATACGAAAGGGGCATATCCTGGACGCGCTGCTGAGGAACGCGGACAAAGTGAAGCTATTGCGCGCAATCTTTATGAAATGAGCGATTTAGAAGTTCCCGTTATTTCCATTGTAATTGGTGAAGGTGGTAGCGGAGGGGCGCTTGCGCTTGGTTTAGGTAACCAAATTTTCATGTTAGAAAATGCGGTTTTTTCCGTTATTTCACCAGAAGGCGCTGCTGCGATTTTATGGAAAGATGCGAGCATGGCGAAAAAAGCGGCAGAATCGATGCGCATTACGGCAGAAGATTTATTTGACTTAGGCATTACAGATGGTATCATTCCAGAAGTTCTAGGCGGTGCGCATCAAAATGTTAAGGAACAGGCGAAACGGATTGATGAAACGCTAGCCAAATCAATTCGCACATTAACATCCTTTACGAAAGAACAATTAATAGAACAACGCTATACAAAATTTAAAAAAATTGGCGTATATGCCGATATGTAAAATTGGGCGTGGTATGTTTTGTTGCAAAACGTATCATGCTTCTTTTTATGTTGTGAGCTTTTTAGCAAGCTTGTTTTTGTATAGACCAATTAACTTGGAATCGCGAAACTAATTATTTGCGCATACTTAACCAATATTTTTCAAACAGGAAAAGATTTGTAAAAAGTCTGTATTCATACTTTTCATTTTATGTATTTTCATGTAAAATAAGAGCGTGTAATGGAAAAATATCATTTTCTGAGGTGGTAGTAAAAGATGAAACGTATTGCAATTTTAACAAGTGGCGGGGACGCGCCAGGTATGAATGCTGCAGCCCGTGCTGTTGTTCGTAAGGCTATTTATGCAGGGTTAGAAGTTTACGGAATTAATTATGGTTTTCTTGGTTTAGTGAACGGTAATATTCATAAACTTGAACTTGGCTCTGTTGGCGATAAAGTACAACGTGGTGGTACCTTCTTGTATTCAGCTCGCTATCCGGAGTTTGCTACAGAAGAAGGTCAGTTGAAAGGAATCGAACAACTGAAAAAACATCAAATTGATGGTCTTGTTGTAATTGGTGGAGATGGTTCCTATCACGGGGCTGAAGCGCTCACAAAACGCGGCTTCCCAACCATTGGAATTCCTGGAACGATTGATAACGATATTTCTGGAACTGATTTTACGATTGGGTTTGATACTGCGCTTAATACGGTATTGGATGCGCTCGATAAAATTCGCGACACAGCGACAAGTCATGAACGTACTTTCATTATTGAAGTTATGGGCCGTGATGCTGGTGATATCGCACTTTGGTCTGGTCTTGCAGGCGGAGCAGAAGCTATTATCGTACCAGAAGAAGAATTTAAAATGGACGAAATTGTTGCTCGCTTAAATAAAGGGCGTGAACGCGGTAAAAAACATAGTATTATTGTTGTTGCTGAAGGCGTAATGTCTGGTAATGAATTTGCGAACCGCCTTGCTGAATACGGCGATTATCACGCACGTGTAACAGTTCTTGGACACGTACAACGTGGTGGTAGCCCAACAGCCTTTGACCGTGTTTTAGCAAGCCGTTTAGGGTCACGTGCGGTTGATTTATTGATTGAAAATCGCGGTGGTCTGGCAGTCGGAATCCGTGAAAATAAAATCGTGGAAAACGACATTACAGAAATTTTAAAAGAAAAACATAAATTGGATGATGACATGTTTAAACTGGCATCGATTCTTTCGATTTAATTGAAATCGGTCACCGGGACGAACTTTGGTGGCCTTTTTTCGCGAAGATTTATGAAAATAATTCATGAAAATGTGGAGATTGTCAAGTTGCACAAAAAAGTATGAGGAATGATAGCAACTTGCATAAAAGTTCACAAACAGCTTGTGTCCTATGGCTGTTACTGGTAAAATGAGTAAGATGTGTTTATAATGAAAAGTATGAATGGTAGTTTCTAGGAGGAATAGGAAAATGAAAAAAACGAAAATTGTTTGTACAATCGGACCTGCTAGTGAATCAGTAGAAACACTAGTAAAATTAATCGAATCAGGAATGAACGTTGCACGTTTGAATTTCTCACACGGTGATTACGAGGAGCACGGCGCACGTATTCAAAATATCCGTGAAGCAGCGAAAAAAACTGGGAAACCAGTTGCTTTGTTACTTGACACAAAAGGTCCAGAAATCCGTACGAATGACATGGTCGGTGGAAAACTTGAATTTACAACAGGAGATGTTGTTCGTATCTCCATGACTCCAGTTGAAGGTACAAAAGAAAAATTCTCTGTTACTTACGGTGAACTTTTTGATGATGTTGAAATTGGTTCTAGCATTCTTTTAGATGATGGTCTAATCGGCTTAGAAGTTACAGAAAAAGACGCAAGCAACCGCGAATTAGTTACAAAAGTTTTAAACGCAGGTGTTTTAAAAAATAAAAAAGGTGTTAACGTTCCTAACGTTTCTATTAACTTACCTGGAATTACCGAAAAAGATGCGAATGACATCCGTTTTGGTTTAGAACAAGGTATTGATTTTATTGCGGCTTCATTTGTTCGTCGTGCTTCTGACGTGTTAGAAATTACTAAAATCTTAGAAGATAACGATGCAACTCACGTTCAAATTATTCCTAAAATCGAAAACCAAGAAGGTGTCGACAATATCGATGAAATCCTTCAAGTTTCTCAAGGTTTAATGGTTGCACGTGGTGATCTTGGCGTTGAAATTCCAGCTGAGGAAGTTCCAATTGTACAAAAAGAATTAATCCGTAAATGTAATAAATTAGGAAAACCAGTTGTAACTGCTACTCAAATGCTTGATTCTATGCAACGTAACCCGCGCCCAACACGTGCGGAAGCGTCAGACGTAGCGAATGCTATCTTTGATGGTACTGATGCCATCATGCTTTCAGGTGAAACAGCTGCTGGGGATTATCCAGTTGAATCCGTTCAAATGATGGCAAAAATCGCACTTCGCACTGAAGAAGCACTTATCGCGCAAGACAAATTTGCGCTTAAAATGCATGCTAATACGGATATGACTGAAGCAATTGGTCAAGCAGTAGGACACACTGCTCGTAATTTAGATGTTCAAACAATTGTTGCTGCGACACAAAGTGGTCATACCGCACGCATGATTTCGAAATACCGTCCAAAATCTCATATTTTAGCGGTCACATTTAACGAACATGTTTGTCGTGCATTGGCACTTTCATGGGGCGTATATGCGCGTCTAGCAGAACCAGTTCAAAATACAGATGATATGTTTGATCTTGCTGTTAAAGAATCCATTGCTTCTGGATTAGCACAACAAGGCGATTTAATCATCATCACAGCTGGTGTACCAGTAACTGAAAGTGGTACAACAAACTTGATGAAGATTCAACTAATCGGTGAAAAAGTCGTAAAAGGCCACGGAATCGGACGTAGTTCTGTAAGTGGAAAAGCGATTGTAGCGAAAACAAATGAAGAAGCGCTAGCTAAAGCTGAAGAAGGCGGAATTCTAGTTGTGAAGACAACAGATAAAGACATGATGGCAGCATTTGAGAAGAGTGCCGCAGTTATCGTCGAAGAAGGTGGTTTAACTAGCCATGCTGCTGTTGTAGGAATTAATTTAGGCATTCCAGTCGTTGTGGGTGCAAAAGATGCGACATCTTTAATCAATGACGGTGAAACTGTTACAGTTGACGCACGCCAAGGCAGCGTATATAACGGTAAAACAGCAACACACTAAAATGAAATAATCTAAAAATAACTAACAAAAGGGCTAAGACGCTAAGAGTGTCTTAGCCTTTTGTTTTTTTATCAAAGCAAAATGCGTTATAATAAAAATATGATTATCATTGGAGTTGATAGCTTGAAAAATGTATTTTTATATTGGATTTTATACGGCTTTGTTGAACTTCTTATTTATGTGTGGCTGTTTAAGGCAATTGGTTTTTGGCCGCTTGTTTTTGTTCAAATTGCTTCAACGACACTTGGCGTTTATATGTTTAAAAAAGTAGGGCGGAATATTTTTAGAAATATTCGTGATGGTCGAACGGTGGCGCCGTATTTGCTAGATACAATTTGTTTCTTTATTTCTGCGCTATTATTGACCATTCCGGGTATTTTAACAACGATTCTTGGTTTACTTCTTTTCATTCCTTTTATACGGAACCTCATAAAACCAAGGCTCGCGAAATGGTTTACGACTAAAAAACATAAAACAGACTACTATTTTGATATGTAAAAAGTGCGGGCTGTGAAAAGCTCGCTTCTTTTTGAAAAAACTTTAATAGTATTTTCTTATGTTGTTTTCAAAATAGGATAGGTTTGTTTTATACTATTTCTTCATTTTGTGCTATAATATTTTCTATCTTGTGTGTTTTCAAGGTAGCAAGAAGGGTGTCAAAAATGTTTACAGAAAGCATGCTATTTTTACTCTTATTTTTATTACTAGGGATTATCGCCAAAAACAACTCATTAATTATTGGCGTGGCGGTTGTCATTTTACTAAAACTTTTTGCGGGAAATACAAAGATTATGGAAGTGGTTCAAGCAAAAGGGATCAATTGGGGGGTTACCATTATTACGATTGCCATCTTGATTCCGATTGCGACAGGACAAATTGGCTTTAAAGACCTGATTGAATCGTTTAAGTCACCAGCTGGTTGGATTGGCTTATCGGCGGGTATCTTAGTATCCATTTTATCTAGAAAAGGTGTTAGTTATATGGCTGCGGATCCGCAAATTACGGTTTCGCTCGTTTTTGGGACGATATTAGCTGTTGTGTTATTTCGAGGCATTGCAGCTGGCCCTGTTATTGCGGCAGGGATTGCCTACATGGCCATGCAACTGGTTACTTTCTTTACAAAATAAGAAGCGTGAAGGAGGATTTCTATGACAGTTTCAAAAGGATTAGAAAATGTTTACGTAGCAGAAACGTCTATTAGTTCGATTATAGACGATACATTAAAATATGTGGGCTACTCGATTGATGATTTAGTCGAAAATAATGTGAGCTTTGAGGAAGTTGTTTACTTGCTCTGGCATCTTAGACTTCCGAATAAGGAAGAGTTGATTAAGTTTAAAGATGAAATTAATGAGCATATGGCTATATCTGACACGATTATTACGAGCTTACGCATGCAAAATCATCAAAAATTACACCCGATGAGTGTGCTCCGGACAACGGTTTCCATGCTGGGTGTGTTTGATACAGAATCGGAGCTTGATGACGGTGAGTCCATTTATAAAAAAGGGTTGCGTTTACAGGCGAAAATGCCGACAATTGTTGCTGCTTTTGCGCGCATTCGTAGAGGACTTGATCCAATTTCACCAAAGCCTGGGCTCAGTGTTGCAGCTAATTTCCTGTATATGATGACAGGGGAAGAAGCTGATCCTCTATCTGTTGAGGCGATGAATAAGGCGCTTGTGCTACACGCTGACCATGAATTTAACGCTTCAACTTTCACAGCGCGTGTTTGCGTCGCGACCTTATCAGATGTTTACTCTGGGGTTACTGCAGCGATTGGTGCTCTAAAAGGACCTCTCCACGGGGGAGCAAATGAACGAGTTTTTGATATGCTTGTAGAAATTGATAGTGCTTCTAGTAATGTGCGCGACTATATTCAATATAAAATCGATCAAAAACAAAAAATTATGGGCTTCGGGCACCGTGTTTACCGCGGCGGCGACCCACGTGCGAAACATTTAAAAGAAATGTCTGAGCGTCTTACAAAAGAAAAAAACGAGGAAAAATGGTTTGAACTGTCTAGCCAGGTAGAAGAAGCTGTTTGGGAATTAAAGCATTTGCGTCCAAACGTTGACTTTTATTCGGCGTCAGTCTATCATGCGCTTGGAATTGATGCAGATTTATTTACGCTTGTCTTCTCAGTAAGCCGAGTTTCAGGCTGGCTGGCACATATTTTTGAACAATATCGTGATAATCGCTTAATTCGCCCGCGTGCGATTTACGTAGGGCCAGAAGCGCGCGTTTATCAACCAATTGAAAAGAGAGTTTAAGGAGGAAAATGGAATGGCTGAAAAAATCACTGTACAAAATGGCGTTTTAAATACACCAAATGAACCGATTATCCCTTTTATTGAAGGAGACGGGACTGGACCAGATATTTGGCGTGCTGCACGTCGTGTCCTCGATGCTGCTGTCAAAGAAGCTTATGCAGGAACTCGTAAAATCGAATGGAAAGAAGTGCTTGCTGGTGAAAAAGCATTCGATCAAACAGGCGAATGGCTGCCACAAGAAACGCTTGACACAATTCGTGAATACTTCATTGCGATTAAAGGCCCACTTACAACACCAATTGGTGGCGGAATTCGTTCGTTAAACGTTGCACTTCGTCAAGAATTAGACTTATACGTTTGCCTTCGTCCAGTTCGCTATTTTAACGGTGTACCTTCGCCTGTTAAACGACCGGAGGACACTGATATGGTCATTTTCCGAGAAAATACGGAAGACATTTATGCAGGCATTGAGTTTAAAGAAGGTAGTGCAGAAGCTGAAAAACTCATTTCATTCTTAAAAGCTGAATTTGGCGTTGATAAAATTCGTTTTCCTGAAACGTCTGGAATTGGCGTTAAACCAGTTTCTAAAGAAGGGACTGAGCGCCTTGTTCGTGCGGCTATTGAATATGCGATTAGTGAAAAACGCGAGTCGGTGACACTTGTCCATAAAGGAAACATTATGAAATTTACCGAAGGGGCGTTTAAAAACTGGGGTTATGAGCTTGCTGAACGCGAGTTTAAGGATCAAGTGTTTACGTGGAATCAATACGACCGCATCAAGGAAGAGCACGGCGCGGCGGAAGCTGATAAACAACAAAAAGAAGCGCTTCAGGCAGGAAAAATTTTAATTAAAGATTCGATTGCGGATATTTTCTTGCAGCAAATTTTAACGCGTCCAGCTGAATTTGATGTTGTGGCGACAATGAACTTGAATGGTGATTACATTTCTGATGCGCTAGCTGCCCAAGTTGGTGGGATTGGAATTGCTCCTGGTGCGAATATTAATTACGACACAGGACATGCCATCTTTGAAGCAACACACGGGACGGCACCGAAATATGCTGGTTTAGATAAAGTAAATCCATCTTCTGTTATTCTTTCAGGGACACTTCTTTTAGAGCATATTGGCTGGGGAGAAGCGGCTAAGAAAATTACTGATTCCATGGAAAAAACCATTGCTAGCAAAACGGTCACATACGATTTCGCTCGTCTAATGGATGGCGCGACCGAAGTTAAATGTTCGGAATTTGCGGATGAATTAATTAAAAATCTATAAAAACGTACATTTTTACTGGGCTGTATTTTTGAAATGATAAAAAAACGTTCGGAAAAGTTGGAGATGATCTCCAGCTTTTTCTTTTAGCCAATATATATGGTAAAATGGTCATAAGTGAGAACTTGAATAGAAGGAGGTTTTCCTGTGAGTAAATTAGTATTAATCGACGGGAATAGTATTGCAAATCGCGCATTTTATGCGTTGCCATTATTAACAAATGACAAAGGAATTTATACGAATGCGGTGTATGGTTTTGCAATGATGTTAAACAATGTCATCGATAATGAAAAGCCTGACCATGTGTTAGTTGCTTTTGATGCAGGAAAAACAACTTTTCGGCATAAAACGTTTAAAGAATATAAAGGTGGACGACAAAAAACGCCAAGTGAACTTTCGGAACAATTTCCGTTTATTCGTGAGCTTTTAGATGCTTATGATATTCCACGTTATGAGCTAAAAGATTATGAAGCCGATGATATTATTGGCACGCTTGCAAAAAAAGCAGAAAGCGAAAATATGGAAACGGTTATCATTACAGGTGACCGGGATTTAACACAGCTTGCAAGCGAAAAAGTAACGGTTTATATTACTAAAAAAGGCATTACAGATATGGAAAAAAATACGCCGGAGACTTTGCAGGAAAAATATGGTCTTACACCGGAGCAAATTATTGACATGAAAGGTTTAATGGGGGATTCTTCGGATAATATTCCAGGGATTCCGGGCGTTGGGGAAAAAACGGCGCTTAAATTGCTGCATGAATTTGGTGGGACGGTCGAAGGCGTTTTAGCGCGTGCTGATGAAATTTCTGGCAAAAAGCTGAAAGAAAAAGTGCTAGACAATAAAGAGATGGCGATTTTAAGTAAGGAACTGGCGACAATTAATACGGATTCGCCGATTGAAACGTCGCTTGCTGATACGAAATACGCTGGATTCCAGGCGGACAAAGTAGTTCCATTTTTAAAGGAGATGGATTTTAAATCCATTTTGAAAAATTTTGATGATGAAGCAACCGAGAAACAGCCGCTTGCTGAAATTGAATTTGAAACGATAACTGCGTTTACGAGCGCGCATTATGCGGATAAGACGGCCCTTTACATTGAATTAGAAAATGAAAATTATCATACGGCTGGTTTTGTTGGTTTTGCCGTTCATTCGTCAAAAGGGACATTTTTCTTTAATGAAAAGACTGCTCAAGCGAGTGAAGCGTTTAAAAACTGGCTTTCCTCAGAAAAAAGTCAAAAGATTGTGTACGACGCGAAAAAAACAAAGGTGGCGGCGAGTCGTCTTGGAATTCTCTCGGAAGGGCTGACTTTCGATATTATGCTTGCTTCGTATTTGCTTAATCCGTCAGACAACATTGATGATTTTGCGAGCGTTGTGGTGCGCCATGATTATGATAATGTGCAAACGGACGAGGCGATTTACGGTAAAGGGGCTAAGCGCGCTATTCCGGAAGAAGAAATTGTTGCAAAACATTTAGCTTATAAGGCGGTTGCTACATTTGAGCTTGAAAAGCCGCTCATTCGTGAACTTGAAAACAATGAACAATTAGCGCTTATGACTGAACTAGAACTGCCGCTTTCAATTGTTTTGGCAGACATGGAAATGCAGGGCGTTCGTGTGGATTCGAAGCGATTGCTGGAAATGAAGGCGGAGCTTTCCGAACGAATTGCGACGCTTGAAAAATCGATTCATTCGCTCGCTGGTTATGAATTTAATATTAATTCACCGAAACAACTTGGTGTCGTTTTATTTGAAAAGCTGAATTTGCCTGTTATTAAGAAAACTAAAACGGGTTATTCAACCGCTGCTGATGTTTTGGAAGCTTTATCTGGCAGTCATGCGATTATCGATGAAATTTTAGTGTATCGCCAGCTTGGAAAAATTCAGTCAACTTATATTGAAGGCTTGCTAAAAGTGATCGACAAGGAAACGCAAAAGGTGCACACGCGTTTCAATCAGACTTTAGCTCAAACGGGTCGTTTAAGCTCGGTGGATCCGAATCTTCAAAATATCCCAATTCGTCTGGAGGAAGGGCGGAAAATTCGACAGGCGTTTGTGCCGAGTGTCGCGGGTTGGAAGATTTTTTCGGCCGATTATTCGCAGGTGGAACTTCGTGTATTGGCACATATTTCGGGTGATGAGAACTTAATTTATGCCTTCCAGCATGACTACGATATTCATACGAAAACGGCGATGGACGTTTTTCATGTGAGTGAGGGCGAAGTGGATTCGCTCATGCGTCGGCAAGCGAAGGCGGTTAATTTTGGGATTGTTTACGGGATTAGCGATTATGGTTTGTCACAAAATCTTGGGATTACGCGAAAAGAAGCGAAGGATTTTATTGACCGCTATTTTGCGAGCTATCCTGATGTGCAAGAATACATGCATTCTATCGTACGTTTTGCAAAAGAAAAAGGATACGTGGAAACGATTTTACATCGCAGACGCTACATTCCTGAAATTACGAGTCGAAACTTCAATGTTCGTAGTTTTGCTGAACGGACGGCGATGAATACGCCTATTCAAGGTAGTGCTGCTGATATTATTAAAAAAGCGATGATTTTGATGCAAGATCGTTTAGAGAAAGAGAAATTAGAAGCGCGCTTACTACTTCAAGTGCATGATGAACTGATTTTTGAAGCTCCTGAACACGAAATTGAGATTTTAGAAAAAATCGTTCCGGATGTTATGGAAAATGCAGCTCTGTTAAACGTTCCGCTAAAAGTGGATACGGCATTTGGAAACACTTGGTATGACGCGAAGTAAGGAGCTATTATGCCAGAATTACCAGAAGTTGAAAACGTTCGAAGTACACTTTCAGACCTTATTATCTCGAAAAAAATCGACCAAGTGACGGTAAATGTAACGAAAATGATTGTACAGCCTGAAGCGGATGAATTCGTTCATTTGCTTGTGGGAGAAAAATTCGAAGCGGTCAGACGCCGTGGCAAATTTCTCATTTTTGATTTAACGAATTGTTCCATCTTGGCACATTTACGCATGGAAGGGAAATTTCGATTGCATCACGAAACCGATGAAGTTTCGAAGCATACGCATGTTATTTTCCATTTTACTGATCAAACGGAATTGCGCTTTTTAGATGTTCGTAAATTTGGCACGCTTGAACTGATTGAAAAATTTGGTGAAGCAAAAACGCGTTCCATTCAAAAATTGGGTCCTGAACCGCTTGATGCGCAGTTTTTGAAAGCGCCATTTGCGGCTGGCTTAAAGAAAACAACACGTGCGATTAAAACTGTGCTTTTAGACCAAAAGTTAGTTGCAGGGGTTGGAAATATTTACGCGGACGAAATTTGTTTTATGGCGAAAGTGATGCCAACTCGGCCGGCGAATTCCTTGACAAATACTGAAATTACGCGCATTTATGAGGCGACAAAAACGATTATGGCAGAGGCTGTTGAACTGGGCGGCTCCACGATTCGCACCTATGTGAATTCAGAAGGAAAACTCGGTCGTTATCAGGAAAAACTGTTTGTGTATGGTCAAAGCGGCGAGCCTTGCCCGATTTGCGGGACGGAAATTGAAAAAATAAAATTAAATGGACGCGGGACGCATTTTTGTCCAAAATGCCAAAAGTAGGTGGAAATGATGGGAATGACAATCGGACTTACGGGAAGCATTGCAACGGGAAAATCGACGGTTAGCAAAATGCTGCAAGATGCTGGTGTTCCAGTGGTTGATGCGGATATTTCAGCGCGCGAAGTCGTCATGCCGGGTACAACTGGGCTCAAGCAAATTGCTGAGGCTTTTGGGACGGATATTTTACAAGCAGATGGGACGCTTAATCGCGCCAAACTTGGCGAAATCATTTTTGAAGACGCGGCGAAACGAGAATTGCTGAATCAAATTGTCCATCCACTTGTACGTGCCGATATGCTCGCTAAACGACGAATCCTTTTTTCTAAAGGGGAAAAGTGGGTTGTGTTTGATATTCCGCTCTTGTTTGAAAGTAAATTGACAGATTTAGTCGATATTACGCTTGTCGTGGCAACGAGCGAAGAAACGCAGTTAGCGCGGCTCAAGAAACGCAATCATTTAACTGAAAAAGAAGCGCGGCTTAGAATAGAAAGTCAAATGCCCATCGCCGAAAAACGACTTTATGCAGATATCGTCATTGATAATGATGATTCGCTTGCTACAACAAGAAAACAAGTGGATGAGTTTTTACAGCGACTAAAGTCATGGTATAATGAATAAAAAAGAAATGAGTCTTAGGAGTTGAACGAATGAATGAAATGTCCTACGTGCAAATATAATGGTACACGTGTTGTGGATTCAAGACCAGCTGATGATGGAAACTCCATTCGTAGAAGACGTGAATGTGAGAAATGCGGTTTTCGTTTTACAACCTTTGAAAAAGTGGAAGAAAGTCCGCTTGTTGTCGTAAAGAAAGACGGGGCACGCGAGGAATTTGCTCGTGAGAAAGTGCGCCGTGGTCTAATTCGCGCTTGTGAAAAGCGTCCTGTTAGCATGGAACAACTAGAAGAAATTGTAACGGAAATTGAGCGCGAACTTCGAAATATCGGAGATAGCGAAGTTCCTTCTGACCTCATCGGCGAAAAAGTGATGAATAAACTTGCGAAGCTTGATGAAGTTGCCTATGTGCGCTTTGCTTCGGTATATCGTCAGTTTAAAGATATTAATGTGTTTGTAGATGAATTAAAAGAACTTATGGATAAAAATAAAAAAGGATGATAGCAGTTGAGTGAATTCTGGATGGAACTTAGACCCGTCGATGCTTATCGTGTCAAAATGAACGGCGTCATCACACATTTCGATCAAAAAGTGGCGACAATGCTTTATCAGCCGCTCATGGGCGCGAATTGTCTTGCTATTTATCAGACGCTTCTTGCTGAAGTCGAGGAGAATCGCTTGTGGAGCAAAGAACACGCGCATACACAACTTCTAAATATGCTTTCTTTAAGCTTAAAGGATTTTTTTGATGCGCGCATAAAACTTGAAGGTTTGGGACTCCTAAAAACCTACGTGCAGACAGAAAATGAAGACCGTCGTTATGTGTATGAAGTCTTGCCACCGCTAAGTCCTGCGCAATTCTTCAACGATGGTTTATTAAATATTTATTTGTATAGTAAAATCGGGGCGCGCCAGTACAACCGGCTACGTCAATTTTTTGCTGATGATGCCTTTCATGAGTCCGATTTTCAAGAAGTGACGCGTGCCTTCCAAGACGTGTTTGAAGCGTTTCGCTTGAATGAAGTGGCGAGTCCAGAAGTGGAAAACGAAGAGTTGTTTGCTAAAAATCGGCCGAAAGAAATTGAACTGGACGCGAAAAATTTTGATTTCAAGACGTTCTACCAAATTTTGTCGCCGAATTTAATTCGCCGTTCTGCCATCACAAAAGAAGTGGAGCAGACGATTTTAAATATGAATAGCATTTACGGCACCGCTGAAAAGGAAATGACGAGCTTTTTATATCGCGCATTAAATACAGACGGCTCCATCAATTGCGAACTTTTGCGGAAAATCATTCGGGACAGCTATCAAATTGAGCACCGCGCTCTGCCGACTTTGCAGACGAAGCAGGAAAATGTAGACGCAGCACCTCCGCTCGAAATGAATGACGAAACAGCGTTACAACTCTACCTTGAACGTGTGACCCCGTTCCAACTTTTAGTCGATATTGCGGACGGAGCAACGCCTGCTGAAACGGATTTACGCGTTGTCGAGGACGTGATGACACAACAAAATTTACCAGAACCCGTCATGAATGTGCTCATTGAATACGTCCTTTTACGGCTTGACCGCAAGCTTTCGAAGAACTACATGATGACGATTGCGGCTCATTGGAAGCGTAAAAATGTGAAGACGGCAAAGGAAGCAATGGAGCTGGCGCTTTCTGAACATGAGAAATATAAACGTTTGAAGGAAGAACCGGAAAATAACACAAAACGAAATCGTCATTTTTCCCAAAATAAAAGAAAAGAAGTGCTGCCAGATTGGTTCGATAAAGAAGAAACCAAACCAGCAGACAGTAAGCTCTCGGATAAAGAGAAAACAGCACTTGAAGAGCAAGTTCAAAAAATAAAAGAACAATTGAAAAGGTAGGTGAAACAAGTGGATAAAATCGAACGTACGCTAGGCCAGTTATTTGAAGGACGGGACTTTGAAAAGGAATACCAACAAGTGAAAGAACAAGTCCTGTCGTATGAACCTATTCGCGCATTTTTGGCGGAAAACAAGACGGATATTTCCGAACAAATGATCAATCAAAATATTTCTAACCTTTATGAATTTATGACGCAAGACCGAAATTTTAAAGAAAAGAAAGAAACGCTTATGCCTGGATACGCGCCAAAACTTGTTTTAAACGGTGAATTTATGACGGTGACATACTATCCAACACCAGAAAAAATCGAACAAGACAAGCGCCGTGCTGTAGAAAGACGGATTCGCTCGCTTTATATGCCGAAACAAGTTGTCGAAGCCTCGCTCGACCAATTTTACACAGATGAGGATGCGCGGCAATATGCGCTCGTGGAAGCTTTTAATTTTTTGAAAGAATATGAAGCTGATGCTGGCATGGTAAAAGGCTTATATATCCATGGTAGTTTTGGTACAGGAAAGTCCTATTTGCTAGGAGCCATTGCAAGAGAACTCGCGCTACGCGGCGTTTCGACAACGCTTGTTTATTTACCTGAGTTCATGCGTGAAATTAAGCAATCGATTTCCGATAATACCGTAGGCGAAAAAATCCAGTTTGCCAAAGAAACAGAAGTCCTTATGCTCGATGATATTGGGGCAGAAGCGATGACAGCTTGGACGCGCGATGAAGTGCTCGGCGCGATTTTACAATTCCGCATGCAAGAGCAACTGCCAACATTTTTCTCATCGAACTACAACATGGCACAACTCGAAAACCACCTTACTTTTTCACAAAACGGGATGGAAGAGCAGCTAAAAGCACGACGCATCATGGAGCGCATTCGCTTTTTAGCCAAAGAAATCGAATTGAACGGCACCAATCGCCGAAATTAAAATTTTTAAAGAAAAGCTTGCAAAAAAATTTCTTTATGCGTATAATGAGTACTAATAAATCACAAGTAATGATAAGGACAACCGCTTAATGGCATGTTTCAGAGATGGAGGGGTAGCTGAGAACCTCCTAACAGTAAATTAAGTTGGACCACCTTTGAACTTCTATCTGGAACGCTTAGCTAGTAAAGATAGACGATTCGCTCACGTTAACGGCGACAAGAGGGAGTAAGCTCGTCTTATTCCAAATCTTGGGTGGAACCACGAGTATACAAACTCGTCCCTTGTTTAGAGGGGCGAGTTTTTTTGTTGTTCTTTATTCATTAGTTGTAATCTAAATAAAGGAGTAGATCACATGAAAATTTCATTCCCAGATGGCGCAGTAAAAGAATTTGATAAGGGCGTTTCAACTGCAGACATCGCAGAATCAATCAGCCCAAGTCTTAAAAAGAAAGCATTAGCAGGAAAAATAAATGGCACATTGGTTGACTTAGTGACACCAATTGAAGAAGACGGGGCAATTGAAATTGTGACTCCTGACCACGCGGATGCGCTTGGCATTTTACGTCACAGCTCCGCTCACCTTTTAGCTCAAGCGGTAAAACGATTATATCCAGATGCTAAATTTGGCGTTGGACCAGCGATTGACACAGGATTTTACTATGACATTGATACAGACAGCGTGATTAGTGAAGAATCATTTGCTGCGATTGAAAAAGAAATGCAAAGTATTGTGCGCGAAAACTTACCTATTTCTCGCGAAGTGGTTTCTCGTGACGAAGCAATTAAACGGTTTAAGGCTATCAATGATCCTTATAAAATTGAATTAATTGATGCCATTCCTGAAGATGAGAACGTCACAATTTATACGCAAGGCGAGTTTTTCGACTTATGCCGCGGAATTCACGTGCCATCTACAGGCAAAATCCAAATTTTCAAATTGTTGAGTGTTGCTGGGGCATATTGGCGTGGTGACAGCAATAATAAAATGCTTCAACGGATTTACGGAACTGCCTTTTTCGATAAGAAAGACTTGGCGAACTTTTTAAAAATGCAAGAAGAAGCTCGTGAACGTGACCATCGTAAACTTGGAAAAGAGCTCGATTTATTTGCAAACTCAGCTGAAGTTGGTCAAGGGTTGCCACTATGGTTACCGAAAGGCGCAACAATTCGCCGCGTGATTGAGCGTTACATTGTAGATAAAGAAGAACGTTTAGGTTATAATCACGTCTACACTCCAGTAATGGCGAATGTTGAGTTGTATAAAACAAGTGGTCACTGGGATCACTATCATGAAGATATGTTCCCAACTATGAAAATGGATAATGAAGAGCTAGTTCTTCGCCCAATGAACTGCCCGCACCACATGATGATTTATAAAAATGACATTCATAGTTACCGAGAATTACCAATTCGTATCGCGGAACTTGGTCTTATGCACCGCTACGAAATGAGTGGCGCACTTTCTGGCTTACAACGTGTTCGAGGCATGACTTTAAACGACGCACACGTTTTCGTTCGTCCTGACCAAATTAAAGATGAGTTTAAACGCGTGTTGGAACTTATTTTAGAAGTGTATAAAGACTTCAATATCAACGACTTTAATTTCCGTCTAAGCTACCGCGATCCTGAAAACACTGAAAAATACTTTGATGATGATGCGATGTGGGAAAAAGCGCAAACTATGTTAAAAGAAGCGATGGACGAAATGGGCATGGATTATTTCGAAGCAGAAGGTGAAGCTGCTTTCTACGGACCGAAACTCGACGTGCAAGTTAAAACTGCGATTGGCAAGGAAGAAACACTTTCGACAGTACAACTGGACTTCTTGCTCCCTGAACGCTTTGATTTAACTTATATCGGGGAAGACGGGGAAAAACATCGCCCAGTCGTGATTCACCGCGGTGTAGTTTCGACGATGGAACGTTTTGTTGCCTACCTAATTGAAGAGTATAAAGGGGCTTTCCCAACTTGGCTTGCGCCCGTGCAAATGGAAATTATCCCAGTTAATGCAGATGCACATTTAGCCTATGCAAAAGATGTGCAAGACAAATTGCAACGCGCTGGTCTACGTGTAGAAATTGATGACCGCAATGAGAAACTCGGGTATAAAATCCGCGAAGCGCAAACTCAAAAAATCCCTTACGCACTCGTTCTTGGGGATCAGGAAGCAGAAAGCGGCGAAGTAAATGTCCGTAAGTACGGTTCAAAAGACTCCGAAACAATAAAACTAGAAGACTTTATCCAAAAAGTGCTTCAAGAAGTGAATAAATATTAAGCAAATGCGCTTTTCTTGCAATAGTTGTTGTGAGAAAAGCGTTTTTCCGTTATACTAGAACGAGATTAGAAAAGCGAGGGCTTAAATTATGGATGTAAATCATGTAGAACTTGTCATTAGTGCGGTTTGGCAAGAGCAATATCCGGCAGACTCTTTGCCTGAATTTGCGCTAGCAGGACGCTCTAACGTTGGGAAATCTTCATTTATCAATAAAATGATTCGCAGAAAAAGCATGGCGCGAATCTCACAAAAACCTGGCAAAACGCAGACACTTAATTTTTATAAAATAGAAGAAAAATTTTATTTTGTCGATGTTCCAGGCTACGGTTTTGCTAAAGTTTCTAAGCGTGAGCGTGAAAAGTGGGGCGAAATGATTGAAACGTATATTACTTCACGCGAACAATTGCGGGCAGTCATTCAAATTGTTGATTTAAGACACAAACCAACAAATGATGATGTAATGATGTACGAATTTCTTAAATACTATCAAATTCCTGTCATTATTATTGCGACAAAGGCAGATAAAATCCCGCGTAGTAAATGGCAGAAACATGCTAAAATCGTACGCGAAACACTCGATTTTGATAAAGATGATAATTTCGTCATGTTCTCTTCGGAAACAGGTATGGGGAAAGAAGAGGCATGGGAATTCATTGAACAAAAGATGAGCTGAATGACGACCATTCAAGCTCATTTTTTTGTGGCAGATTATAATTTTTACAAACTAGCTAATTGAACTTCGACCTAGTAAAATGCTAAAATAAAATTATCTCAATTGTAGGGGGACTTTTAGATGTACATATTGTCTGTCGGGCTTAACCATAAAACGGCACCCATCGAGATTAGGGAGAAGCTCGTCTTCCAAACATCAGCAGCAGAACTGGCACTGAGCACATTAAACAAGGAAAAAAGCATCCTTGAAAATGTGATTATTTCAACATGCAATCGAACCGAAATTTTCGCTGTTGTGGATCAGCTTCACACAGCGCGTTATTATATGAAACGCTTTCTTGCAGAATGGTTTCAAGAAGATATGGATACACTCGCGAATTACCTCTTTTTTTACGAGGAAAAACAGGCCGTTAAGCATCTCTTTGAAGTTGCTGCCGGGCTGGATTCACTCGTTTTGGGGGAAACGCAAATTTTAGGTCAAGTCAAACAAGCTTTCCAATTGGCGCAATCAGTTGGAACAACCGGAACGCTATTAAACCAGCTTTTTCCTGAAGCGATTCGATTTGCAAAAAAGACACACCATGATACACGCATAAATGAAAATGCGGTTTCAGTGAGCTACGCAGCCGTTGAAGTCGCAAAATCAATTCATACAAACTTAGATAAGCAATCCGTCTTATTACTTGGCGCTGGCAAAATGAGCGAACTCGCATTAAAAAATTTAACTGGCAGCGGTGTGCAAAACGTTACAATTATGAACCGAACCGAGCAGACTGGTTTTGAGCTCGCACGTCATTTTCATGCGTCGTTTTCACCGATGCAAAAATTACAAGTGGAAATGGAACAAGCGGACATCATTATCGTTTCAACTGGGGCAAATGAATTCGTTATTACGGAAAGCATGGCAAAAAATGTCGTTTTAAAACGGTCAAAGCCACTGCTCATTATCGATATTGCTCTGCCACGTAATGTCGAACCTGCATGCGCACAATTAGCCAATGTATTCTTATATGATTTAGATGATCTGGACGGTATTATTTCGGCAAATACGGAAGAACGCAAACAAATCGTCAAGGCCTTAGAATTTGAAATTGAAGCCGAAACTGCTGCCTTTTTTGAATGGGAGAAGCAGTTAGGTGTTGTTCCTTTAATTCGTGAACTTAGAGAAAAGGCGCTATGCATTCAATCTGAAACGATGAAAAGTCTCGAGAACAAGCTGCCGGGCTTGACGGAGCGTGAGTATGTGCTGATTGGCAAACATATGAAGAGCATTATTAACCAACTTTTAAAAAATCCGGTTTCAGAAATCAAGGAAATGTCCATTGACGCCGATTCTGAAATGAAAATCCAATTATTTAAAGAAATTTTTGGACTGCAGGTAGCCGAATCTTCGCAGAACGCTAAAGAAATGAGGAAAACCTATGAAACGTGAAATAATTGTTGGCTCAAGAAAGAGCAAACTAGCTTTAACGCAGACGGGGCATGTCATCAGCGCATTGCAAGCAAAATTTCCAGATGTTACGTTTAAAATTCATGAAATCGTGACAAAAGGCGACCGAATCTTAGACGTCACGTTAAGTAAAGTTGGTGGAAAAGGACTTTTCGTTTCAGAAGTTGAGCAGGCTTTAGTTGATAAAAAAATTGATTTCGCTGTTCATAGTATGAAAGACGTGCCTTCCGAACTGCAAGAAGGTTTAACAATTGGCGCTATCCCAAAAAGAGAATCTCCTTATGATTGCGTTGTTTTTGCAGAAAAAACCAACTTGGATGAGCTTCCGCAAGGCGCTGTCATTGGAACGAGTAGTTTACGTCGTGCTTCGATGTTAAAACGCTATCGCGCAGATTTTAAAATCAAGTCAATTCGTGGCAACATCGATACGCGCTTAAAAAAATTGTATGCGGAAGATTTCGATGCTATCCTTCTGGCAGAAGCTGGTTTATCGCGTATGGGCTGGCTCTCTGATGAAACGTTAAGACGGCAAACCCTCGATGCCACAACTTGCTTACCGGCAGTCGGACAAGGTGCCCTCGCAATTGAATGCCGAAATGATGACGCAGAAGTACTCGCGATGCTTAGCGAAATCCATGATACGGAAACGGCTTTTTGTGTACGTGCTGAACGCGCCTTTTTAAAAACGCTAAACGGCGGCTGTGAAATCCCAATTGCTGGTTTTGCCCAAAAAGAAGCTGACGGCGGACTTGTCTTCACTGGATTCGTTGGAAGCGTTGATGGCATGACACGCTTAGACGTGCAAACAAGTGGCGACACCCCAGAAACAATTGGCATTGAAGCGGCCAATATCCTTTTAAAGCAGGGCGCAAAAGAACTAATTGACGCGCTTCGTTCGCTATGAAGACGGTCGTTTTAACGCGTGAAGTAGCGAAAAATCACGAGGCCATTCGAAATCTAGAAAAAAAGGCTATTCGCGCTATTTCGATACCACTAATTGAAACACGCCCACTCCCGTTAGAACAAGAAATAATTCTTGATACGTATGACTGGCTTTTTTTTACAAGCCAAAATGCTGTGCACTATTTTTTCAAGCGTTTCAAAAAATGTCCACCTACACTCAAAATAGCTGTCATTGGTTCAAAAACAGCAGATGCCTTAAAAAAATATAATTTGCATGCTGATTTTATTCCGAGCGAATTCGAAACGGAGGCTTTTGTTTTTGAGTGGTTGCAATTTATAAGTGGAAATCCGGCGGTCCTTTTTCCGCAAAGCTTGAAGGGGCGAAGCGTTATCCCAACTTTACTAGAAGAAAAAGGGATTTTGGTGAACCGAGTGTTTTTATATGACACGTTTATGCCGGAAGTTGCACCTAGTCAGTTGCGCGCTTTCATGGAAGCAGAAGACAACTTTTACATCGCTTTTGCGAGCCCTTCTGCATGGGGGAATTTTAAGAAAATTATTAAAAAAAAGGCTGTTTGTAAATCAGTTAAAATTGCTTCGATTGGCTCTGTTACAAGTGAAGCAATCGAGCGAGATGGCTTTAAAGTCGATGTTCAGCCGACAATATTTACGATGGATAATTTACTAAAGGAGATAGAAAATGATGAATTTTGATAGACATCGCCGACTAAGGTCATCTGGCGCAATGCGTGACTTAGTTCGTGAAAATACCTTAACAATGAACGACTTCATATACCCACTTTTTATTAAAGAAGAAGGCGATGAGGTGACAGAAGTTGCTTCTATGCCCGGCGTGTACCAATATCCTCTATCTGCATTAAAGCAAGAGATAGAAAGCGTTGTTGCGTGCGGTATCCAAGCAGTCATTTTGTTCGGAATTCCTTCTGAAAAAGATGCAATCGGAACAGGTGCCTTTCATTCGCACGGTATCATTCAAAGAGCGACGAAACTAATTAAAGAAACATATCCCAATCTTCTTGTAGTCGCTGATACGTGCCTATGCGAATTTACTGACCACGGGCATTGCGGGCTTGTTCAAGGTGAACGCATTTTAAATGATGAATCGCTTGACATTCTCGTTCAAACCGCTGTCAGCCAAGCGAGTGCCGGAGCTGATATTATTGCGCCGTCCAACATGATGGACGGCTTTGTCCAAGCTATCCGCCGTGGCCTTGACGAAGCAGGTTTTGAAAATATCCCCATCATGTCATATGCCGTGAAATATGCCTCAGCTTTCTATGGCCCGTTTCGTGATGCCGCAGATGGCGCGCCGCAATTTGGCGACCGGAAGACGTATCAGATGGATCCAGCCAATCGCCATGAAGCCTTTTTAGAAGCTAAAAGCGACGAAAAAGAAGGAGCAGACTTTATTATCGTCAAACCCGCTTTAGCGTATTTAGACATTGTCCGCGATGTCCGAAACGAAACACATCTACCCGTTGTCGCCTATAACGTAAGCGGCGAATACGCAATGGTTAAAGCCGCTAGCCAAAACGGTTGGATTGATGAAGAAAAAATCGTGATGGAAATGCTCCTCAGCATGAAGCGCGCAGGGGCTGACTTAATCATCACTTACTTTGCGAAAGATGTTGCGACTTATCTAAACAAGCAGGAGGGATAACATTGGATTTTTCAAACTCAAAAAAAGCTTTTTCTGAAGCAATAAAGCTCATGCCTGGTGGGGTCAACAGCCCTGTTCGGGCATTTAAATCGGTCGACGCAGCACCCGTCTTTATGGACCACGGAACTGGTGCCTATTTAACTGACATCGATGGCAACAACTATATTGATTATGTTTTATCTTGGGGGCCACTCATTTTAGGCCATGCAAATCCAAATGTGGTGGAGGCCCTGACAAAAACTATCCAAAAGGGCACAAGTTTCGGGACGCCCACAGAAATTGAAAATGAATTAGCTAAACTGGTCATTGACCGTGTGCCATCAATTGATATTGTGCGTATGGTTTCTTCAGGTACGGAAGCAACGATGAGCGCCATTCGCCTAGCAAGAGGCTACACAAAACGCGACAAGATTTTAAAATTTGAGGGCAGCTATCACGGTCATGGTGACTCTCTTTTAATTAAAGCAGGGTCTGGTGTCGCAACGCTTGGTTTACCTGACTCTCCCGGTGTCACGAGCGGACTTGCACAAGATACTATTACCGTCCCTTATAACGATTTAGAGAGTGCGCGTCTAGCTTTCAGTCATTACGGCGAGCAAATTGCATGCGTCATCGTTGAACCCGTTGCTGGGAATATGGGTGTGGTTCCACCAATTGCCGGCTTTTTAGAAGGACTTCGCAAGCTCACTACTGAATATGGTAGTCTGCTTATTTTCGATGAAGTAATGACAGGTTTCCGCGTCGATTATTATTCTGCTCAAGGCTACTACGTTGTGACGCCAGACTTAACGTGCCTTGGGAAAGTGATTGGCGGGGGAATGCCCGTCGGCGCTTATGGCGGAAAACGAGAAATTATGGAACAAATTGCTCCAGCTGGGCCTATTTATCAGGCTGGTACATTGTCGGGTAACCCATTGGCTATGACCGCTGGCTATGAAACGATTTCTCAACTAACGCCACATCACTATGACCAGTTTCGCAGCTTAATTAAACGCATGGAAGAAGGCCTCACAAGTATTTCAGCAAAATATGAAGTGCCGCTATCTATCAATAAGGCGGGTTCCATGTTTGGCTTTTTCTTCACAGACAAAAAAGTGACGAATTTTGAAGAAGCTAAGACGAGCGATTTGAATTTCTTTAATGCTTATTATCGCGAAATGTTAAATCAAGGCATTTTCTTGCCACCATCTCAATTTGAAGGCATTTTCATTTCTACAGCTCATACAGAAAAGGAAATCGATAAGACGCTTGAAGCTTTTGAACAAACGTGTAAAACATTGAAAGCCAATTGACGAAATAGCCTCATTTTGGTAAACTACAAATATATATTGATAAAAAGCTTTGAAGAGGAAGAGTAAATTATTTTTGTTTTTTTAGAGAGAAAGTGGTTGGTGAAAACTTTCATTCGAAATAATTGAAGGTAGCCTCGGAGCTGCTTTTCTGAACAATAAAGTAGGAGAAGCCGGTGAAACTCATCGTTAAACGAATGAAGTGCTCAAAATTTTTGAGTAAAAAGGTGGTACCGCGAATCCAAACTCTTTTCGTCCTTTTATAAGGACAAGAAGAGTTTTTTTATTTGATAAAAATAGGAGGTTTTAAGATGGAAAACCAAAATGAAATTGAAATGCCAACTAAATATGAACCAAATAACGTAGAAGAAGGTAAGTATGCTTGGTGGCTTGAACAGGGCTTTTTTAAAGCAGAAGGAAATTTAGAAAAAGAGCCTTATAGCGTTGTAATTCCCCCGCCAAACGTGACTGGTAAACTTCATTTAGGGCACGCTTGGGACACTACATTGCAAGACATTATTACCCGTATGAAACGCATGCAAGGTTTCGACACATTATATTTACCGGGTATGGATCATGCTGGAATCGCTACTCAAGCAAAAGTGGAAGCTAAATTAAAAGAATCAAATATTTCTCGTCATGACATTGGCCGCGAAAATTTTCTTGAGAAATCTTGGGAATGGAAAGAAGAATATGCCTCTTTTATTCGCGAACAATGGGAAAAATTAGGGTTAGGTCTAGACTATTCAAGAGAACGCTTCACGCTAGACGCAGGTCTTTCAGATGCTGTAAAAAAAGTTTTTGTTTCTCTATACGAAAAAGGTTTAATCTACCGCGGACAATATATTATTAACTGGGATCCGGTTGCTAAAACTGCGCTTTCCGATATTGAAGTTATTCATAAGGAAGTGGAAGGAAACTTCTACCATTTAAAATACCCTCTAGCTGATGGTTCTGGCTTTTTAGAAGTGGCAACAACTCGTCCTGAAACCATTCCTGGCGATACAGCGGTTGCTGTGCATCCAAAAGACGAACGCTACGCACATTTAATTGGGAAAACTATTTTACTTCCCATCTTAAATCGCGAAATCCCAATTGTTGCAGATGAGTATGTGGAACGCGACTTTGGCTCTGGTGCTGTTAAAATCACACCCGCTCATGACCCTAATGATTTTGAAGTTGGGAACCGTCATGATTTACCACGGATTATTATTATGAATGAAGACGGTACAATGAACGAAGCTTCTGGTAAGTACAACGGCATGGATCGTTTTGAAGCACGTAAAGCTATCATTCAAGATTTTAAAGAGCTTGATTTATTTATTAAACAAGAACCTCATATGCATGCAGTAGGGCATTCAGAACGTACTGATGCTGTCGTAGAGCCATATTTATCTATGCAATGGTTCGTCAAAATGGGACCTTTAGCAGAAGCTGCTATTGCGATACAAAAAGAAGAAGAAACAAAAGTTAATTTCGTTCCAAATCGCTTTGAGAAGACGTATACCACTTGGATGGAAAACATTCACGATTGGTGTGTATCAAGACAACTATGGTGGGGGCATCGCATTCCTGCTTGGTATCACAAAGAAACTGGTGAGATTTATGTTGGTGAGAAAGCACCAGAAAATATTTCTGAATGGGAACAAGATGAAGATGTCTTAGATACGTGGTTTAGTTCTGCACTTTGGCCTTTTTCAACTATGGGTTGGCCAGATACTGATGCTTCTGATTATAAGCATTTCTTCCCGAATCACACATTAGTAACAGGATACGACATCATTTATTTTTGGGTTTCACGAATGATTTTCCAATCCGTGGAATTCACAGGAGAACGTCCATTCAAAGATACACTTATTCATGGACTTGTACGTGATGCAGAAGGACGTAAAATGTCAAAATCTCTTGGCAATGGCGTAGATCCAATTGATGTTATTGATAAATATGGCGCTGATTCATTGCGTTACACACTATCAACAGGAACCTCGCCAGGGCAAGATTTGAAATTTAGCTTTGAAAAAGTTGAAGCATCTTGGAATTTTATTAATAAAATCTGGAACGCTTCACGATTTGCGCTTATTAATATGGATGGCTTACAATACGATGAAATTGATTTATCAAAAATTATTGAAGTAAGTGATAAATGGATATTAACTCGTTTAAATGAAACCATTGAAACTGTTACTGCACTTTCTGAAAAATACGAGTTTGGAGAAGTGGGACGGACATTGTACAATTTTATTTGGGATGAGTTTTGTGATTGGTATATTGAAATTGCAAAAATTTCCTTGTACGGTGAAGATCAAGAAGCGAAGAAAACTACTCGTTCAGTTCTTGCTTTTGTACTGGATAATACAATGCGATTACTTCACCCATTTATGCCATTTGTTACAGAAGAAATTTGGCAAAATTTACCGCATAAAGGCGAGTCTATTACTATTGCTGCATGGCCGCAAGTAGATAAAAGTCAGATTGATTGTGCATCATCTGAAGCAATGAAAACTTTGGTTGATATTATTCGCGCAGTGCGTAACATCCGAGCTGAAGTTAACACACCTTTAAGTAAACAAATTAAAATTGAACTTAAACCAGCCAATGAAAAATTCAAAACCATTTTGGAAGAAAATATTTCTTATCTTGAACGCTTCTGTAATCCAGAAACGTTGACAATTTCTTTTGATTTGACACCATCTGATTCAACAATGACCGCAGTCATATCCGGTGTAGAAATCTATTTACCATTAGAAGGTTTAATTAATATTGAGGAAGAAATTGCTCGCTTAGAGAAAGAACTTGAGAAGTGGAACAAAGAAGTGGCAAGAGTTCAAGGCAAACTATCCAATGAACGCTTTATTTCAAAAGCTCCGGAAAAAGTTGTTGCAGAAGAAAAAGCGAAAGAACAAGATTATTTAGCAAAAAAAGCATCCGTTGAAGAACGTATTGCTAATTTGAAGAAAAACTAATCTAAATGACAGCCTTATTGAATAAGATAGGGCTGTTTTTTAAGGGAGCTGGTATATTTGAAATTCACTTCGTATGATGAAGCTTTAGATTGGATTCATGGAACGTTACGCCTAGGAATTAAACCAGGGCTTTCACGAATGGAAAAAATGTTAGAAACGCTAGGAAATCCAGAGAAAAAAGCAAAATGGATTCACGTTGCTGGAACTAACGGAAAGGGTTCTACATTAACATTTATTCGCTCCGTTCTTGAAGCAGAAGGATATCGAATTGGAACTTTCACTTCCCCATATATCGAACGGTTTAATGAGCGCATTTCTGTCAATAATGAACCAGTTTCAGATGAGATGATTGTAACGTTAGCTAATCGTGTTGCTCCTATAGCTTCCGAAATCGCCAAAACCGATCTTGGCCCTCCATCAGAATTTGAAATTATCACGACAATGATGTTTCTTTACTTTGCAGAATATGATCAAATCGATTTTGGAATCATTGAAGTTGGGTTAGGTGGCCGCCTTGATTCAACGAATGTGTTAACGCCACTTATTTCTGTTATTACAACAATAGGCCTTGATCATATGGAGTTTCTAGGTAATTCTATTGAAGAAATTGCGCTTGAAAAAGGTGGTATTATCAAGCAAAACGTCCCAACCGTTTCAGGTGTAGTTCAACCAAGCGTGATAGATGTATTGCAAAAATTAGCCAATAAGCAAAATTCTACTATTTATTTTTACGGCAAGGATTTTAATTCTAAAAAAGTTTCAAAAAATAGTTTTGTTTTTCATACAAAAAATCAAGAACTTCCTAATCTTGAAACAGGTTTAAATGGTGATCACCAAATTCAAAACGCTTCCGTTGCCATTCAAACGTTATTTATTTTACGGGAAATAGGTGATATTTCTCTAACTACGAAATCTATTTATCAAGGCTTAAAAGAGGCTTTTTGGCCGGGAAGATTAGAAAAAATTCAAGGGCTGCCTAATTTTGTCTTGGACGGCGCACACAACCCTGAAGGCATTCAATCGCTTATTAATAATTTACAACACGAAGATAATATAGAACTTCTAATTAGCATTTTAAGTGATAAAGATTATACGAGTATGATTCAATCTCTAAAAAAACTTCAACATGTACAGCTCTATCTAACAACTTTTGATTTTCCAAGATCTCTTTCGAAGGACGATGTGAAACGAATTTCAAAAGAAAACGGAATAAACGCTGTACTAGATTGGAAAGAATTTATACAGGAAAAACAATCGGCTAAATTGACGACGACTATATATATTTCAGGCTCGCTCTATTTTATTTCGGAAGTTCGAAAATTTTTATTAAGAAAGTAGTGTTTGATTTTCTCCTCCTAGATGGGGGAGTTTTTTTAATATAGTTTATCGCAAACTAAAATGCAAACGGTGAAAAAAAGATTTTACGAAGAAAGTCTGCCTACAAAATTGCATTTTTAACTAAGCAAACTTTACGAATTTAAATGTAATTCATTTCCAAAATAGATTTTTATCAATATGACTTTCTTAAAAAATACTGATAGAATCTAGAAAAAATGGAGGTTCAAATAAATTGTGCTATATGTTTGTTTTTATTTACAGTTCGATCTTTGGTTCTTTTTTACACGTTTGCGCGCAAAATTCACCACAAAAGAAACCATTTCTATTTCGTCATTCTCATTGCGATTACTGCAAACAGGAAATCTCATTCAAACACATGATTCCAATTGTTTCATATATCGTCCAAAAAGGGAAAACAATTTGCTGTCAAAAAGCGCTACACAAGATGTATTTTTGGCAAGAAATTACTTTTCCAATTTTAATGCTTGTCCTGTATCAATTTTATCTTATGCATCATATCGGTATGGTTCATTTCATTGTATTTCTCTTTTTGTATTATTTTCTTTTAACAGATATTTATTTTCTGCATGTTCCTAACCTTGCATTGGGCTTTTTTCTAACAATAATACTCATTTTTCAATTTTTAAATCAAGCGGTTTTATTCGCTACTATACAACTTATAATTAGCTTTATCGCTTATAGTGCCTGTTATTATTTTGTCAAAAAAGGATTTGGACTAGGGGATATTAAAATATTGATTATTCTAGGTACTGCAGTTGGATTTGCAACAAGTTATAAAATATTTATCTACGCGCTGACAATTGCTGCCATTTCTTTAGGTGTAGCCTGTTTAACCCATAAAATTTCGCGAAAAAAAATGATTCCTTTTGTCCCATTTATATTTCTTGGGTATTTAAGTTATTTATGTTTGAAAGTCGGTGGATTTGAATGAATTTAAAATTGGACGACCCGCCTAGGGAAAAATTAGTAAGGCATGGCCCTGATGCACTAACTCTCTCTGAATTGATGGCTTTAATTATTGAAACAGGAACAAAAAACGAGTCTGTCCTTTCTGTGGCGAATCGGATTGTTATGCGCTTTAGGGAACTGGATAGCGTTCAACACGCTACAATCGAAGAATTTCAAAAAATAAATGGTATCGGCATTGCAAAAGCTGCGAAAATTGTTGCAGCACTTGAAATGGGAAAAAGGCTAAATCAAAACGAAAAAAGCACAACTTATGTGATAAAAACACCGTTTGATGCAGTTTCAATTGTGCAGCCGGAACTTAGTTTTTTATATCAAGAACATTTTCACTGTGTCTTTTTAAATGTTAAAAATCAAATTATTCATCGCGAAACAGTGTTTATCGGTAGTTTAAACATTAGTGTTGTGCACCCACGTGAAGTTTTTCGAATTGCACTAAAATTATCTGCTGCTTCGCTTATTTGTTTTCATAATCATCCATCTGGTGATCCAACGCCTTCACAAGAAGATATCAGAGTCACAAAACGGCTTGCAAATTCTGGTGAGCTATTAGGTATTCGCCTGCTAGACCACATTATTATAGGCAAAAACAGCCATCTTAGTATGAAAGAAAAAAAGTATTTCTAAAGAAAACTTTAATTTTATTTCTTCTTATTAAAAATTAATGCCGTGATGAAACAGTTATGTTATAATGTAATGGTTGTATATGTGTTTAGATAGAAATAGTGGCACTCGAGGGATAAGGTAAACTTAATTTTTGAACTGTGCAAATGTGTCAGCTTCATTGATTACTTATACAAAAGTTAATTTTTGAAAGAAAAGGAGAATACAGATGTTTGGATTTGGAAACAAAGATATCGGCATTGACTTAGGAACTGCGAATACACTTGTATACATGAAAGGAAAGAGCATTGTTTTAAGAGAGCCTTCCGTTGTTGCAATGAAGAAAGACACGCAAGAAATAGTGGCAGTTGGTAATGAAGCTAAAAATATGATTGGTAGAACACCAGGCAATATTGTAGCTATTCGTCCAATGAAGGACGGGGTAATCGCGGATTATGATACAACAGCAGCAATGATGAAGTATTATATCCAAAAAGCTAGCAAAGGAATGAGCGCTAGCAAACCATTTGTAATGATTTGTGTTCCTTCTGGCATCACTGGCGTAGAAAAACGAGCAGTTATTGATGCAACAAGACAAGCTGGGGCAAAAGATGCTTATACAATTGAAGAACCATTCGCTGCAGCAATTGGTGCTGGGCTTCCTGTATGGGATCCGACTGGTAGCATGGTTGTCGATATTGGTGGGGGAACTACTGAAGTTGCTGTTATTTCTCTAGGAGGTATTGTCACAAGCCGTTCAGTACGTACTGCAGGTGATGACCTTGATGAATCTATTATTAATTACATTCGTAAAAAATATAACTTACTTATTGGCGATCGTACTGCTGAGTCCATTAAAATGGAAATTGGTTCTGCCGATGCTACAAATCTCAATTTAGAACCTTTCAGTATACGTGGTCGTGATTTGGTAACAGGCTTACCAAAAACAATCGAAGTAACACCTGAAGAAGTTAGCGAAGCACTATCCGATACCATTTCAGCTATTATTGATGCAGTTAAGAGTACACTTGAAAATACACCACCTGAATTGTCAGCTGATATTATGGATAAAGGTATTGTACTTACTGGCGGAGGTGCGTTACTGCGCAATTTAGACTCTGTCATTTCTGAAGAAACAAAAATGCCTGTAATTATTGCGGATGAGCCGCTTGATTGTGTGGCAATTGGGACAGGGAAAGCACTTGAAAATATGGACTTGTATAAAAAGAAAAAAATGAACTAAATGGAACACTCATTTATTTCAACTAGAAAGTGTTAGCTTCAAATCGAAAAAAGAGGATTAACGAGATGAGGTGTTCATTATGCCACAATTTTTTCTAAATAAGCGTTTAATTATTATGCTGATAGCTATCATTGTTCTTGTGGCCCTTGTCGGTTTTTCTCTCAGAGACAGAGAAAATGCATCGTGGCCTGAACAATTTGTAAAAGATGTTGTTGGTTTTGGAGAAAATGTTGTTTCGAAACCAGCAAGCTTTGTTTCTGGTGTTATAAGTGGCGCGCAAGATTTAAAAAATACTTATACAGAGAATGAGCATTTAAAAGAACGTTTAGAAGAATTGGCGCAACTGGAAAGTGATGTTGCAGATTTACGAAAAGAGAATAAAGAATTAAAGGACTCACTTAATATTCAATCGAGTTTAAGCGATTATGATCCTATAAACGGGTCTGTCATTTCACGTAATCCGACAAATTGGAATGAGCAAGTTGAGATTGATAAAGGTTCAAGAGATGGCGTGAAACCTGATATGGCGGTTGTTACATCAGGTGGGCTAGTTGGGCGAATAACGACAACTGGTGCAAAGTCATCAACTGTTGAGCTATTGACATCGTCTGACACGCGTAATCGTGTTTCGGCAATGGTTCAAGGTAGCGCCTCGGCTTATGGGATTATTAATGGTTATAATAGTGATGATAAGTTATTGGAATTAAAACAATTACCTTATGATATGAAGTTTACGAAAGGCCAAAAGATTGTGACGTCGGGACTTGGTGGGAAATTCCCATCTGGCATTTTTATTGGAACCATTGAAAAAGTTGAAACAGATAAAATGGGATTGTCACAAACTGCTTATGTAAAGCCAGGTGCTGATATGTATGATTTAAATCATGTGACGATTTTAAAACGTACTGCGGAAACTTCTACGTCTGGTGATGAAAATACTGATTCGTCTGGAGGCAATTAGTCATGAATGTCAAGAAAATCATTTGGCTTCCGGCAATCATGATTGGTACTTTTATTTTAGAAGGTGTCGTTAGTCTTCAATTTGGACACGTATTATTTGGAGAAGAGAGATTGTTTATTCCTCATTTTCTTCTTATTATGTTAGTCATTATGACAGCTTTTTACAGACGAAATACGACGCTTATTTATGCATTTACTTTAGGGATTTTATTTGATATTTATTATACGGGTGTTATGGGTATTTACTTTGCTATTTTCCCATTCATCGTTTATATAACAGATAAGTTCTTGAAGGTTTTGCAGAATAATATCGTTCTAGTTGGCTTGATAGCTGTTTTTAATGTTATATTATGTGAAGTACTTGTTTATGCGTTTTATTATTTAATTGGAACAACGACAATGAGTTTCCCGGAATTCATTGATTATAGATTGTGGACAACGCTTATATTGAATTTTGCTTTTTATTTAGTTGTTTTCTTTCCGTTCCGATATTTCTTATTCAAATTAAAAAAATCTGAATCCTAATAAAAACAGCTAAAATCGTGTGAGTCATTATCAAGTATGGAAGGTTGCTATGCTTGATAAGCACGATTAAGCTGTTTTTTATGTTAAAGAGATAAAAGTTCTGCTATAATAAAACAAGCAATCGGTTTTAAGAAAATGAGTTTAGCGGGGTGATATGGGAATGAAAAAGAATGTCCAAATGAAAGGAACAAAAGAAGGTATTCAAATTTTCTTAAGCGACACTGCAAGTATTAACGAACTAGAAGCAGAATTGATTAGCCTTTTAAAAGAACAAAAAACAGCACCTTATTCTGGCGAGAAACTTTCGGTCCAAGTCCAAATTGGGAACCGGCTTTTTTCAGAAGAGGAAGAGGCTAGAATTGCGAAAATTATCGTTCAAAATAGCCAAATGAAGATTGGTGCTTTTTATAGTAACGTGATGACGAAGGCGGATGCGAAAAAGTGGAAAGAAGCAGATCAAATCTATTCGCTCGCAACAATCATTCGGTCTGGGCAGGTTATTCAAGTTACAGGTGATGTGCTTCTTATTGGTGACATTAATCCTGGTGGGCAAATACGGTCAACTGGAAATATTTTTGTCTTAGGGCAGATTAAAGGAATTGTACACGCTGGTTTTGAAGGCGATAAAGATTCGGTCATTGCTGGTAAATTCTTATATCCTTCGCAAGTGCGTATTGCGGAAAAGTTTTTTGGCTTTGATAGTGAAGATTATAAGGATATCGCGGATACGGAACTATTTTCAGCCTATATTCGCGAAGATGAAATCATAATTGATGACATACATAAAATTAGGAAAATTAGACCTGAAATTTCGAATTTTGAGGGAGGACGATAAACATGGGTGAGGCTATAGTCATTACTTCTGGGAAAGGTGGCGTTGGAAAAACAACTTCAACTGCCAATCTAGGAACAGCACTTGCACTTCAAGGCAAAAAAGTCTGCTTGGTTGATATGGATATTGGCCTTCGAAACTTAGATGTAGTACTTGGACTGGAAAACCGAATTATTTACGATTTAGTAGATGTAATCGAAGGGAGATGCAAGATTCATCAAGCTTTAATTAAAGATAAGCGTTTTGATGATTTACTGTTTCTTTTACCAGCTGCGCAAACTACGGATAAAACAGCTGTAAGTGCTGATCAAATGAAAACGTTAATCGATGAGCTAAAACCGGATTACGAATATATTTTAATTGATTCACCTGCAGGTATAGAAACTGGATATAAAAATGCTGTAGCTGGAGCTGATAAAGCCATTGTTGTTACAACACCTGAAATTTCTGCGGTTCGTGATGCAGATAGAATTATTGGTTTACTCGAAAATGAAGATATCGAGCCACCAAAATTAATTATTAATCGTATCCGTACACAAATGATGCAAAATGGGGATGTTATGGATATTGATGAAATTACAACGCATTTGTCCATCGAACTTCTAGGTATTATTATTGATGACGATGAGGTTATTCGTTCTTCAAATAGTGGCGATCCAGTTGCAATGTTACCGAATAATCGGGCATCACAAGGCTATAGAAACATTGTACGCCGCATTTTAGGCGAATCCATTCCACTTATGTCGATTGAAACTAAAAAAGAAGGCTTTTTTGCACGGTTAAAAAAACTTTTTAGTGGTAAATAATAGATGAGACAGGCCCTCTGAAAAGGGGGCTTTTTTTAAAGAAGGTGGGGATTTTAATGCCGCAACTTATTATTAATGCAAAAAATACGGAAAAACGAATTGCTGTCACTCATAATAAACAATTGGTTGATTTTCAACTTTTTCGGCCGAGCCAAAATGCTCAAGTAGGTCATATTTTTTTAGCGCAAATTGAAAAGATTGATAAAAAATTAGATGCTGCTTTTTTGAATCTTGGGTTTGAAAAGGGCTTCCTACATTTAAAAGACTTGCCTGAATACGTTGCCGCAACGCAAGGCGCACGTTTGCTTGTACAAGTTGTTCGAATGGGGTCGAAAACAAAATTGCCTCTTGTTACGGGGATTGTCGAGGTTTCAAATTCTTATTTGGTTTATATGAAAGGAAAATCATATGTATCGGTTTCAAAGCGCATAACTGAAAATGAGAAAACGAGGTTACGGGACACAGTGACCAATATTTTAAAGCCAGAAGAAGCGGTTATTATCCGTTCTGATGCGGAAAATTTGGCGGAAGCGGAGCTTTTTTCGCACTTGGAAGAATTGCGCGGGGAATTCGCTTTGCTTGAGCAGAAAGCGGCGAAACAAAAGCGTCCGGGACTTATTCATGCATCAGAAGATTTATTTTTTGAAAAAATCACACGTTTTATCGAGGCTTATCAGGTGAAAGAAGTTTTTTCTGATGTTTCCTTTCCGTTTGCTACAAAGTTAGTGGCAGACGATGATATTTTTGATACGTTTAAGCTGAGCGGGAGCCTTGTCAAATTGTTGCAGCCTATCGTTCATCTAAAAAACGGGTCTTCCTTGTTTATTGAAAAAACCGAAGCAATGTGGGTGATTGATGTGAATTCAGGGAGCTTTTCAGGTGATTTCACGAAGGAAAAAACAGTATCAAAAGTGAATTTTGAAGCTATTCCTGAAATTTTACGTCAAATGCGCCTGCGACAAATTAGTGGGTTTATTGTGATTGACTTTATTGGTGGTATGTCTGATGTTGATCATGCAAAACTTTTGGAGGAAATGGAACGTTTGGTGAGAGAAGAACTCGTGACAACACAAGTTGCTGGTTTTTCGAAAACAGGGCTTATGCAACTAACACGGCGAAAAAAAGAGGCCTCTCTTCTTGAAATCACTTCTGATGTATGTCCAAGTTGCAAAGGGATAGGGCATGTGAAATCTGCCAATTCACTTGCGTATGAACTCGAACGAGAGCTTAAAACATATAACCTTAGTTCGCTTAATTTTATTTTAATCATCACAACGGAAGCTGTTTTATCTGCTTTTTTAGATTTAGGCGTTTTAGCTGACGCACCAATTGACTGGGAAATTGCAGATGAAACGGTATCTTTTTATCAAATTGCGCGAGTAGAATAAAGATTGACACTAGAGACTCTGTATGATATTATTTTACTGTTATGTTTGTAGCGCACCACGCTACAACCGCACAGAATTGGGTCAAGTGCATTTTTGCCCCCAACGATGGCGAGTCTGAGTATGAGGAGGTGCAAGTATGTACGCAATTATTGAAACTGGTGGGAAACAAATCAAAGTGGAAGCTGGCCAAGAAATCTATGTTGAGAAATTAGCAGGAGAAGTTGGTGATGTGGTAACTTTTGATAAAGTTCTTTTCGTAGGCGGCGATGCAGCTAAGGTGGGTGTTCCTTTTGTTGAAGGAGCAACTGTTACGGCTAAGCTTACAAAACAAGGTCGCGCTAAGAAACTTACGGTTTATAAATATAAACCTAAGAAGAACTACCACAAAAAACAAGGTCATCGTCAACCTTACACAAAATTAACGATTGATGCAATCAATGCTTAATTTGAAAGGACGAAACCATGATTCAAGTCAATATTAATTGGAAAAATGAACAAATTGTTTCGTTTACAATGAGTGGACATGCTGATTTTGCGGAAAATGGGAGAGATCTTGTTTGTGCAGGGGCGTCATCCATTGTTTTTGGAATGATTGGTGCTTTAGAAGATATGGAAGGTGTTCCCCCGATTTTTGAAGAGGAATCCGGTTATCTTTTTTACACAGTTCCAGAAGAATTTGTAGCAAACAGTAATGTTCAAATCCTATTAAATGGAATGGTGAATCAACTTAGGTCATTAGCGTACAGCTATCCTGATCATATTAAAATAAACTCCAAATAGGAGGTGTATTTCATGTTAAAATTTGATATTCAACATTTTGCCCACAAAAAAGGCGGTGGTTCCACTTCCAATGGTCGTGATTCCGAGTCTAAACGTCTAGGAGCGAAACGTGCAGACGGTCAATTCGTTACTGGCGGTTCCATCCTTTATCGTCAACGTGGAACAAAAATTTATCCAGGAACTAACGTTGGTCGTGGAGGCGATGATACACTTTTCGCTAAAACTGACGGCGTCGTACGTTTTGAACGTATGGGTCGTGACAAGAAAAAAGTTAGTGTTTATCCTGCTGCGCAAGAAGCGTAAAATCAAAACCGAGGTGTTTATCACCTTGGTTTTTTTATGTGAAAATATTTCTGTCATAGCTGAAAATCGTTACATAAGAATGAAATATATCCTTCCCACATGTGAAAAATATAGCAAGTTCATTCGTTGACAGCGCTTTCCTAGTGTGATTTAATAGAACCAAGTTAATCAACTTGTCAGGAGAAGAGATGACAATCAGAACGGCAATTTTCATAATTTGCCAATGTTTTGGTTGTCATTCTTTTTTTGAAATAAAATGAAGTTTGGCTTGTTCGTTAAGGGGAATAAAAGAAAGACGGACCAAACTTAAGGATAAAAAGGAGATGTTCTAAATGATTGACACTAGTTTAGGCACACAGTTCTTAGGAGAGTTACTGGGGACTGCTGTACTGGTACTTTTTGGGGGAGGCGTTGTAGCTGGCGTTTCACTCAAATGGTCTAAAGCTGAGAATGCAGGCTGGGTCGTTGTTGCGATTGCCTGGGGACTCGCCGTTACAATGGGCGTTTATGTTTCCGGTTACATGAGCATGGCGCACTTAAATCCTGCTGTAACCGTTGGAATGGCGCTTGCAGGAGCATTCCCTTGGGACTATGTTCTCCCGTATATTGCCGCTCAGTTTATCGGCGCATTTATTGGGGCAACACTCGTCTGGTTACACTACTACCCGCACTGGAAAAAAACAGAAGATAAAGCGACAAAATTAGGCGTTTTCTCAACTGCACCAGCAATTCGGCATTATACATCTAACTTTTTTGGTGAAGCATTAGGTACTTTTATTTTAGTTTTTGGGTTATTATCTTTAGGAGCGAACCAATTTGCTAACGGCTTGAATCCACTTGCTGTTGGCGGACTAATCGTTGTAATTGGTATGAGTCTAGGTGGAACGACAGGTTATGCCATTAATCCCGCTCGTGATTTAGGACCGCGTATTGCTCACTTTGTTTGGCCAATTTCGGGAAAAGGTGGCTCAGATTGGTCTTATTCTTGGGTCCCAGTCCTTGGACCAATTTTAGGCGGAGGACTTGGAGCACTTGTTTATAACGCTGTCGTAAATAAAGACATGGGTGTCTGGTTATGGGTTTTTGCGGCATTATTCGTACTCGTTTTAATTTTTGCAATGACAATCGACAAGAAAAAAGATTTAGTATAATACACATAAGATAATCTGGGGATGAGCGTATCCCCAAAATACTTAAAGGAGGCAATTGTAGTGGAAAAAAAATACATTTTAGCGCTCGATCAAGGGACAACCAGTTCACGGGCAATGATTATTGATAGTGACGGCGAAGTTATTGGGGTAGAACAAGAAGAATTTGAACAAATTTTCCCAAAGCCAGGTTGGGTGGAACATAATGCAAACGAAATTTGGGCTTCCATACTAGCCGTCATTGCAGGCGTTCTGTTGAAAACGAATATTTCCTCTAAACAAATTGCGGGTATCGGGATTACTAACCAACGTGAAACAGCTGTTGTTTGGGATAAGGAAACTGGAAATCCAATCTATAATGCAATTGTTTGGCAATCGCGCCAAACGGCAGACATTTGTAAGGAGCTAAAAGAAGCAGGCAAGGAAGATATGGTTCGTGAAAAAACGGGTCTTTTAATTGACGCTTATTTTTCAGGTACGAAAGTTCGGTGGATTTTAGACAATGTGGAAGGCGCACAAGAACGCGCTGAAAATGGGGAATTACTATTTGGAACGATTGATAGTTGGCTTGTTTGGAAATTAACTGGCGGAAAAGCTCATGTCACAGATTATTCTAACGCATCACGTACACTGCTCTACAATATTTATGATTTGAAATGGGACGATGAACTACTGGATATGTTAAATATTCCAAAATCGATGCTTCCTGAAGTTCGTCCTTCTTCTGAGGTTTATGAAACAACCGTACCTTACCATTTCTTTGGCGAGGAAGTCCCAGTGGCAGGCATTGCCGGTGACCAGCAATCTGCTTTATTCGGACAAGGTTGTTTTGAAAGTGGTATGGCGAAAAATACGTATGGAACGGGTTGCTTCTTGCTCATGAATACTGGAGAAAAGGCAGTTCGGTCTGAAAATGGCTTGCTGACAACACTTGCATGGGGATTAGATGGAAAAGTGGAGTATGCGCTAGAAGGTAGTATTTTCGTTGCTGGATCAGCTATTCAGTGGTTACGCGATGGTTTACGTATGTTACGTCAATCAAGCGACTCACAAGGCTATGCAGAAAAGATTGAGTCCTCTGATGGTGTTTATGTCGTACCGGCGTTTGTTGGACTAGGCGCACCATATTGGGATTCAGATGTGCGTGGTGCTGTTTTCGGATTAACGCGCGGCACAGAGAAAGAGCAATTTGTTCGGGCGACTCTTGAATCACTGGCGTATCAAACACGTGATGTGCTTCATGCGATGGAGGAAGACTCGAAGATTAAGCTTAAAGCCCTTCGTGTTGATGGAGGTGCTTCCGCAAACGATTTTCTGATGCAGTTCCAGGCGGACATTTTGAATGTTCCAGTTGAGCGGCCAGACAATTTGGAGACGACCGTTTTAGGCGCTGCGTATTTGGCGGGTCTTGCGGTTGGTGTTTGGGAAGACAAAAACGAAATCGTCAAACGTTGGAAACTCGACAAGAAATTTGAAGTTGAAATGAAGGACGATGAACGCGAAACGCTATATGAAGGCTGGCACAAAGCTGTTAAAGCGGCGCAAGCATTTAAATAAGAAAAGAAGAGGTGTTAGGATGTTTCTAGCACCTTTTTTTGTGCGCGTAAATAAAATGTTGTGTGATTGGCAATTTTATTGATATAATGTTAAATAAGACTTTTAAAGAACGGGAGATTAAAACGATATGTTTGTAGATCAGGTTAAGATAAATGTAAAAGCGGGGAATGGCGGCGATGGTATGGTTGCTTTTCGTCGCGAGAAATTCGTTCCAAATGGTGGACCTGCTGGTGGCGACGGTGGCAAAGGGGCCAATGTTGTTTTTCAAGTAGATGAAGGATTGCGTACTTTAGTCGATTTTCGTTTTAAACGCAAATTTAAAGCGGAACACGGAGAAAACGGAATGAGTAAAAGTATGCATGGACGTGGTGCAAGCGATTTAGTTATCCCTGTCCCGCCTGGTACGCTTGTGAAAGATCTTGATACGGACGAAACGATTGCAGATTTAGTGGCACACGGACAGCGTGCTATTATCGCCAAAGGTGGACGCGGGGGACGCGGAAATAAACGTTTTGCAACACCAGCGAATCCTGCACCAGAGCTATCTGAAAACGGAGAACCGGGACAAGAACGCAATATTCAGCTTGAATTAAAAGTGCTTGCTGATGTGGGGCTAGTTGGATTCCCAAGCGTTGGGAAATCAACACTACTTTCAATTGTTTCTGCGGCGCGCCCAAAAATTGCTGCGTATCATTTTACGACGCTTGTTCCAAACTTAGGTATGGTGGATACAGGCGATGGTCGTAGTTTTGTAATGGCTGACTTGCCGGGGCTCATTGAAGGCGCGAGCCAAGGTGTTGGTTTAGGACACCAATTTTTACGCCACATTGAACGGACGCGTGTCATTGTACACGTCGTAGATATGTCTGGTGCGGAAGGCCGCGAACCTTATGAAGATTTCGTGACGATAAATAAGGAGCTTGAAGACTACAATTTACGCCTTTTAGAGCGTCCGCAAATCGTCGTGGCGAACAAGATGGATATGCCGGATGCTGAACTTAATTTGCAAAAATTCAAAGAAAAACTAGACGAGGATATTCCCGTTTTTCCAATCTCAGCTTTAACTAAAACAGGGTTGAATGCTCTCCTACTCGCTATCGCTGACAAGCTGGAAACAACGCCTGAATTCCCGCTCGATGAACTGCTCGAAAAAGAAGAAGAAAATACGGTGTTATATAAATTTGAAGCAGAAGAACCTGATTTTGTCATTTCACGTGACCCAGACGGCGCTTTTGTGTTAAGTGGTGAAAAAGTAGAGCGACTATTTGCGATGACAAACTTCGAAAGAGATGCTTCGATTAATCGCTTTGCAAGACAGCTCCGTGCGATGGGCGTTGATGAGGAACTCCGTAAGCGCGGTGCGGAAGATGGCGACACCGTTCGCCTGCTTGATTTTGAATTCGAATTCCAAGAGTAACCGGCGCCGTTTTGGCGTAGAAAACTAAAATCAGGCTGATAAACATGTTTATCAGCCTGATACTTGGTTAGAAAGGAGCGTTTACCTTATGAAAATTGCTTATCTTGGACCTGCGGCTTCTTTTACGCATAGTGCGGCGAAGAGTGCTTTTCCTACGGCTGATTTAATTCCTGCTGCCTCTATTCCAGAGTGCATTATGACGATTCAAAATAACGAAGTCGATGCGGCTGTCGTTCCTGTTGAAAACACGATTGAAGGTGGCGTAAATATTACGCTTGATTACTTGTTTCACTTTTCAAATGTGCCTATTCAGGCGGAACTTGTTTTGCCCATTGCCCAACATGTTATGGTACATAAAATGAATGCGGCTTCTTGGCAGTCTGTTCAAAAAGTCATGAGTCACCCACAAGGGCTCGCACAATGTGAGACTTTTTTGAAAGAAGAATTATACGGCGCGGTGCGCGAAGCAACTCCTTCTACGGCTTATGCTGCTAAATGGGTGAGTGAACATGAAAATGAACTTGTGGCGGCTATTGCACCGCGTATGGCGGCTTTAGAATACGGACTTCAAATTGTGAAGGAAAATGCGCAAGATATCGAGTTAAACCAAACGCGTTTTGTCGTTTTAAGTAGGGAAAAGATGTCGATTCCTTTAAAAAAAGAAGAGGAAAAAACGTCCGTGAGCGTTCTTCTACCAAACAATATTCCCGGTGCCTTACATAAAATTTTATCGACGTTTGCTTGGCGGAATATTGATATGAGCAAAATCGAATCGCGTCCGCTGAAAACGGCGCTTGGGGAATATTTCTTTTTAATTGACTTGTTATCGGAAGACAAGGCGGAGCTCGTTCAAAATGCACTCGAAGAAATTCGCTTGCTAGGCGGGAAGGCAAGTGTTTTGGGGATTTATAACGTGTATCGGATTTTAAATTGAAGGGAGGCAATGTGAGATGGAAATTTTAATTGAGAAGATGCAGCAAGATGATTATGTAGAGGTTGCGGCCATTCATTTAGAAGGCATTAAATCAAAAAATGCCACGTTTCTCACTGAGCCGCTCACCTTTTATGAATGGGATGCAAAATACCTCAAGGACTGCCGCTTCGTTGCGAAAAAAGCGGGGGAAGTCATTGGCTGGGCAGCACTTTTGCCTTTTTCAAGCATGCCAAGTTACCGTGGTGTTGCTGAAATAAGTATTTATATTGCGAAGGCTGCACAAGGAATGGGCGTTGGCAAGGCGCTTATGAGAAGCTTGATTACGGAGAGTGAAAAAGCGGGCTTTTGGACGCTGACATCGCTTGTTTTTCCGGAAAATCAGGCGAGCATTGCGCTCCATCACAAATTTGGTTTTGAAACACTTTGTATACATAAAAATTTAGGGAAGATGGATGGTGTTTTTCGGGATGTTGCTCTTTTAGAACGCCGAAATCAAGCTTTTTAAGCGAATTTTTGAAGGAAACGGAGAAACAAAAAATGAAAATTTTATTCATAGGTGATTGTGTCGGTTCGATTGGTCGTGAGATGATTACGGAATATTTGCCGAAATTAAAGCAGAAATACAAACCTACTGTGACGATTGTGAATGGTGAAAATTCTGCATCTGGTCGTGGTATCACAGAAAAAATTTATAAAACCTTTTTAGAGCAAGGGGCGAATGCCGTTACGCTTGGCAATCATGGTTTTGATAATCGTGATGTGTTTGAGTTTATTGATGAGGCGAAATATTTAGCGCGCCCAGCAAACTACCCGGCAGGTACGCCTGGAACGGGCATTGTGTATGTGAAAGTAAATGAAACGCTTGTTGCGGTGATTAACTTGCAGGGGCGCACGTTTATGGGGCAAGATTTGAAAGATCCATTTGAAATGATTGATACGCTCGTTACTGAAGCCACTAAAAAAACGAATGTCATTTTTGTTGATTTCCACGCGGAAACAACGAGTGAAAAAGAAGCGATGGGTTGGCATTTAGATGGACGTGTTTCAGCTGTTGTTGGTACACATACGCATGTGCAAACTGCGGATAATCGCATTTTGCCAGAAGGCACGGCCTATTTAACAGATGCGGGAATGACTGGACCGTATGATGCGATTCTTGGTATGAATAAAGAAGCGGTGCTGCGCCGCTTTAAAACACAGCTGCCAACGCGATTTGAAGTACCAAAAGAAGGACGCGGCGTATTATCTGGTTGCTTAATAACTTTAGACGAAAAAACAGGACGTGCTTCCAAAATTGAACGTATTTTAATCAATGATGATCATCCATTTTATGAATAAAAGAGGGGTGTAAGCATGCCGTATAAGAAAGAAGATATTTTGAAAAAAGCTGCGGAATTAAAAGAAGCGCTTGAACATACAGAGGAAATCGAATTTTATAAAAAAGCGGAAGAGCAAATTAATGCGAACCAAAAAGTGCAGGCTAAAATCGCAGAGATTAAACAGCTGCAAAAACAATCCGTCAACCTTGAACATTACGGAAAGTATGAAGCAATGAAACAGTCAGAAGCAAAAATTGAAGAATTAAAAAAAGAAATTGATGATTTGCCTGTTGTGAGGGAATTTAGACGTGCCCAAAGCGACGCCAATGATTTGCTCCAAACGATTACGGATTCGATTTACAGTGAATTGAAAAAAGATCTAGACTGATGACAAAAAACGTCATCAGTCTGTTTATTTTTTAATCGATAAAAAATTTATGGTATAATATAAAGATGAAAAAAACGCGATGAAGTAAGGGATGATGTAGAAAATGACAACGTACACACCAATGATGCAACAATACTTGAGTATTAAGGAGAACTATCAAGATGCTTTCCTTTTCTTTCGCTTAGGTGATTTTTATGAAATGTTTTTTGAAGATGCGTTAAATGCATCGCAAATTTTAGAAATTACACTAACTGGGCGTGAAGGCGGAGGAGAAGGTAAAATCCCAATGTGTGGTGTACCTTATCATTCAGCAAGTGGCTATATTGATACATTGATTGAAAAAGGTTATAAAGTAGCGATATGCGAACAAGTAGAAGACCCAAAAACGACAAAAGGCATGGTAAAACGAGAAGTTGTTCAGCTGATTTCTCCCGGGACCGTGATGGACGAAAAAGGGTTGAAAGAGAAGGAAAACAACTACATCGCGGCTTTTTATTTATACGAGGATAAAGAATTTGGCTTTGCCTACTGTGACCTATCAACCGGGGAACTCAAATCGACCGTTTTAGAATCACGCGAAGATCGTTTATTAAATGAACTCACAACGCTTTCTGCAAAAGAACTTGTGGCTCGTAAAGATGACGCGCTCCTTCTATCTGAGGAACTGACTAAACAAATGGGGCTGCTTATCTCAAATCATGAAGAAACGGAAGGCTGTGAGCTGGCGAATAAACTTATTGACCGCATCACTGCTCTTTCGGAGAAAAAAGCGATTGCCTTATTACTGAACTACCTTTCTGATACACAAAAACGCGATTTAGGGCACCTTCAAAAAGCTGTTCACTACGAAACGAGCCACTTCATGAAAATGGACTACTATTCTAAGCGCAACTTGGAACTCTCGGAATCGATTCGTGGCAAAGGACGCGTGGGGACGCTTTTATGGTTGCTAGACCATACAAAAACAGCAATGGGCGGACGCTTACTCAAACAATGGATTGACCGCCCGCTTATTGATCATGAAATGATTACTGGGCGTCAAAATGATGTAGAAGAATTGATGAAACATTTCTTCGAGCGCGTTGAACTTGTTGAAAACTTAAAAAATGTCTATGACTTGGAACGCTTATCTGGCCGGGTTGCATACGGAAATGTCAATGCTCGCGACCTAGTTCAGCTCCGCAATTCACTGTTTCAAATTCCGAAGATTAAAGCTGTACTTACGAACATGGAAGGCGCCAAACATTTAAATAGTTTAGGTGAAAAACTTGATCCATGTGAGGACCTTACTGACTTACTTGAAAAAGCTGTAATTGATTCCCCGCCGATTTCGATTCGGGAAGGGGGCATTATTCGCGATGGCTACAACGATGAACTTGATACATACCGCGATGCCAGCCGAAACGGGAAGACTTGGATTGCTGAACTGGAACGGAAGGAGCGCGAACTCACGGGGATTAAATCGCTTAAAGTGGGCTTCAATCGGGTGTTCGGCTACTATATTGAAGTGACTCGCGCCAATACCCATTTATTACAAGAGGGGCGTTATGAGCGAAAACAAACGCTGACGAATGCCGAACGTTATATTACTCCAGAGCTAAAAGAGAAGGAAAAACTGATTTTAGATGCGGAAGAAAAAAGTGTTGAGCTTGAGTACAAATTGTTTACGGAAGTTCGGGAAATTGTCAAAGACTACATCGAGCGGCTTCAAGCGCTTGCAAAGGCGGTAAGTGAAATTGATTGCTTGCAAAGCTTTGCTGAAATTAGCGAAAAAAACCGCTTTATTCGCCCGGAGTTAAGCGCAGACGGCAAGCTCGAAATTGTTCAAGGTCGCCATCCGGTCGTTGAAAAAGTAATGGGCGCACAGAGCTATGTCGCCAATGATTGCCTGATGAACGAGAATCGCGAAATCCTGCTCATTACAGGACCGAACATGTCGGGGAAAAGTACGTATATGCGTCAAGTCGCGCTAACGGCAATCTGCGCGCAAATTGGCTGTTTTGTTCCTGCAGAGCGTGCGACACTTCCTATTTTCGATCAAGTCTTCACACGAATTGGGGCGGCAGACGATTTAATCGCTGGCCAGAGTACCTTTATGGTGGAAATGCTTGAAGCGCGCAATGCGATTGTGCATGCAACAGCAAATAGCTTAATTTTATTCGATGAAATTGGTCGCGGGACGGCAACTTACGATGGTATGGCGCTCGCTCAGGCGATTATTGAGTACATTCACAGCGAAGTCCATGCCAAAACGTTATTTTCAACCCACTACCATGAACTGACGGTTTTAGATGACGAATTACCAAAACTGCGCAATATTCATGTTAGTGCGGTAGAGGAAAATGGAAAAGTCGTTTTTCTTCATAAGATTAATGAAGGTCCAGCAGATAAGAGTTACGGGATTCATGTAGCGGAGCTTGCGGAATTGCCGGCCCCTTTAATTAAGCGTGCTTCCGAGATTTTGGCAACGCTTGAAGCGGAAGGGAATCAACTGGTCGCTGCTCCAAAAGAAGAAACTAAGGCTGATGTATCTGACGATATGCAGTTGCCGCTGTTTGAAATGGAAACGCCGGTTAAGCAGCAAGCAGCAAGTAGTTTGGTTGAAAAAGAAATTAAAAAATTGAATTTGATGCAGATGACGCCAATGGACGCAATGAACAAATTGTATGAACTACAAAGCAAATTATAAAGGGTTGTGATTTTATGGCCAAAATTATTGAATTAACAGACGACCTATCGAACAAAATTGCTGCAGGTGAAGTGGTTGAACGACCTGCTTCGGTCATCAAGGAACTCGTAGAAAACGCGATTGATGCGGGAAGCACTGTCATTGACATCTTAATAGAAGAAGCTGGTCTGACAAAAATGACGGTCATCGATAACGGCGCAGGCATTGATCCAGAAGACGTTTCAACAGCCTTTTTGCGCCATGCAACGAGCAAAATAAAAAACGAAAATGATTTATTCCGTGTGCACACGCTAGGGTTTAGAGGAGAAGCTCTTCCGAGTATCGCTTCTGTGGCTCGCGTTGAAATGACAACTTCAACGGGGGAAACTGGGACAAAAATTGTCATCGAAGGTGGTCGCGAAAAAGAAAAGCATAGTGATTCGGCAAGGCGCGGGACGCAAATTGAAGTAAGCGATCTTTTCTACAATACGCCAGCGCGCTTAAAATATTTAAAAAGTTTGCCAACTGAACTCGGAAACATTACAGATGTTGTCAACCGTCTAGCGCTTGCGCATCCTGAAATTAGTTTCCGCCTGAGTCATAATGGCAAGCCACTTTTAAATACGAGCGGCAATAATGATTTACGCCAAGTCATTGCGGCGATTTATGGCGTGCAAATTGCCAAGAAAACTGTGCCGATTTCTGCTGAATCACTCGACTTTAAAGTGAGCGGGTACGGGGTTTTACCGGAAGTCAATCGCTCGAATCGCAATTATATTTCAACGATAATTAACGGACGTTTCATTAAAAATTTCGCACTTGTGAAAGCCATTCAGGAAGGCTACCATACGCTATTGCCAATTGGGCGTTTTCCGATTATTGTTTTGCAAATTGAAATGGATCCGATTATCATTGACGTCAATGTGCACCCCGCAAAATTGGAAGTCCGCCTAAGCAAAGAAAAGGAACTCGGTCAGCTGATTACAGCGGCCATCAAAGAAGCTTTTCATAAGCTACAGCTCATTCCAGACGGGAGCGTGTCCAAACGCGAGAAGCTCATTTCGGAACAAACGCAGATTGACTTTGAAGCAGAAAGCGAACCGAAGCGCCAAGAACCACCCACTTTGTTTGAAAAGCCAAATGTCCCAGACTTTATTCCTGAAGAAAAAGGTGTTGAGAATTGGGATTCGATTTTAAAAGAACCGCCTGAAGAGTACGTAACGGACGCGGCCCCTGTGCCAGAAGAAAAGAAGGAGCGCATTCCAAAAATGTATCCGATTGGGCAAATGCATGCGACGTACATTTTGGCGCAAAACGAAGAGGGGCTCTTTATCATCGATCAACATGCGGCGCAAGAACGCATTAAGTACGAATTTTTCCGTGAGAAAATTGGTGAGGTGGAACGCGAGCTACAAGAATTGCTCGTCCCGATTGTCTTAGAATTTTCCAATGATGAATACATTCGTCTAAGTGCTGAAACGGAGCGGCTTAAAGAAGTCGGCGTTTTCTTAGAGTCTTTCGGCCAAAATAGCTTTATTATTCGCGCTCATCCAACCTGGTTTCCAAAAGGAGAAGAGGAGGAGACGCTTCGGGCAATTGTGGATGAGGCGCTCCATGCTCCAAACATTAGCATTCATAAGCTCCGTGAAGACACTGCGATTATGATGAGTTGTAAAAAATCCATCAAGGCGAATCACTATTTGACGACCGCTGATATGGAAGCACTGCTTGATACGCTCCGCGAGGCTAGTGATCCGTTTACTTGTCCGCACGGGAGACCTGTTATTATTAAATATACGACCTATGAGCTTGAAAAAATGTTTAAGCGGGTCATGTAAGGAGAACAATGTGAAGGAATTATTTGGCGGACAAAAAATTATTCCGGCTGCTCATCATCAACGCGATATTGAAAAAATCGCTGAGCAATCTGTGCAGTATATGGTAATGCTTGAAACACATGTGGCACAAGTGAAATCACTCGTTGATTTTGCGAAGTCTACGGGAAAAAAAGTATTGCTCCATGCGGATTTAATTAATGGTTTGAAGAATGATGACTATGCGGTTGATTTTATTTGCCAGCAAATTCGTCCAGATGGCATTATTTCCACACGTGGAAATGTCATTTTAAAGGCCAAACAACATAAAGTCCTGGCCATTCAGCGTTTATTCATGATTGATTCAAGCGCCTACCAAAAAGGCATGAAATTGGTTGAAAAAGTGCAGCCTGATGCGATTGAACTTTTGCCAGGGATTTTACCTGAACAAATTGCAAACATGCATGAAAAGCTTCAAATTCCCATTATTGCTGGCGGATTGATTGAACGGCAAAGCCAAATTGATGCCGTCTTAGCTGCTGGCGCGACTGCAATTACAACTTCTAATAAAGAATTATGGACGAAACAACTCTAAACTAATGCGTATCGTATCAGACTGATGACAAAGGGAAGCTTTACCTCGTCATCAGTCTGTAGTTGTTTTCATGAAAAACAATTATATGAAACAGAAAGCGGTTTCTAAAACTGTACTATAACAAAAATGGTGCTTTTTACTAATACAGGCAAATTAAAATCATTTTTAAAATAAAAATATTTTTTTCCACTAAAGTTAAAACACCTTTAAAACAAGCGATAATAAAGCCATTTGTGCATTATGTAACATAAATGTAATAGAAAAGATTGAAAAAAGATGCGCAAAACTGTAGCATTTTTTTTATTTTATGTTATGATAACAGTATAAATATAACTAACTTTGCTCACTAACAAACGCTCGAAGATGAGCAAAATAACAGGAGGGTTTCCATAATGACTGAACAATGGTATGAATTTACTGGTGGTAACTGGCAAGAAGAAGTAGACGTACGAGATTTCATTTTGAAAAACTATCGCTTATATGAAGGGGACGACAGCTTTTTAGTTGGCCCAACAGACGCAACAAACAAGTTATGGGATCAAGTTATGGACTTAACAAAGCAAGAACGTGAAAACGGCGGCGTTTTGGATATGGATACAAAAATCGTATCGACCATCACTTCACATGACCCAGGATACTTAAACAAAGACTTAGAAAAAGTTGTTGGTTTCCAAACGGACAAACCATTTAAACGTGGTTTACAACCATTCGGTGGTATCCGTATGGCGGAAGTAGCTGCAGAATCTTATGGCTTTAAAGTTGATGAAGAAATCAGCCATATTTTCTCAGAATATCGTAAAACACATAACCAAGGTGTATTTGATGCTTACACTGCTGAAATGCGTGCTGCTCGTAAATCTGGGGTTATTACTGGTTTACCAGATGCTTATGGCCGTGGTCGTATTATCGGGGACTATCGTCGCGTAGCTCTTTACGGCGTTGACTACTTAATTAGCCAAAAGAAACAAGATTTAAATAACACAGGTCTTCGCACTATGAGCGATGATATCATTCGTTTACGCGAAGAAATCAACGAACAAATTCGTGCTCTTCAAGAACTTAAAGTTTTAGGGGAAAAACACGGTTTTGATATTTCTAAGCCAGCAAAAACTGCTCAAGAAGCGTTCCAATGGTTATACTTGGGCTATCTAGCAGCAATTAAAGAACAAAATGGTGCGGCAATGAGTTTAGGACGTACTTCTACATTCCTAGACATCTATGTAGAGCGTGATTTGCGCAACGGCGTTCTTACTGAAGAAGAAGCACAAGAAATTGTGGATCACTTCATCATGAAACTTCGTCTTGTTAAATTTGCTCGTACACCTGACTATAATGACTTATTCTCTGGAGACCCTACTTGGGTAACTGAATCCATCGCCGGAATTAGCGAAGATGGTTTACCGCTTGTAACGAAAAACTCTTTCCGTTTCTTGCATACATTAGACAACTTAGGACCAGCTCCAGAACCAAACTTAACTGTACTTTGGTCTACTGAACTTCCATCAGGATTTAAAAAATTCTGTGCAAAAATGTCGATTAAAACATCTGCTATTCAATATGAAAATGACGATGTTATGCGTCCTAAATGGGGCGACGACTATGCAATCGCATGTTGTGTATCTGCCATGCGTGTTGGTAAACAAATGCAATTCTTTGGCGCTCGTGCGAACTTAGCGAAAACATTGCTATACGCAATTAACGGTGGCGTTGATGAAAAATCAAAAGCACAAGTTGGCCCAGCTTTCCGTCCAATCGAGAGCGATGTTCTTGAATACGACGAAGTAATGGAAAAATATGATGCGATGATGGAATGGATTGCAGAACTTTACCTTAATACATTAAATGTTATTCACTATATGCATGACAAATATTCTTATGAACGCATTGAAATGGCCTTACATGATACACATGTCTTACGTACAATGGCAACTGGTATTGCCGGCTTATCTGTTGCAGCTGACTCACTTTCTGCAATTAAATATGCTAAAGTAACGCCAATTCGTGACGAAGATGGTATCGTGACAGATTACCAAATCGAAGGTGAATACCCTAAATATGGTAACAATGATGACCGTGTAGATGAAATTGCAGTTGACTTACTAAAACGCTTCATGACAAAAGTTAAAAAACACAAAACTTACCGTGATTCTGTTCATACAACTTCTGTTCTTACAATCACTTCGAACGTTGTTTATGGTAAGAAAACTGGTAATACACCAGACGGACGTCGTGCTGGCGAACCATTTGCACCTGGTGCGAACCCAATGCACGGACGCGACACTAAAGGAGCACTTGCTTCCCTTTCTTCCGTAGCAAAATTACCATATGAATATGGTCAAGATGGTATTTCTAACACATTCTCTATCGTACCAAAAGCACTAGGTCGCGAAGATGAATCTCAAATTAATAACTTAGTTGCGATGTTAGACGGTTATTCTAGTAAAATGGGGCATCATTTAAACATCAACGTATTCAATCGTGATACGTTAATGGATGCAATGGATCACCCAGAAAAATATCCGCAATTAACCATTCGTGTTTCTGGATACGCAGTTAACTTCATCAAACTTACTCGTGAACAACAACTAGACGTTATCCACCGTACAATGCACGAAAGCATGTAATTAAAACATTAGATTTCAAAAAAGGGGATGCTAGGCGAGAAGCAGCATCCCCCTTTTTAAAGCCAATCGAAAGGAAGAGGTTAGTAATGTCAGAAGTAATGGGACGCGTACATTCAGTTGAATCAATGGGGACGGTTGACGGTCCGGGAATCCGTTTTATTGTTTTTATGCAGGGGTGTTTGCTGCGTTGCCAGTTCTGTCACAACCCCGATACTTGGAAAATTGGCACAGGCACAGAACGTTCCGCACAAGACGTGTTTGATGAGGCCATTAAATACCGTGAATTTTGGGAGGCTTCAGACGGCGGTGTTACTGTGAGTGGTGGTGAACCACTTCTGCAAATTGATTTCTTGATTGAGTTCTTTACTTTATGTAAAAAAGCTGGGATTCATACGACCATCGATAGTTGTGGTGGTTGTTTCACACGAGAACCCGAATTCATTGAAAAGTTAGACCGGCTCATGGAAGTGACCGATTTAATCTTGCTTGACATCAAACAAATGAATCCTGAGAAGCACTTAAAACTTACAACGAAATCCAATGCCCCCATTTTAGATTTTGCACATTATTTACGCGATAAAAATCAACCCATATGGGTGCGCCACGTCTTAATCCCAACAAAAACAGATGATCCTGCTGATTTAACTTCTTTACGCGACTTTATCGATACGTTGCCAAACGTAAAACGCGTTGAAGTGTTGGCATATCACACGATGGGCGTCTATAAATGGAAAGAACTTGGTATTCGTTATCCGCTTGAAGGAATTGAACCACCTGATGAGGAAACGATTAAAATGGCCAATGAGATTTTAAAAACGGCCACATACGCATAAAAAATAAGCCTTCGCTATAGGAGGCTTATTTTTTATGTTTTAAAATATCCCGGCACCAATCGATTTCAGCGCGAATTAAGTCGCGTTTTCGCAAATAAATTTGGTAGGACATGTTATTTACAAAATCATTTTTTGTGGCTAATCCTAAAAGTTGCTCGAAATGGACTAAACTATCTTCTGTCAATCGCAGTTGGCCCTCTAAATAGGTCATGCGTTCTTCTAAAAGAATTGCCGTTCGTTCAGGGTTCAGCCAATCCAGTTGCAGTTTAATAATAAATTCATCACGCGTCACTGGTATTTTAAGTGCCGTTTCGGACCATTCTTTTAATAAAAAAATGCCGTTTTCTGTGATGGCGTAAATCTTTTTATTTGGTTTACCTTCTTGCAGCTGCGTGTGAACGGTCAAATAGCCTTCATCTTCGAGCCTTGCGAGCATTGGGTAAATCTGACTGTGATTTGTATTTTGCATGATGCGCAGGCGATTAGCGAGGTCATAGCCGCTTGAAGCTTCACGGGCAATCATCTCAAGCAAAGTATAGCCGAGCAAATTAATATTTGACTTCACAAAATTTACTTCCTTTCTCGTAGCTTTCTTCTTGCTCATTGTAATCTATTTCGCAGATTTGTGCAAAGAATTCGCCAAAAATAACATATGTAAATATTGACATATAAATAAAATAGCGATACACTAATAAAGTCGAAAAAAATAGAAAGAAGTTGAACGAACATGTTAACTGAACAACAGAAAAATACTGGTAAGTGGATTACTTTTGCGGCTTCGCTACTTGCCTTCATGGGGATCGGCATTGTCGATCCAATTTTACCGAGTATCGCTTCAAGTATTGGTGCCACACATTCACAAGTTGAAATGCTGTTTACAGCCTATATTTTCACAATGGCCATCATGATGATTCCAATCGGGATTATTGCCAGTAAAGTAGGAGATAAGAAGCTCATAGTTGGTGGTCTTTTCTTAGTAACAATTTTTGCACTCTTATGTAGTTTTTCAAATAGCATTGGTGCTTTATCCATTTTTAGGGCAGGGTGGGGATTCGGAAATTCGATGTTTCTAGCGACCGCTATGACGCTTTTAATTTCACTTTCTCATACAACCTCACACGCCATTGGCTTATATGAATCGGCGATGGGGCTCGGAATGGCATTTGGTCCATTGCTTGGTGGTGTTTTAGGGAATCTTTCATGGCGTTATCCGTTTTTAGCAACTGCTATTTTAATTTTCATTGCGTGTTTACTCATTTTATTTAAAGTAAAAGCGCCAAAAAACACTACAGCCACGGTGGATAAAAAGCAAGTTCCAATTAAGCAAATGTTGCATTTGTTTACCTATAAACCATTCCTACAAATTTCGTTAAGTGGGATGTTCTATTATTATTGTTTCTTTACGATTCTCGCTTTTTCACCACTTGTCCTTGGATTATCTGCAATCAAAATTGGTTTTGTCTTTTTCGCCTGGGGTTTAGGCCTTGCATTTGGCTCCGCCAAAGTTGCGCACGATTTAGAATCCAAATACAACTCTAAAACCATATTAAAGTTCACATTAATAGCCTGTGCGATCATTTTAATTTTATTAGGCCTTATTAACATTCTATGGGTTAGAATCGTCTTAATCGTCATCTCAGGCTTAATTTTAGGAATAAACAACGCATTGTTTACCACAACCGTTATAGAACATTCACCATATGCACGTAGCGTAACAAGTGGTGCATATAATTTTATTCGCTGGTTAGGCGCTGCATTTGCGCCGCTATGTTCAGGCATCATTAGCGAAGCATTCGGAACAAGTTATCCATTTTTAATTGCTGCCGTCTTAGCAATTGTTGGCATGGGCATTTTATTTTTGAAAGTACAACCTGTAGAACATGCCGTTGAAGCAATGGAATAAACAGTAAAAAACGTTTTCTTTTTAGAAGGCGTTTTTGTTTACAATAATTCTATACTTCCTATAATATATATTATGTAAACTAGAAAATATTTTTATTAGCAAGACAAAAGGTATTCTCTCGTCCTGCTTCAAGAATTTTATTTTTTATTAGGTCTTAATTGAAAATCTCTCACTCTTAGAAATCTTCTAGTGCGGTTTCTTGTTTTTCTAATACATCTGTTACTTTTTTTCCAAAATGCCCTTTGATTGAATCCCGCAAATGATTATTGGTTTTTGAAACAGATGCTTTAGCTATTTTTATTTCTTCTTTCCCTTTTTTCTGCACTTCTTTTTCAGCTGACTTACCTGCTTTAGCACTCATTATCCCTGTTGTTCGAACCTGTATTTTTTGATTGTTTTTCTGGTATTCTTTCAACATGTCATCTAACGCTTCAAACATTCTTCTATCACCTCATTTTTTACTTCTCTCTAAACGCTGTAGTTCATTTCGAAAGTGTTCCTCATTCGCTTCTTCTTTTTGTCCGACTTCCCGTTCTTTTAATCGCAGTCCTTCTTGAAATGCGGTTTCTAAATATTCAATTTCTTGACGAGCAATCCCTAAAACTTCTGTATAGTCCTCTTCTCTTTGACGAACATGGTAACTAATCTCTTCATAGGTTTGTTGCGCTATTTTTTCTCCCTTTTGTCGAAATTGATATATAGCGTTCAATTGTTCTTCCAATTCTTGTCTTTTAGAACGATAGACGCCTCGGAGTTCTTCTTCTGTTTTCATTCATTTTTCACCCCAACTGTTGTGCTAATTCGTAATCTTTTTGCAGTAATGTTTCAATGCTCACCTTGATTTCCTCGGCTAATTTATCAAATTTAACTCCCATTTTTTTTACCTTTTCAATTTTCCTTTGATATTTTTCACAGGGTTCAATGACCAATTTCTGTTCTGTACAACCTACATTTGATAATTCTTCCAAAATTTCACTTTCAGTTAATAAATCTGCCATTTGACGGGATTGCCGCAAAGTTTCTTTCCACAGATTTTCAGCTTCATCCATAGCGTCTTGATAAACCTTAATCACATTGCTTGTAACTGTCCTAAACTCTGCAACCGAAGTTTCTACAACAGCTAGCGATTGGCTATCATCTAAATAGATTTGTTCATTCGCGGAGATTGCTTCGCCACTTGCTTGAAATTTCTTTCGCATTACTTCAATTGCATATAACTTTGCAGTATATTCTGCCATAACATATCGCTCGGCTTGTTGGATAATAGCTTCTTTATTGTATTCATTATTTGGTATTTTCAACTTACCATCCTTGTCAAACTTCCAGTTACTTAATTGATGATAATCTATAGGGTTAAGACGTGCCCCCATTTCCATGCTCACCTTAATTTCCGCACCTGTCCCATTGCTCCCATAATTTCCAATCGTATCTGCACGATTACGATAATTCGTTAACATGCCCGGATTTTCTTCAATCCACATTTTCGCCTCATCTGATAAAATATTCGACGGGTCTGGTCCATTAACCCCTACATTTTGCCACTTATTTTCAGCAGCTACAGTCAAAGCCAAATATTCCCCTAATGAATGTCCAGTAGTCGTGATTTTTGCATTGGGATAGTCAGCTTTCACACCATCAGCAAATTCCCGTGCGGTTATCGCCTGCCCATCAACCTCTTTATTCTTAAAAGGATTTAATGGGTCTTGATCTAATTTTTCCTCCCCTTTTATAACCGTTTCTAAATCTGTATTTCGATCTAACTCATCGGAAAAATTTGTTCCTGCATAAGCAATCACGACTTCTGTTGTATCTATATTTCCATTCTTATCAACAGGTGATACTGCCATTGCTTGCATGCCATTTTTTTGATTATCCTCTGTTTTTAAGATTTTATATGTAGACCCTTTATAGTCAAACGCATTCCCTTGCTTCATATCAGGCGCATAGTTCTCATGCTCGGGGTCTAGCCAATATACTGAATCACTTAAACCTTTGTATTGCTTATCACTTATCATTAAATATCTTCCTCCGTCCCGTCAGAAAATATTGCTCTTATTTTAGTTGAAGTCATCCCTTTTTTCTGTACATTTTCATCAACCAAGCCATAACTACCTAATTCATCATCATTTTCTACAAAACCATATGAAAAATATGCTGATTGTCCTTGTTTGTTGGTCATTGTTACGACCATTCGATAAGAACCTGTCATATTATTATACCCTGTTCGTTCGATTTTCACTTTTGCTACATCTACAAAAGTATTTTTCAAAACTTCAATTGATTGCTTTTCTACTTCCAATGTTTTTTGTTCTTTCTGATTATCCATATACATTTTCCCTCCAACTAATCCTATAACAATTACAATAACTATGCCTAATAGCCACCACCATTTTTTTTTCAACAAACTCCCGCCTTTTAATATATGTATTTATATAACTATATTTTTAATTTACCACAAATATCCATAAAATGATATGGATATATTGTGTAGTTTTCATTTAATTATGTGCACATGAAAGCCAATAGGCAAAACTAGATATATACTAAAAATGCATTGGAAAAGGTATGCTCAACTAGAGGAGGAAAAACTAATCTAAAATAACGATTGCCATATTCACTCCACACTCTAACAACGATTAAAGGTGATTTCTTTGCTTCAACCATTGATTGTGCAAAGTTTTACAGGCGAATCGCTCGACGTATTATAATCCATTCAACGAAAATCCTCAAAGCGCAAGAAAGAAAATCATGCGTTTGACTAAGATGCATGATTTTCACCTCCAAAAAAGATTAGTTCTTAGTTGAACTAATCTAAAATAAATTCTTTATAAAAATTTTCTCAAGTTATATATTATGTAAACTAGAAAACTTGATATTAAAAGCTTGGAATGGTTATCTTTTTTCATTACCTGAAAATGACACACCACTCCAAGCCTATATGATAAGTCATGCTGAACATCTTATTTGATTAAAAAGTAAAAATAAATTTGTACTTCAATACTGCAATAATTCTTGCTCACTAGTTACGTTTACGATATAAGCGCCGCTATGCAATTTTTGTAAAACTGTTGCCATTTGACTTGTTGGTATAGCGACACAGCCAGCAGTTGGCGCACCATTGCTACAATGCAAGAAAAAACCTGATCCTGCGCCTTTTGTTCGGCTTGTATTATAGTTAATCACAACGCCATAACGATATTGCGCCGGATAGCTTGCCATATGTTCATCAGCATTGCTAGATGAATTTCGTTCTTGCCAAGTGTTGTACTGATTATCCTTTACATTTGAAATCCAGTAACTTTGATTGGTAATTTGTCTGAATGCTAAAGATGTACCCGGATTGCTTGTTCCAAAAGCAAAACCAAGGGAGTAAGCCCCTTTAGGTGTCCTGCTATGGTATTCATCCGCAGAACCAACGCCTTGCGAACCGACTTGGCCATAAGTAGAAAATACTTGCTTCCATGTTTCGCCTGATTTTTCCCAAAATTTCACATTTGCACTCGTTCCACTGGCTACGACAGTAATAATCTGATTCGTTTGTGAAGCAAGCTTCATTTTTGCAACACTCGGTATGTTCGTGCTTGATGCTGATGGTGCACCGGAAGAATTATTGGAATTCGATTTACTTGATTTCGATTCCGGACTTTCTTGGACACTTGTAGCAGACTCTTTGGCCGAAGATTGAACATCATTCGAATTTTTGTCTACCTGGCTTTCAGCTGAACTACTTGTAGCTGCTTTTTGCAATTCTTCGTTCCGAATAAGTAAATCATACGCTTTTTGTACATCTGCCAGCTGTTCTTTTTTTGATTTAGTCTGTAAAGTCCCATTAGTCACAGCTTTTTTCACACTATTAATGTCTTCACGAGTTACATTTTGCGCTAATGTTTTCTTCTGCTCATTTGAAAATAACGCATTCACTTTCAATTGGTTTGCAGAAATCTGGCTGACAAACTTATCTACGCGAGTTAATTTTCCTTTTAAATTGGCTTTCATTTTTTTATTAGCCAATTGTTGCACAAGTTGTTCAGCCTTCGTTTTAAGATCTTCGGAATACGTGTCACTCAATAATTCTTCAGTTTCAGATGCAAATAAGCGTTCCACTGCAGAAGTCGCATTTTTTTCTAATGCCATTTCTTGCTCCAATGCCACTTTTCTTGCCTCTTCTTTTTCTTCTACTGCCTGCACAGCTTCTTGATGTTTTACTAATACGACTGAAACTAAAACAACTAGCATCAAAAAGCCGCTAACAACGAACCAGATTATCTTCTTCCCCTTCATTCTTTCAACTCCTCGCCTAATATGTAAATTATTCCACTAATACTTATAAATAAAACAAATTATTTAATGTAACAATAGAAAAACCGACTTCTAATGTAAGAAGTCGGTTTTTCGTGACAGAAATGAGTTGGTAACTGTCTTGCAACGCCTGGTGAATACTTATATAATAGCATATTTTATATCGTAAAAGCTGTGAACAAAATACGAAAATTGCACATTAATTAGGTATAAAAATGGGTGTTTTACACATGAATTAATAAAGAGCATCTAGAATTGCTTTTCTAGATGCTCCAAATTGTTTAACTTCGCAACCCGCGCCCTTTTTCAATCAAATACCAGCAAATCGAGTAAAGTACGGCGATAAAGAGCACAAGAATGCCCACTGAAACCCAAAGTGATACATCGGTTTTTCCAAGAAAACCATATCTAAATCCTGAAATCATGTAAACAATGGGATTGATTTTTGAAACTGCTTGCCAAAACGGTGGTAGCATAGCAACGGAATAAAATACCCCGCCAAGATATGTTAATGGCTGCAAGACGAAGGTTGGTACAATAGATACATCATCAAAAGATTGAGCGAAAATACCATTTAATAAGCCTGCCAATGAGAATAAAATAACCGTCATCAGAAGTGAAATGATAATAATAGACCAAGAATACACTTGTAAAGGTACGAAGAAAAGGGAAATCATGGTAACGAGTGCGCTCACAAGGATGCTTCGCCCTAAGCCGCCAATAACAAAGCCCCAAATGATAACATGTGTGGGCACTGGCGCGATTAGCAATTCTTCAATATTTTTTTGAAATTTTTGTGAGAAAAAGGAAGATGACACGTTTGAATAGGAACTTGTGATGGCTGACATCATGATTAGGCCAGGCACGATAAATTCCATGTAGGAGAATCCCCCCATCTCCCCGATTCTTCCACCGATTAAATTGCCGAAAATGACAAAGTAAAGCGATGTCGTAATGACTGGTGGTACTAAGGTTTGCACCCAAATACGCATATAACGGTTCGTTTCTTTTACGGCTAAGCTTTTTAAGGCTGTATAATATAGATTAAACATGTTTCTCCTCCACTCGGTGCTCTTCTTCTGTGATTTTCAAAAACAGTTCTTCCAAGCGATTGGATTTATTTCGCATCGAAAGAACATTTATCCCTTGTTTCGAGAGCTGTTCAAATATTTCGTTGATTCCTTGATTGCGTTCCACTTCAACAGCGAGTGTTAACTCGTCTTCGAAAAAACTTTTATAGCCAGCAATTTCAGGCTTTTTATCATAAGGTGCCAGATCAAAAAGGAACGTTTCAAATTGGAGTTTCGCGAGTAGCGATTTCATGCTGGTGTTCTCGATTAGTTCGCCTGTCTGAATGATCCCGATGTTACGGCAAAGCATCTCTGCTTCTTCCAAATAGTGTGTCGTTAAAATAATCGTTGTTCCCTGCTCGTTCAGCTCTTTCAGGAACTTCCACATCTCACGTCGAAGTTCGATATCCACACCGGCAGTTGGTTCATCTAAAATAAGCAAGCGAGGCTCATGCATGAGTGCACGGGCAATCATTAGGCGACGTTTCATACCACCTGATAACATACGGGCGCGTACATTGCGTTTTTCCCATAAATCGGATTGTTTTAAATATTTTTCACTGCGTTTAAGCGCTTCTTTGCGGGAAACTCCGTAGTAACCAGCTTGGTTTACGACAATTTGTTGCACCGTTTCAAACGGATTAAAGTTGAATTCCTGTGGAACTAGACCGATTTGTTGCTTGGCACGAACTAATTCTGTATCTAAATCATAACCGAATACATTCACTTTGCCTGATGATTTATTGACAAGTGATGTAATAATCCCAATTGTTGTTGATTTTCCGGCACCATTTGGACCTAGTAGAGCGTAAAAATCACCTTCTTCTACAACTAAATTAATTCCACGTAAAGCTTCTACGCCAGTTGCGTATACTTTTCTTAAGTCTTTTATTTCAAGTGCATGTGTCATTTAGTGTTGATCTCTCCTTATTTTAAACAGCTCGCCCTGTTTTGGGCACTTTGCTATTATACCACATCATTTACGTAATTTTACAATAATGGAACCCCAAAAAGAGCCCCTTCCAAAAGGCTCTCTTTGAGTTTGTTTTCATCATCCCAAAAGATGATAAATTGATTCACCGTGATGTTGATGAATCATGTTCACTATATCACAAATTAAGTGTCAAAAACGTAAACTTCCCCAGAAACCCCATTTTTCGTCTTAAACGACCACATATACAGTGAATTTATACACTTTTTATGTATTTTTCTGAAAAGTAATTGCTAAAAAGCGTATGACTCTCGATTAACGACAGTCATACGCTTGCTTAGTTTATTTAAAATAAAATCCTTTAAAATCATACTTATACACGCGATAAGAGGTTACTCCGTTTCCGCTTAATTGATAAGTACGAATAACTTGATGATTTTTGTCATATTCAGTAAATATACCTTGTAAGCCTGGATTCACGAGTAGATTATCCCCCATTTCTTGAACGCTACTCACAAAGGCAGAGTACGGGACTTCTAATGAGTCGACCAGTTCATACGTGCCTTTATTCTCGTCAACTAAATATTTAGAATAGCGACTGTAATCACCATCAGTACTTTGGTCAGAGAAGCTATCAGGATATGCCGACCAATCGAAATTTGTTCGGGAATCCATTATTTTTGAATTATTGTTAAACATATATAAATAATACTGCCCCTCTTCCAATGTGGCATCTTCAACATATGTCACCGAATGTTGACCGAGTTGTGAAACAAAATCGCTTTCTTTTTCCAGTACAAAGTTAGAATAATTCCCTACACCTTTCCAAACACTCTCATCTGAAATAAAGTAATCGATTGACAAGGCGTCCTCGATATTACTGAGCTTCATAATTGTAGAAGTTTCTCGTGAGCTAACAATAATGCTACCATCTTCAACATATTGAATTGTATTTAAATGAATGGGATCCCATTTACCTGCATAGCTTGTGATAGTCTCAATTCCGGTTGCCAGTTGGTATAAATCAGGTAGCAACGCTTTAAAATCAGCAATTTGTTTGACCTTACCTGTTTTAGTGTTGATTTGAACAATTCTGTCCTCTACCAAATTGTCTTTTTCTTCTGCTTCTTCACTTGTTGCAAGCGCTAATAAATTGCCTTCTTTATCCAAAGTAAAGTCGTGGTGTAAGTTATAGCCCGCGCTTCCTACATCATAAACTTGTTCAACTTGCCCTAACTGATTAATACGAGCGATTTTTTCTGCTGAAATTCCGTAATACATGGACTGCTCATCAAACACAAAACGCATAGAGTTGTAAGAAAGAATGGGATATTCGCCTCTTATGATACCATCGTTATCCACTAAGTAAGTGGCTCTTTGTGATACATTTTTATCACCAAACACCGTGTACAAACCGCTTGTTAAGGCTTTTTCGCTTGTCCCATCAGTGACTTTTAATGTGTTTTTATCTTTACTTACTAATTTTGGAGGTGTATAGGTTAATGTTTTTGTCGTTTCATTTCCCTCCTTATCTGTTACTGTTAAGGTAATGGTATTTTTAACACCTGCTACAAAGCCAATCGCTTGGAATTCATGTTTTGTTTCGTATTCATTTTCTGAACTATTTGCCTCTCCTGCAAAATCGGGATAACCTGCTGCAGATATTTGGTAACTTACTTTACTGACTTTCTCAGTTTCAAAATATATGTATACACTCGTTGTATTCGTTAAATACGGATTTGATAATGCTAAAATTTGAGGGAATTTATAGTGACCTGCTGCTTTTTTTGCTGCAATTAATTGAGCAATTTGTGCTTGTTTAGCCGTATTGAAAATATCTTGATAGGCGTTTATTCCGATATTACTATAATCAAGTACTTCTACATCTTTTGAAGTTGCAACCGATAAACTAAATTTTGTTTTTTTATCTTCATTTTGATCAGCTTCTGCTTTAAGACTTTGGGAAAAGAGATAGGCGCAAACGATGCTACTTAGCCCTATTAACATGATAATTGTCCAAATAAGCGATTTTTTCCTCATTATAATTCCTCCTTGCCACTTCAGTATTTTTAGCTTAGCGTATAGATTTTAAAATTCTATGACAATATAGTGAATTTATTCATAAAAAAAACCATTCCAATTGGAATGGTTTTTCTTACGATTTAATTATACTTTCCGATAAACTCTCATACCTGCGATGTAAGAAATAACAAGTAAACCAGCAATCCAAGCAAGTGATAGCCAAGCATCGCTCGTAAGCGGCTGGGCGTTAAATAGGTCACGCAACGTCTGAATAATTGGTGTCATCGGCTGATTTTCTGCAAAAATCCGTACAAACTTGTTCATTCCTTCAACTGGAACGAATGCTGAACTAACGAATAAGAGCATTAAGATGACATAAGAGAATGCGCCTGCGCCTTCAATACTCCCTGCCATTAAGCCAAACGGGACTGAGAGCCATGTTAACATAAAAGCGAATAAAACAAGGAGTAAAATAATGAGTAGCCATTCTCCGAAGTTTGCATCTGAACGGAAACCAATTAGTAGTCCTACTAAAAGAACTGCTGCACAGGAAATCATCATAAAAATAACAGATGCTAACACGTGTCCACCTAAAACTGCTGACTTCGCGATTGGCATTGATTTAAAACGTTCAAACATTCCTGCCGATTTATCGAGATTTATTCGAAGCGATGTATAGGCTGAGCTTGACGCAATTGTAATAAGCAGAATCCCTGGCATAATGTAATCCACATAATCTTGATGGGATAAACCTTGAATCTGCACGGAACCACCGAAAATATATACCATACCTAGCATAATCATAATTGGCATAATCACAACTGTAATCATCGTATCAATACTACGTAAGTTGTGTTTAATAATGCGCCCTGATAGCGCGAAAATATCACTGAAATACTCTTTCATTATTGTTCACCCTTTCGTCAGTGTCACGAATACATCGTCAAGCGTAGGACGGATTGTCTCAAAATCAGTCGGCTCAAGGTGATGGTCGTTCAACACTTTTAAAATATTCAAAATCGTTGTCATTTCTTCAGTCAGTTCAATAGAAATTAGTTCAGGGGCAAGCACTTTTGGTTCGAAATCTATCAAAACTTCTTTTGCTTGCTTTAAATCCTCTGGGGAGAAAGTCAAATGTAGTCTGTTCTCACCCGCCAAGCGTTTCATTTCTTTAGGCGTTCCGGTTGCAATAATCTTTCCATCTTTCAAAAAGCCTATGGTGTCTGCCAATTGATCGGCTTCTTCCAAATATTGCGTCGTTAAGAAAATGGTTTTCCCACTACTTTGGAGTTTCCGAATTACTTTCCACAAATCAAGGCGGCTACTTGGATCAAGACCTGTTGTAGGTTCATCTAAAAATAAAATTTTAGCATCTCCTACTAAACTCATAGCCAAGTCGAGTCTTCGTTTCATTCCCCCTGAATACGTGGAAACAATTTTGTCTTTCGCATCTAACAAGCCAAATTGCTCTAAAAGGGAGAGTGCAACGGCTTTAGGATTTGAAACGTGTCGTAGCTTACCAATCAGTACTAAATTTTCTAGACCGCTTAATACCTCGTCAACACTTGCATGCTGGGCATTGTAACTAAACACTTTTTGTGCTTCGCGCGGGTCTTTATCAACTGGTAGTTGGTCAATTTCAACTTTCCCTCCGTCGCTATTTAAAAGCCCCGTCACAATTTTAAGCAATGTGCTTTTTCCAGCACCATTTGCACCAAGCAATGTATAAATACTACCTGCTTCTACTTGAATGCTCACATCTTCTAAAACTGTTTGTTTTTTGAAATTTTTCTTAATATTCCGAATATCGATAATAGGCATCATAGCCTCTCCTTTCTATTTAAGCGTTTTTCTAAGTGCATTCCGTTGTTTTTCCATCCAAGTTTCTTCTGGAAATTCATTTAATAAATTGTCTGCAAACTCTGCCAAATCATCACCAACAACATCGCGTACATCTAGCTGGTCCTCTACGGCACTTTCAAACATTTCAAGAACACTCGTTAAAATATCCATCATGCCTGAGCCTTTTGCGAAATTCCATAAATACGTTTGAATGCCCTCCATGACACGGCGATACTCAGTTGGTAAGGCAGCAACACGTTTTTTATAAGCTTTATAGGCACGCTTTTCCTCGCGGTATTTTTTATACCAATTCATCATTTCGTTCCCCTCCTTCGACCTCTACCATTTTAGCTGCAATAAAATCCCAACGTTTCCAAAAACTTGCTAATTCTTCTTTACCCGTATCATTTAACGTGTAAAACTTTCTAGCAGGTCCTACATCGGATTTTTTCTTTTCAACTTCTACAAGGCCTTTCTTTTCTACACGCATTAAAATCGTATACACAGTACCTTCGACAATTTCATCAAAACCTAAATCATTCAAATACTTAGTGATTTCATAACCGTATGTTTCTCCTTTAGAAATTTTCTGGAGGATCATGCCTTCTAAGACACCTTTTAACAGTTCTGTCAATCCTTTCATAAGGTCCACCTCTCTACTTTGTATTACTAGGTACAACTATATAGTAATACAAAGTAGTGGATTCGTCAACACTTTTTGTTTAAATTTTTTTATAAAAAAGAGCACTCTCACGAAAAAGGGGCTTCTTATGCCATTTATACGCAAAAAAAAGCCAATAGTTTCATTGACTTTTTATGATTTTCTTTTTCATTGTCATAAATACTTTTAAACGAATTAATGAATATCCAGTCATAATGCCTAACACATTTAAAAAGATATCCCCTGTATCAAAAAAACCGACGGCGAGTATAAATTGAGTGCTTTCGACTAACGTAATTAAGATGATGGCTGTTAGTAAAGTGCTAATAAAGTTCCATTTATAAAATAAAAAGCCGATTGGAATAAAAGCTAAAATATTCCCTGTCGTAATGACGCGTAAATTCCCTTCTAAAAATGGAAAAATAAAATCAAAAGTTTCAAAAGAAAAGCCTTGAACATGACTAGCTTTACCAAATAATAGGACAATCAAGCTAGCAAAATATAACATATAGGCTAAAATCGTTAACTTCTTATTAAATTTCCATTCGATCAGCTGTACGCCGATGAGATAAATAAAAAGTGCCGTTAGTCCAATCACGATGTAATCTACAAAACTATATATTTCCATAATGTGATGTAAGTAAAATAATAGCCAGCCTTTAAAATAATAGACGTAAAGATAAAGCGCTAGCGCTACGGAAACAAAAGGTAAGATTCCGATAGAAGCTATTTTTTTCATTTTGTTTCCTCCTAACTTGAATGGTTTATATTAGTATAGCGCTAACTTATAAACAATTCGTTAAAAGGATTTAAAGAAAATTTAAATTCGTTCCTCACGTACAAATAAAAATAAAATCCCGCCAATTAAAAATAGTACGATTAAGCTGGCAACACCATAAGAGGTATTTCCAGTCAGTTGTGTGATGATACCCATTAGTGCAGGGCCAATGATCGCGGAGAATTTACCAAATATATTGTAGAAACCGTAAAATTCATTTGACCGCTCTTTTGGAATAATTTTCCCGAAAAAAGAACGACTCAGTGCTTGAATGCCGCCTTGACTTGTTCCTACAAGCACTGCTAAAATCCAAAAATCAAGCGTTGTTTTCATGAACACTGCATAAACACAAATGATAAGGTAGACAAAAATGGCGACGAGAATCAACTTTTTCGCCCCAAAGTGCTTGGCTAAAAAGCCGTAAAAAATAGTGAACGGGAAAGCAATCAGTTGCGTGACCAACAAAATGATGATTAACGTTGTGTCCGTAATCCCTAAATCAATACCGTATGATGTCGCCATTCGAAAAATGGTATCCACACCATCAATATAAAAGAAGTAAGCGATTAGAAATAGCGCTATCGTGCGGTATTGGCTAATTTGCCGAAGTGTCGTAAATAAACGCTTAAAACTCGTGCGTACTGGATTTTTCACTCGCTCCAGAAAATGCTTTTGATGAACATTTCTAAAGAAAGGAACCGTAAAACCAAGCCACCAAATCGCTGTAAGTAGAAAACCGATGTTCACTAAAGCCACTTCGCTGATGGGCAGTATTCCTGTTGCTTTTAAAATGATAAAAATCACAAATGGAATCGAACTTCCCAAATAGCCAAACGCATAGCCTGCTGACGAAATCCGGTCCATCCGGTCATTCGTCGTCACATCAACTAAAAAACTATCATAAAAAATATTCGCACCCGAAAAACCAATTAGAGATAGCGCATAAAGCCCAAGCAAAATAAGCCAGCCATCGTTTGGCACAAAAACGAATGAAACCGTACATAAAACCCCTAAAAGCGTAAAAATATTAAAGAATCTTTTTTTGAAAAACTGGTAATCCGCAATCGTCCCAAGAATCGGTGCCAAACAAGAAATGAGCAAAGTCCCAATTGAATTCGCATACCCCCAGTAAGCCGTTGACATATGATCGCTTACTCCAGCACTAGATGCTAAACTTTTAAAATAAATCGGCAAAATCGCCGTCGTAATCATAATGGAATAGGCGGAATTCGCCCAATCTTGAAGTATCCAACTTTTCTCCTCTTTTGTAAACATTCACTTATTCTCCCTCAAAAATGTCTGTGATGACTTGCCCTTCGACTTTTGGCATCTTAAAGCCCAAAATTCTTGCAAAGGTTGGCGCCTCGTCAATTAAACTGGCTTGCTCCACTTCTTTTCCGCGTTTTATTCCCGGACCGCTTAGAAGTAAAGTCGTTTCGTAATCTTTTTTCTGCGGGTGATACCCATGCACAGCGTTGTAGTAATCTGGCTGCCCGATTTTCTCTGGTGTCACTTCTTCAACGAGTGGGCCGTCGATGTTATCCATGAAATAACAGCCAGGGATCCCTTCTACCATAAATGTCGCTTCCGCGTCTGCACCTAAGCGAATGATTTCCGTTGAATTGTATACTTTCTCAATCCCTGGTAAACTTTGCAGTACTTCGAAAACTTGACTTTCAAGTTCAGGATTTTTTATGTAAATATAAGCAGATCCATCACAACTTTTCGCATATACTTGCCACGTCTCTATTTTATTGTCATTGCCAGCGCTAAGCCAGTTATACTCCGCGAACAAAATATTAAGGCGCAAAATCGTGTCGACGTCAATTTGATAGTGGTCACCTAAAACCGCAAAAACACTTTTTTCAAAAATACCAGCCTCTTTGGTAGCTTCAATGATTTCCCCTAATCGTTTATCGTGTCTTTGTAACGCTGATTTCGCCTCATCTGAAGTCACCCCGTAGCGATGCCGCATGCTGTCCATGTCAACAAAGTGCGCCATTAAAAGACCCGGTTTCTTCGTTTGAATCGTATCAATGACTGAAGCCGTTATGAAATCATCCAATTGCGGCTGTTCAATCCCATTTCGCAAATGACCGTATTTTTTATTCATATTTAAAAGAAAAAGTGGCGAGCTCCCCCAAAGAGAGACCATCACTTGATTTAACCAAAAACGATTTGGGAAAATTTCCGCGATGTTATAATCGATACCGCTATGTGCAGCAACAGGCCATAAAAAAGAAGCCGTCTTATATCCTTTCGCTTTCGCCAGTTCATATAATGTCGGAACTTTAATAGCATCTTTGTACCAATACCAATCAGGCGAAGCTTTATCAGGCTGAATTTTTGTATTATTTACAATGCCATGAGCGAGCGGATAATGCCCCGTTATAATTGAGGTATGAGCTGGATATGTAAGTGAAGGATAAACTGAGCGAACTTTTTTAACGTGAGCGCCTTGTTCCTTTATCTTTTTAAAATTTGGTAAACTTTCAATATCTTCCAAATCTTTTGCGCCTAAAGCATCAAAAGAAATTATAAACAAATGTCTATCCAATACTACGCACCTCTTTCTTTTCCCATTGTATCAAAAACAAATAAAAAAACCTAGACACATAGCCTAGGTTTTATCCGCTTTTTTCGGTTTCTTCTCAAGTAAATGTTCAGCTTGGTCGGTAACCCCTAATACGTCTAGGAAAAACATCACGACAGGAATCCCAACAATTAGTCCCCAAACGCCAAAGAAGTGCTCTCCAAAAATCAAAATGATGAATGTATAAAACACCGGTAAATCCGTTTTAGCAGACATTAATTTAGGGTTTAAAACGTAAGATTCAAGCGCATGAATAATCACAACCACAATTAAAATATAAAAGACGTATTGGAAACCACCAACTGTATAAGCAATAATGGTGAGCGGAATCATCGAAATAATGACACCGGCAACCGGAATTAAGCCCAATAAGAACACCATAATCGAAAGCGTTAATAGTTGTGGGAATCCCATAATCCATAAAGCAATTGTCGTCAGGACACAATTCACAACGGCAATCAAAAATTGTGCTTCAATCACCTTACCAAAAGTGCCAACAAATTTTGTACCAAAGTACTTTATCTCATCATACACGAACGAAATTTTACTGGTCGCAAATTGATTGGTGAAGGTGATTAATTGATCTTTTCCTAAAGAGAAAAACAGACTTAAAATAAGGGCAATGAATACGTTAAAGGCAACCACGCTTATATTCGTTAAATACGTGACAACCATTTGAACGCCTTGCTCTGTATATTTCATAATATCAATTTGATTCGCCATCGTAACGATATAGTTAATGAAATCATTGTTTGAATCCTGTGTAAAGAAAGTATTAGCAAATTTCACCAGTTGCCCAATTTGTTCGGTTAGAACTGGTATGTATTTGACTACAACAAATGTTAGCCCGAGCGCAATTAAGGCATATAAAATGAGCACAATAATTTGTCGGTAAATGGAAATCCGTTTTAAAATAAAGTTCTCTAGTCTTGTAATTAAGAATGAAAAGATGAATGTTAATAGGATAATATCCATCATACTGCGGAGCAAATACAAAACAAAAACGACTAACATAAAAACTAACACACGTCGCGTGCTTTTTTTGCTGAAAAAATCAAATAAACTTTCCAAATATAGTCCTCCCATACAATAGTAACAATCCCATTGTAACAAATAACTTCCCCGCAAACAGCCATCTTTTTAAAAGATACATCGCAAGTCTGACACTTTAATCTTCCCCAATGATTCGGACTTCTGTTTCTAAATCGACGTCAAAATTGCGTTTTACAGTTGCTTGTACGTGTTTGATGACCTTCATATAGTCTGTTGCGGTTGCCTCGCCAACATTTACGATAAAGCCGGCATGCTTTTTAGAAACTTGTGCACCACCAATTTGAAACCCTTGCAACTGACTATCCTGAATAAGTTTACCGGCAAAATATCCTGGTGGCCGTTTAAATACGCTGCCACATGAAGGATACTCAAGTGGCTGTTTGGATTCACGTGCCTCGGTTAATTCGGCCATTTTCGTTTCAATTGGCTGTTTTTCCGAGAGCGCCAGTTTAAACTCAGCTTCAAGCACAATCAATTTCTTTTCTGCAATGGTACTATGGCGATATTTCGCCGCTAATTCTGAACGTTCTAAGTGGAGCAATTCGCCAGCCATTGTTAAAACTGTTGCGCCTTCTAAACAATCGCTAATTTCGCCACCATATGCCCCAGCATTCATATAAAGTGCACCGCCAACTGAACCAGGAATCCCGCAAGCAAATTCAAGTCCTGTCAGACTCTCATCGCGTGCAAAACGTGATACGTCAATTAGTTTGGCACCGCTCCCCGCATAAATCGTTGTTTCCCGTCGCTCCACTTTATTTAATAAATCTAAATACAAGACGATACCTCGGATACCGCCATCTTTTACAATTAAATTCGAACCGTTACCTAAAATTGTGAGTGCCACATGTTCATCATGACAAAATTTCACAACGGTTTGCGCTTCTTCTTTTGTTTTTGGCATCACAAATAAGTCTGCATGACCACCAGTTTTTGTATATGTATAGTTAGCAAGACTTTCCTGTTTTTTAATGATTAATTCTGGTAAGACTTCACTTAAATTTTTCGCTACTTTTTCCATTTTATAAACCTTCCATTCACGTTGTAAGTTTCACTTCTTCTATTTTACCACGAAGCCTGTTTTTTACAAAATAATGTAAAATAATTGTTTTTCATAAAAAAAAATGGTAAATTGTAGGAACAAATATTCGCTTTTTTGTTTTAAAAGATTGGAGGCCCTTATGATACGCTTTAAAGATGTCACTAAAAACTATACTGACGATAACGTTGCTGTTAATAAACTTAACTTAGATATAAAAGACGGTGAATTTTTTGTCTTCATTGGACCGAGTGGTTGTGGAAAAACAACAACACTTAAAATGATTAATCGTCTCATTCCACTTACTACTGGAACGATTTACATCGACGAAAAACGTATTAGTGACTACAATATTCATGAGCTTCGCTTTGATATTGGCTATGTATTACAACAAATTGCCCTTTTCCCGCATATGACGATTGCTGAAAATATCGCGATTGTACCAGAACTTAAAAAATGGGACAAAGAAAAGATTTATAACCGTACAACAGAACTACTTGAAATGGTTGGCCTTGATCCAGCATCTTATCGCGACCGTAAACCGAAAGAACTTTCAGGCGGCGAACAGCAGCGTGTTGGTGTTGTGCGAGCACTAGCAGCCGACCCAAGTATCATTTTAATGGATGAACCATTTAGCGCGCTTGATCCTATCACTCGTCAAAAATTACAACAAGATATTTCTCTCCTTCAAAAGAAAATTAAAAAGACGATTGTTTTCGTGACACACGACATGCAAGAAGCGCTGGCACTTGGTGACCGAATTTGCCTCATGCAAGACGGAGAAATCGTTCAATGTGATACGCCGTCTAATATTCTCAAAAACCCGAAAAATGATTTTGTTAGACATTTCCTTGATTCTGGAAATATTGCGAAGCCTCATCTATTGCCTGAAAATAAAAAAGCCAAAGATATTATAGAGCTTTTAACTATAGAGGAAAAAAATACGCCAAATTTACCTGTTTTAAAAAGCGATGCGGCGATTAGCGAAATGATTGTGGCACTTTCAGGGAACAATGCGGTGCAAATTCAAAATGATGACGGGAAAACTTATGTTGTGACACATCAAGATTTGACGAAGTTTTTAGCTAGTCAATTAGAACAGGTTGGTGATGCGAAATGAATACGCTCATTAATACGTTCGTTGAAAGAAAAGATGTTCTTTGGACGGCGCTCGTTCAGCACATTCAAATTTCATTCATTTCCCTTTTCATTGCGGTTTTAATTGCCCTCCCGCTTGGCATCTACTTAACTCGACATAAGCGAATAGCTGAACCGATTATCCAAGTCGCGGCTATTTTTCAAACCATACCGTCTTTAGCTCTTCTTGGTCTTTTGATTCCGCTTGTTGGAATTGGGATTGTTCCAGCGATTATCGCGCTTGTTATTTATGCGCTTCTCCCGATTTTGCGAAATACATACACGGGGATCAATGAAGTCGACCCGGCTCTCGTTGAAGCATCTCGTGCAATGGGAATGAACAAATGGCGTCGCCTTTACAAAGTTCAGCTGCCGCTTGCCATGCCTGTTATTATGGCCGGCATTCGCACGGCGATGGTACTAATTATTGGAACTGCAACGCTTGCTGCGCTAATTGGTGCTGGTGGACTCGGGGATTTAATCCTGCTCGGAATCGACCGCAACAACAATAGTTTAATCTTGCTCGGAGCCATTCCCGCAGCGCTTCTCGCGATTTTATTTGATGTCCTCTTACGCTTCTTGGAAAAAGCCAGTTTCAGAAGCACAATTATAACGGTGTCTATCGGCGTCCTGCTGACTGCTGCCCTAATTATTGTCCCGCTCTTCACGACCGACAAAAAGGAAATTACCATTGCAGGTAAACTTGGTGCAGAGCCAGAAATACTCATCAATATGTATAAGCTAGTCATTGAAGATGAAACGGACTTAACGGTGAATTTAAAGCCAAATATGGGGAAAACCAGTTTCTTGTTTAACGCGCTTAAATCCGGCAATATCGATATCTATCCTGAGTTTACTGGCACCGTTTTAGAAACCTTTACAAACGACCCTGCTAAATCGCATGACGCGAATCAAGTGTACGAACAAGCACGGGACGGACTTGCTAAGCAATTTAACATGACTTACTTAAAACCGATGCAATACAACAATACGTATGCCCTCGCGGTATCAAATGATTTCGCGAAACAAAATGATTTGCAGAAAATTTCCGATTTACCTGGCGTCCAAAATCTTGTTAAAGCTGGTTTTACGTTGGAATTCAATGACCGTGATGATGGCTATAAAGGCATTCAAAAAACGTACGGCCTACAATTTGATAATGTCAAAACGATGGAACCAAAACTGCGCTACAATGCTATTTTAGCGAATGATATTAATTTGCTTGATGCGTATTCAACAGATAGTGAGCTCGCGCAGTATAAATTGAAAGTTTTAGAAGATGATAAACAATTTTTCCCGCCTTATCAAGGTGCTCCGCTAATGCTAACTAAAACGATTGAGAAGTACCCAGAAATTAGGGCGCCACTCAATAAGCTTGCTGGCAAAATTACGGATGCCGAAATGCGGAAAATGAACTATGAAGTTAATGTAAATGGAAAATCTGCCGAAGAAGTCGCACGTGCCTTTTTAATCAAAGAAAACATTCTTAAAAAATAAAAAAACGGATACTAAGAGCTCATTGCTTTTAGTATCCGTTTTTCTCATTCATTTCGAATAAGTTCTATGATTTTATTCGTATTTGGTTTATAGAAGCGACAATGTGCTTCGTATTCCATATTAAACTCTTGTGCACGTTTTGGCAGCGGGTTTGTTTTATCAATTAATAGCCCTTCTTCTACAAGTGGAAGTAGCGAAATAATTTGATCAAAGACTAAACCGCCATTTGTATCGCTTAAAACGGTTACCATTTTAGCAAGCGCTTTTCGTTCTTCAGAAGGGAGTTGTTTTTGATGGCTATGATACCATTTAGCAAGTGCCACCCGATTTTCTCTTGTTGCTTCTAAATAAATGGTTTGTGCATATGCAGCCTTCATGAAAGCAATCGATAAATCTTCTGCTGATTTCCAGTCTTCTGGTTTAATAAGCCCTTGTTCTTTAATTTTTTCATTAAGTAACGCAATATCTTCTTGATAAATATCCATTTTATGTTGCTGTTGTTTGTATACTTCAAGAGCCAAACTAAGTTGGTCGATTGTCGGCTGAAGTTCTTCTCCAAACAGAACGTTATTGTTTAAAATGAGTTGAGCTTGTTCAATTCGTTCGGCCACAATACTGTCCCGCTCTTTCACAATACTTGCCCGCTTTGTCAAATATTCAAAATAAAAATTGTACTTCTGTAATTTTTGAACAACCGCTAGAGCCTCTTCTCGGCTGGCTAATTCATCTTCACTTCTTAGCACTGTGATGCCGGAGATCTTTCCTAGTTTTGTAAAAATGACAACTTGAAATAATTGATCTTGTGCATCTATTTTATAAGGTAACACATGGTCTTGCTCTAAAAGTTTTTTCTGTGGTTTCAACATTTTGCTAGCCATTATAATCAACACCTTTACTACGCTTATTCTGATAATTTAATTATAACGAATCTAGGTGAAAAATTCGAGGGAAAATATTAAGATGTTTCTAATTTATAGTTTACATAATATTATTATCGTTAAACAAATGTATGAATGAGGAGGTAAATATTCAGCAATGCAATGAAAATGGCCACTGTCCATGATAGTATTTGCAACCATTTGGCATTCACAAATACTCCCATTTTCTTTTTATTTCCTGTAAATAAAACGAGTGGGATAACAGCAAATGATAATTGCATAGATAAAATAACTTGGCTCAAAATGAGTAAATCATTGGTTCCTTCTATTCCGTAAAGCGCCGTTACTATGACGGCTGGAATAATGGCTAATAGTCTCGTAAGCAGTCTTCGTAGCCATGGTTTTAAACGTATATTCAGAAAGCCTTCCATCACAATTTGTCCTGCTAGCGTTCCTGTAAGTGTCGAATTTTGCCCAGATGCGAGTAGCGCCACTGCGAAAAGCGTACTCGCAATGCTGCTTCCAAGTGTTGGATCAAGCAATTTATATGCATCTTCTATCCCAGCAACTTCCCTATGCCCAGTATAATAAAACGCGGCCGCCGATAAAATTAAAATAGCGGCATTAATGAAAAGAGCCATTGTTAACGAAAAAGTAGAATCGATAAATGAAAATTTAATGGCTTCTTTCCGGCCTTTTAAGTTTCGTTCATACTGTCTTGTTTGCACAATAGAGGAATGTAAATAAAGATTATGCGGCATGACGGTTGCACCTAGAATTCCAAGCGCGATATAGAGCATTGCTGGATTCGTAACGATTTCTTTTTGAGGGACAAACCCTTTCGCAACTGCGGCCATATCTGGATGGCTCATGATAAGTTCAATGCCAAAACAAACTAAAATGGTTACCATCAGCGTAATGACGATAATTTCGATGTATCTAAAACCACGATGTTGTAAGAGTAAAACAAGAAAGATGTCGAGCGATGTAATGCAGACGCCCCAAATGAGTGGAATCCCAAAAAGGAGATTTAATGCGATGGCACTCCCAATGACTTCTGCTATATCGGTTGCAATGATGGCTAATTCTGCTAAAATCCATAAAACGAATGACACGCCTTTTGGAAAGCTATCTCGTGAGGCTTGGGCTAAATCGCGGCCGGTGACAATGCCAAGTTTGGAGGCAAGTGACTGTAATAAAATCGCCATGAGGTTTGAAATGAGGATGACTGACAGGAGTGTGTAGCCAAACTCAGATCCGCCGGCAATGCTCGTTGCCCAGTTCCCTGGGTCTACGTAGCCGACGGCAATCAGTGCCCCTGGGCCCATAAACGCAAGAAGTTTTCTGAAAAAAGTGGCATTTTGAGGTACTTTAACGGTGTTGTTCACTTCGCTTAGTGACGAGTCTGATTCTTTGCGGCGCCAAGCTTGCTTTTCCTTTTTCAAAAGCATCCCTCCTCTTTTTGTACCAAAAAGGCAAATGTAGCTAGACGTACACCACATTTGCCAGTTTGTTTCTAAAGTGCTTCTGTAAGTTTTTTCTTTTTATTTTTAACAGGATTTAGCGAACGTTCGATAAATCCGAGTACGAGGTCGACGATGATAGCCATGAGCGCGGTTGGAATAGCGCCAGCCAAAATAATGGCTGTTCCATTGGTCGCATTTGTCCCCCGAACGATAATATCGCCTAGTCCCCCAGCGCCTACGAATGTTCCGATGGCTGCAACGCCAATCGCGATAACGAGTGCGTTACGAATGCCGGCCATAATGACGGAAAGTGCGAGTGGCAACTCAATCATGCGTAAAACTTGCCATTTTGTCATCCCCATGGCTTTGCCTGATTCGAGCAAAGCGCCATCTACATTTTGTATACCCGTATACGTATTTTTTAAAATAGGTAATAGTGAATATAAAAAGAGTGAGAGTACGACGGTGTTTGTGCCAAGTCCCATAATCAGCATTAAGACAGCGAGCATTGCAAGCGCTGGAATGGTTTGAATGATGTTCGCAATTTGAATGACCCAATTGGCAAGACGGCGTTTACGCGCGATATAGATGCCAAGTGGAATCGCCACGATACTTGCGAAAAGCACACCGTAGATGCTCATCAAAAAGTGTCGCCAAAAAGCTTCTGCCACATATGCCCCATTGGTCGCATAATAGTCGATTAATTGATTAAACGTATTCATTTGCCTTCATCCTCAAAATAGTTATTTTTTTGAAGAAACTCTTCTGCAACAACAGACGGTTCTTTCAATTTACCGTCAGCCTGATAGTTTAACTTCTGCATTTCTTCTGTCGAAATTTTTCCAACCAGTTTGTTTAAAGTTGTTTTAAGTTCTGGGTGTTCTTTTAAAATCTCGTCTGTAGCTACAGGTGACGCGTCATATGGCGGGAAGAATTTTTTGTCGTCCTCTAAAATCTTCAAATCATAGGTTGGAATCCGTCCATCTGTGGAGTAACCGAGCGCCACGTCCATCTGGTCATTTTTAAGCGCCGTATAAATCAAACCAATTTGCATCGGGAATATTTTTTTGAAGTCGATGTTGTATTCCTTTGAAAAAGCTTTATACCCGTCACCGGCACGTTCCATCCAAGAATTATCTACCCCAGCTGTAAGCTCGTTTTGAACCGGACGCATATCGCTAATCGTGTTTAAATTATATTTTTTAGCGGTGTCTTGTCGCACCATAAATGCGTATGTGTTCGCGAATCCATATGAATCGAACCAAGTTTGCTGAAATTTATCTTCGAAGCCTTTTTGAACTGCCGCAAGCGCTTTTTCTGGATCTTTAATCGGCTCTTCGCCAAGTGGGCCAACTAAATCCGTGCCCGTGTATCTTGTCGCGGTAATATCCACATCTCCGTTCATCATCGCCTGGTGTTGCACGACAGATGAGCCTAAATTATTTACCATTTCTACTTTTAAATCCGTGTCATGTTCAATCATTTGTTTCACGATATTTGCAACAATTTGCGATTCTGTTGTCGACATCGAACCAATTCGAATGGTATCGCTTGAACCCCCGCCTAAACCAGGTAATGAACAGCCTGTTAAAAGGACGAAAGACGCACATAAAACAGCTATTAAAGTTGTAATTTTTTTCATTTTCCGTCCCTCCTAACCGTTGTTTCTCGCATCGCGAAGTGGTTTTGGTGTTAACACATTTTCGAGCTTACCGAGGAAATATTCAACGAGCAGCGCCAAAATCGTAACTGGAATTGCACCGCCTAAAATTAAATCTGGGCGATACAAATTTAAACCGTTAAAAATAAAATCGCCTAGCCCACCGGCACCAATATATGATGCGAGCGTTGCCCATGCAATGATATACACAGCCGATAGCCGAATGCCCGCCATAATGACGGAAATCGAATTGGGAATTTCCACATTTATAATAAGCTGGAAACTTGTCATACCCATGCCGCGCCCTGATTCAATTAAGTTTTTATCCACACCACGCACGCCAATAAACGTGTTCCGTAAAATTGGCAAGAGCGCATAAATGAATAGTGCGATAATCGCAGGGAATGTTCCAACACCTAAAATTGGAATAATAAACGCAAGAATCGCGAGCGAAGGGACAGTCTGCAAGACACTCACAACGCCGATTACAAAATCCGCCACTTTCGGTGAACGCGTCAGCAAGATGCCGACAGGAACAGCCACAATGATGCCTAAAATAACAGCGGCAAGCGATATGTAAAGATGCTGCCAAGTTTGAACAAGCAAGTTATGCCCATTTTCTTGGAAAAATTGCGTAATCGCATCCATTATTCTCCCCCCTGACTACTGTGCGCAAGTTCTTCGCCTTTCTTTTCCTCCGAAGTAGAAGCCATATCATCATCGCCCCAGATAGAATCGTAAACCATATCAACAAGACTTGCTCGCGTTACAATCCCAACGAGTTTCTTATCGTTATCTACAACGGGCACATATTTATAGCCACGTTTTAAAATCCGTTGCACGGTGTCACGAAGCAGCGCGTCTTCCTTCACGTAAAATACATTTTTTTCCAAAATATCCACAACAGATGTTGCTGTTCGTCGGTTAGAATCAATTTGCTCGACATCGATAAAACCTTTCAAAATATTGCGTTCGTCAACAACAAGAAGCGTATCTACTCGGCGCTCCTTCATAAGTTGAATCGCAGCTTGTAAAGATTTATCTGCCGTAATGGAAACTGGTTTTGGATTCATAATTTGACTAACGATTGTTACATTCGGTTGTGCCTCAATCAAGCGATCCTTTCCAATGAAATCTTCAACAAACGAATCAGCAGGATTACGCAAAATTTCATCTGGTGTATCAAATTGTACAACTTTTCCGTCACGCATAATGACAATTCGGTCCGCTAGTTTGATAGCTTCGTCCATATCATGCGTCACAAAAATAATTGTCTTTCCAAGTTCCTGCTGCAAGCTTTTAAATTCCTCTTGAAGTGCATCACGCGTAATCGGGTCAAGTGCCCCAAACGGTTCATCCATTAAAATGAGCGTTTGGTCAGCTGCTAAGGCACGAAGTACGCCAATACGCTGTTGCTGTCCACCGCTAAGCTCATATGGATATCTGTCTAAATATTCTTCTGGCAAGTCGACCAGTTTAATCAATTCCTTAGCGCGTTCATGTTTCTTTTCATCCGACCACTTCAAAAGCTTTGGGACTAAAACGATGTTATCGCGAATCGTCATATGCGGCATTAAACCAATTTGTTGAATCACATACCCAATTGAACGGCGAAGTTTTACTGGATCTTCTTGTAAAATATCCTTATCGTTAATGAAAATTTTACCTTCAGAAGGTTCAATCAAACGATTTATCATTTTCATCGTAGTCGTTTTCCCACAACCACTTGGTCCGATAAAACAAATAAATTCACCCTTTTCAATATTCAGGTTTAAGTCACTAACCGCCTTTTTCCCACCTTTATACGTCTTCGTAACGTGTTCAAACTTTAACACGAAGAACACCTCCATATGTATTTCTATTTTAACCAATCTTTAGTCAAGTTCCCTATTTTCTAGGCGTCTAAACAAAAAATCCTTATAGAACTATCTATAAGGAGACTATATAAAAAGTATATACTTGTGCCTAGCAAAACGCAACATATCTAACTTCTAAGCACTATAAAACTCCTTGTAGATGGCGCTACAAAGAGTTTCCTAATTTATTTCGGCAGAAACAACTGCGGTTTCATTTTCATCATCACGGTGATCACCAAGCCACAAACAACTATTGTCGCAAGGCAGCTTAGTCCGTTCATTACAATGGAGAAAAGTTGGGCACTCCAACCAGCGAATGCATACGCTCCCCAAAATAGAACACCAGCAAGGTAATGCCAGAAATACCTAGCAATACCTCCCGCAAACATCGCCACCCACGCAAAAGTGATGGCTTTTTTAAAGTTTTTCTCAGTTAAAAAGGCTCTGATTTTTTTAGAATAAATTCCAGAAAAAGCAATGAAAGCGAAAGCAAGCACATACTCAATGAGCGCCTGATTCCACATTAAAATATAAGCTTTTCCTGTTAAAAAATGAAGCAACCCCCATAGAAGTCCAGCAAATCCAGCAGCTAAAAAGCCCCTTCGAATTGCTACTACATACATGGGAATCATGCCGAGCGAAATCGAAAAGCTCGAACCGATATCAAGTGGTATAAAACTTAATATCATCGCAATCGCTGCAAAAATTGCACATTCCAGTAACACAATTAAACGTTTGTTTGCCATAAAAAATAAACTCCCTTCTTCTTTTGGACATACACGCACCGCAGAAGAAAGCAGTTTTCAATATGAAAAATGCAATCGCCACAATCCCTACGCTCGTATTAACGAACAGGTTCAAAGGGTCAGAGTGAAACACTCAATCTCAGCTTAAAGCCCCCCCTGTGGTAACGTAATATGAAATTCTTAATAAAACCTATTATACCATGCCAAGAAAAAAAGTAAACCCTATTCTTCTCCTGAAAAAAGCACCGCGTTTTGTTTTCGCTTACTAAGCTTCGCAAAAACCAGCTTATAGCTATTTTCCAAGATGGCAGAAAGCAGTTCATCTGGCACATCGCAATCGCTAGAAATCATCACCGAAATCCAGTGCGTCTTATTCAAATGATAGCCCGGTACAATCGCCTGATACTCTTCCTTTAGACGTTCAGCCCGTTCAGGCTCACATTTTGCGCTAATGAACAGAATATCTTGGTGACGATGAATAAGCGCAAACATCTTATCGCCAACTTTCATTACGCTTGCTTCTTTTCCAAACGGGAAAGTCAGTTTTGCTCCTTGTAAGGACTCGCAAAAGGCAACCCATTTTATTCGTTCTAATTCAAATTCCATTTGCCCCACCTCTTTTTTTAGTATAACACGTGAAAAGCTTTATTTACGAGCGGTAGCATGGTAAAATAGGGATAATGTGCTTTTTTATAGGAGGAAAATAATGTTAACAGTGAATAACGTCGCACTTCGATATGGCGATAAAAAGCTATTTGAAGATGTATCGATTAAATTTACACCAGGTAATTGTTACGGTTTAATTGGCGCAAACGGGGCCGGTAAATCGACATTTTTGAAAGTTCTATCAGGTGAAGTGGATTCGCAATCAGGAAATGTGCATATCACGCCTGGCGAGCGCCTTGCTGTGCTTCAACAAGACCATTTCCAATATGATAATGAACTCGTTTTAAACACCGTCATTATGGGTCATAAAACGCTTTATGACATCATGGAAGAGAAAAACGCAATTTATATGAAACCGGATTTCAGCGATGCAGATGGTATCCGTGCGGCTGAACTCGAAGGCGAATTTGGTGAGCTTGGCGGTTGGGAAGCTGAGCCAGATGCAGCTGTCCTTTTAAACGGTCTTGGCATTCCATCTGAACTTCACGGTAAAATGATGAAAGACTTAACAGGTTCTGAAAAAGTGAAAGTGTTACTTGCACAAGCCTTATTTGGTAAACCTGACATTTTGCTACTCGATGAGCCAACAAACCACTTGGATATTCGGGCGATTCATTGGTTAGAGGAGTTTCTAATCAACTTTGAGAACACGGTTATTGTCGTATCGCATGACCGTCACTTTTTAAACAAAGTATGTACGCATATTGCCGATCTTGATTTCAGCAAAATTAAACTCTATGTCGGAAACTACGATTTCTGGTATGAGTCGAGCCAACTGGCGCAAACAATGATGAGCGACCGCAACAAGAAAAAAGAAGAGAAAATGAAAGAACTTCAGGACTTCATTGCGCGTTTCAGTGCGAATGCCTCCAAATCAAAACAGGCGACTAGCCGTAAGAAAATGCTTGAAAAGATTACGCTAGAAGATATTCAGCCATCAAGTCGGCGCTATCCATTCATTCAATTTAAGCCTGACCGGGATGTCGGCAATGACCTCCTAACCGTAGAAAATTTAACCAAAGAGATTGACGGGGTTAAGGTTTTAGATAATGTTTCCTTCACGATTAATCGCGATGACAAAGTGGCGCTCGTTGGTGACGATGAAGTTGCGAAAACGACGCTATTCCAGATTTTAGCTGGTGAAATGGAGCCGGATTCCGGGACTTTCCGCTGGGGCGTGACAACAAGCCAAAGCTACTTCCCGAAAGATAACTCTGAGTTTTTCACAGAAAACAATCTAAATCTCGTGGAATGGCTGCGCCAATATTCTCCGCAAGACGATTCCGAAGCGTTCCTGCGCGGCTTCCTTGGACGCATGCTCTTTAGCGGTGACGAAGTGCTAAAAAAAGTGAAAGTACTTTCTGGGGGCGAAAAGGTACGCTGTATGTTGTCGAAAATGATGCTTTCAGGTTCCAACGTACTACTGCTTGATGAGCCTACTAACCACTTGGACTTGGAGTCGATTACCGCTCTAAATAACGGCCTACTTGGCTTTAAAGGCGCGATGATTTTAGCTTCACATGACCATCAACTACTTGAAAGTATAGCAACGCGAATTGTGAACCTTTCTAAAGATAATTTCTACAATAAAGAAATTAGTTATGACGGCTATTTAGCAGAAGTCATGCAAGTGAATGACTGATAAAAAAGCGTGAATCCAACTGGATTCACGCTTTTTTAAAGTAATCTTCAATAATTTCCATATGCGTTGGATTGAAAAGCGGCGGAATCTCGTTTTGTCCCACCCATTTCAGTTCCAACGTTTCTTCATTGTTAAAGCTTAAATCAACGTTTTCTGATACAACAACTTGATAGACTAAATCGATGCACTGCGCAACATCACCATTTGGATAGTGCTGTTCAAGCGTCGTATAAACACCTTGAAAGTCCCTAACCGAAAACTTTTCGATACTTGTTTCTTCAAAAATCTCACGTCGAAGTGTATCTTCAGGTTTCTCAGAAAGTTCCATTGCCCCACCCGTTAATCCCCAAAGGTTGCTATCTCCGCGGCGTTGCATTAAAATCTGACCTTTCCCGTTCCCAATAACGCCTACAACGAATGTCAAAATAATTTTTTCATGCCCTACTTTTGAACGAATCCAATTGATATAATCCATCATCTGCCCCGTTTCTTATTTTAAAGTAATTTGACCCGTATCTATCGTAATAGGCGAAAGCGAATCACCCACATAAGAAAGCCATGATAAAGAAATCCACTTGATATCACTGACTTTATCAATTTTGCTAATCGGGAAAACTAGCTCACCAGAAATCGTTTTTCCTTTTTCGATTTCACTATCATCGAAAGTTGAAAGGAGCATATCGCCGCCGTTCACACTTTCTTTCGGTGTCTTCAATTCCCCTTGATTCGGATATGTGGTCACTTTCTTGTCCCCATGATTCGTGATTTCAAGCGCTACCGTCACACTTCCCGGCAATTCTTTGTCTTCAAGCGAAGAATAAATCGCTTTTTTCTCCACTTTGATACTCGTAATCTTGCTTTCAATTTGGTTGTCCGTCTGCTTAAAATTCACAGGATATGTTTTCGATTCCGTTGCCGAGCTTTCCCCTGAATCATTGGTCATTGAGAAATTGCGCACGCTATCTTGCACGTCTTGGAAATTCTTAAACGCCACAATAATCCCAATTATCGAAGCAATCATCAAAACTGTGCTGCTTCCAAGAATAATGGCACCCACTTTTCTTTTTTTCGGGAAAAAGAGGATGACCACTCCTATAATGAATAAGATAAAGGAGATGACTCCACCAAAAATCCAAAATACCATATTATGTCTCCTTTTTTAATGAAATATTGTGTTTATCATATCATTTATTGAACAGGGAGGCAAAAAACTGCAAAACCATCGCTGGCTTTGCAGTTTTGTTAAACTTCCATAATAATCGGTAAAATCATCGGTCTACGTTTAGTCTGCTCAAACAAATAACGATTTAATTTATCACGAATATCTTGTTTTAGTTTCGCCCATTCAAATTCATTTTCTTGTAAGTTGTCTAAAACAATTTTGCTCACCACTTTGGCCGATTCCTCAATCAAATGTTCCGATTCGCGCACATAAATGAAGCCACGCGAAATAATTTCAGGACCCGACACAATTGTTTTCGATTTGCGGTTTAATGTTACAACCACAATGAAAATACCATCTTCTGAAAGCAATTTGCGGTCGCGCAAGACAATGTTACCAACATCGCCAACACCTAAACCGTCAATGAGCGTATTGCCAGCATAAACACGATTGCCCATTGTCATTTTGCCTGCTTTATATTCTACCACATCGCCTTTCCCAGCGACAAAAACGTTCGTTTTCGGAATGCCGACACTATAAGCTAATTTAGCATGACTAATGAGCATCCGATACTCTCCGTGAACGGGAATAAAATACGTCGGTTTCAACAAGTTTAAGACCAATTTTAAATCATCTTGACTCCCGTGACCAGAAATGAATAAATTGCGACTCATTGTCAGAACACGAGCGCCCGCCCGGTAAAGCATATCCATTGTTTTCGCCATCATCGTTTCAAGCGAAGGACTTGGTGTCGTAGTGACATAAACCGTATCGCCCGCTTTAATGTTAAGCTGCGGATGGTTACCTTTTGTCATTTGTTGCAGCGACTGAATGGGCTCGCCTAGATTCCCAGTTTCAATCACCGTAATTTCATGATCTTTGTATTTCTTCATGTCTTTATGAGAAATAATCAAATCATCTTCGACAATAAGTTTATCAAGGCGTCTTGTTATCTCTACTACTCGTTCCAATTCCTTTCCAACAATAACGACTTTACGCTTTGTTGCGGCAGAAGCATCTAAAACTTGCTGCAAGCGAATGACGTTTGAGGCTACGCATGCCACAATGATTCGTCCTTCTGCTGTGCGGAAAGCGTGACGCACTTCTTCCTCAATGTCGCTATCGCTAGAAGTTGTCCCAGGATGTTCCGCTTCAGAACTGTCGGAAAGAAGCGCGAGAACGCCCGACTCTCCAATATCAGCAATGGCACTCAAACTTGTTTCATAGCCATCTTTCGCCGATTGATCAATTTTAAAGTCTCCTGTGTAAACAATCGCGCCTTCACTAGTATCAACAACGATTGCAACGGAATCAGGAATCGTATGTGTTGTCCGGAAGAAACGAATATTTGCTTTTTTAAATTCAATGACACTATCTTCATCAATCACGTGGAAATTTTTAAAGCGCACTTTTTTATACTCTTTTACAGAAGCTTTCGCAAGTTCAATCGTAAGCTCCGTCCCGTAAACTGGCGCTTTTACTTTTTGAAGTAAGTACGGTAAGGCGCCAATCGCATCTTCATGTCCGTGCGATAGTACAATCGCTTTAACACGGTCCTTATTTTCCTCCAAATAGCGGAAATCGGGAATGACCACATCGATGCCGAGCAATTCATCTTCTGGGAACATCAGCCCCGCATCAAGGACGAAAAGTTCATCGTCCACTTCTACCACATACATGTTTTTTCCGCTTTCAGCCACTCCACCAAGAGGAATGATTTTTATCTGTTTCGCTTTTTTAATTGTCAAAGCGGAAACCTCCTTTAGCTTTTTTTCGCTTGTTTATAAATAGATTGTAATTTTTCCGCTTGCACAGCATTCAAATCGACAAGAGGAAGTCTAACAGGGCCAACATCAACCCCTAATTCTCGTAGTAAAAACTTCGTTGGAGCTGGGTTTGGAACGGCAAAAATACCAGTCATGAGCGGAAGCAACTTCCGATGAATCGCGGCCGCCTTTCTCACTTCCCCATTTTCAAACGAATGAATCATTTCTTGCATTTCAGGACCCGCTACATGGCTAAGAACAGATACCACGCCGTGCCCGCCAACAGCTAAAATAGGCAACGTCAAGCTATCATCTCCGCTATAAACGGAGAAATCAGCTGCTGTTTCTTCAATAATTTTGGAAATATTATCTAAGTTCCCGCTGGATTCCTTAACAGAAACGATATTGTCTAATTTCGCGAGTTCAATGATGGTTTCTGGCTCGATATTAACGACAGAACGACCCGGAATATTATAAATCATCACCGGCAACGGCGAATTTTCAGCAACTGCTTTAAAATGCGCATAAAGCCCATCTTGATTTGGCTTATTGTAGTACGGCGCCACAATTAGTGCAGCGTCATAGCCGCCAAGGTCGGCCACTTCTTTTGTGAACCGAATTGTTTCGTCGGTATTATTTGATCCTGTACCTGCAATTAGTTTCGCGCGGCCATCATTTGCTTTCGCCACTTCTGTAAACAATTTGATTTTTTCATCGTGGCTTAAAGTTGGTGACTCGCCCGTTGTTCCTGAAACGACAAGCGCGTCCGTTCCATTTTCAATCAAGTAATTCACTAAAGCATGAATTCGTTTGCGGCAGACTACATTTTTTTCTGGATGAATCGGCGTTACCATCGCCGTAATCACTTTCCCAAAGTTCATTTTTATTCCTCCTAAATAGTAGGGAATTACTCAAAATCAAGACAAAATTCATCATGTAAAGCATTAACTGCTGGAATTAAATCGTCTTCGCTGACTAAAACCCAGATGGTCGTATGGCTATCTGCGGATTGTAAAATTTGAATGCCTTTTTGGGCAAGTGCGCGTACAATTTTCGCTGTGACACCTGGTACTCCTGTGATGCCCGCGCCAACAATTGAAACTTTCGCGCACTCCGTTTTAGACATAACCGAAAAATCTTTTGCTTTTAAAAGTTTTTCAACGGTTTCTTTTTTTTCTTCTGGAACGGTAAACACGATATTCGTGGCCGAAATATTGATAAAATCAAGGCTAATTCCGCCGTCTGCTAAAAGTGCAAAAGCTGATTCCTGCGTTCTTTTGGCATCTGTTTGCACGGAAACTTGTACTAAATCCGTTACGTGAGCAATGCCTGTTACGAGGCGCTCCTTCACATCAAAGTGCCCTGCTTCTCCGCTAGCGACCAGCGTGCCTTCTCCGTCCAAATAAGTGGAGCGAATGCGCATCGGAATTTTTGCTGTCATCGCAATCTCAACAGCTCTCGGGTGAATCACCTTCGCCCCTTGATATGCCATGTTGGACACTTCATTGTAGCTCACCTGCCGTAAGCTTTTCGCGTGTTCGACAATGCGCGGGTCTGCTGTCATCATGCCATCGACGTCCGTAAAGATATCGACATATTCCGCATGAAGCGCAACACCAAGAGCCGCAGCAGACGTATCACTACCGCCGCGACCAAGCGTCGTCACATCATGATGCTCATCAACGCCTTGAAAACCTGCAACTACGACAACATCATTTTTTTCTAAAGCAGCTGTAATTCGTTCGGTGTCCACTTCCAAGATTTTCGCATTCAAATGATTAGGCGTCGTGCGAATACCAGCCTGCCCACCTGAAAACCCTTCTGCCAACACACCAGATTCCTTCAACATGTTCGTAAAAACTGCACAGGAAATTGTTTCCCCAACAGAAAGCAGCATATCTTGTTCACGTTTTGAAAGCTTCGTCTTTTTAGCGCCAATCAATTCAAGTAGCGTATCAGTCGCATAAGGATCACCGTAACGCCCAATTGCTGACACAACCACAACGACCTTGTAGCCGTCAGAAACGGCACGTTTAATGTGCTTAAATGCCATTTCGCGTGTTTCCGGACTTTGCACCGACGTCCCGCCAAATTTCTGAACTATCATTTTCATTCCTTGCACCTCTAAATAATTTCTAATTTAACTAGGCTCTCTGCAATTTGAATGGAGTTCCAAGCCGCTCCTTTGAGTAAATTATCCGATACAATCCATAAGTGGAAACCTAGCGGATTATCTAAATCGCGACGAATTCGTCCAACAAAAACTTCCTTTTTCCCAGCCGCATTTGCCGCTTGCGGATAAAGTTGCGTTTCTGGATCATCTTCTAAAACAACGCCTGGAGCCTCTTTCAAACAAGCTTTAATTTTCGCCACGTCTGTTTCTTTTTCAACTTCAATATAAACGGATTCAGAATGTCCAGAAACAACGGGAATTCGCACACACGTTGCGGCTACTTTGATAGAAGCATCTTCCATGATTTTCTTCGTTTCATTGATCATTTTCATCTCTTCGTATGTATAGTCATTTTCGGTGAAAACATCAATTTGCGGTAGCGCGTTAAACGCGATTTGATAATGCTTTTTGTCACCTTTGACGGGCATAATTTCAGGCGTAAAATGTTTGTCATCTAACACCGCGCGTGATTGTTCGTTCAGTTCTTGAATGGCAGAAACGCCAGAACCAGAAACCGCTTGATACGTGGACACAATAATCCGATTTAAGCCCCATTCTTTGCGAATAGGTTCAAGTGCCGCCACCATTTGAATGGTCGAACAATTTGGGTTGGCAATAATACCTTGATGTTTTTTTAGCGCTCTTTCGTTCACTTCTGGGACAACGAGTGGAACATTTTCATCCATGCGATATGCACTTGTATTGTCAATCACAATAGCGCCACGCTTCACGGCTTCCTCGGCAAACTTTTTCGAAACCGAGCCACCTGCGCTAAATAAAGCTATATCAACACCATTAAAAGACTCAGGTGTAGCTTCTTGCACGATAACTTCTTTTCCTTTAAAAGTAAGTTTTTGTCCTGCAGAACGTGCGGAAGATAAGAAAGAAATTTGCTTAATCTTAAACGTCGCCGCCTCTTCTAATAACTGAATCATTTGTGTTCCTACTGCGCCAGTCGCACCGACAACGGCAACATGATAGCTTTTTGTCATTCATTATTCCTCCTTCATTTTTGCTTTCATCAAAGTGATCGTTCACTTTAAACTCTATTTATCATATCATAAAACGCACTATTTCGCAGTTCTTTTCCACTTTTTTTGAAAAAAAGACCTCGCCTGATTTTCAGACAAGGCCTTACCTATTATTTTTCCGTTTGTTTCGATTGTGCCGCTCGTGCTGCTTGCAGATTATTAATAGGTTGGTCAACATTTGAAGTTTCTTTTTTCTGTTCCGAACGTTTCTTCTTCAGTTCGAAATATTTATCTAAGACTTCCTTTGAAATACTCATATTGATTTTGCTGTCACTATATCCATCACGATATTCCCACGGGACAACAACGGCAATAGCAATTTCTGGTTTTTTGGCAGGTGCATAGCCAACAAAAGTCGTATTCCAAACTTCGGCCATTTTTGATGCTGTTTTAGGTCCATCATAGAAACCTTGTGCCGTACCAGTTTTTCCTGCTACATCATAGTCCGCAGAACCGAAAACAGTACGCGCTGTACCATTTGGTCCGTGTGTTACTTGGTAAAAACCATTTTGTACTGTTTTAATATCCGCCTCCGTAACACCTAAACGGTTTAACACTTTTGGTTCGTTGCTAGATGCAACCGTTCCAACGGTGTCGCCTGAAGTACTTGGATTGCGGATTTCCTTCACCATAGATGGCTGAATACGTGAACCGCCGTTTGCAATCGTTGACGCATATTGCGCAAGTTGAAGCGGCGTATAAGAATCATACTGTCCAATTGCAAAGTCAAGAATTTTACCGATTGTATCATCTTGACCTTTATACCCAACTTGTTCGCCCGGCAAATCAATGCCTGTTCGGACGCCTAAGCCAAATTGATTGTAATAATAACGCATTTCATCGAAAGTTGAAAGCGGCGCACGAAGCGGACCGTTTGGCACGTATTTCGCGCCCCCCATTTTCATGGAAACTTGATACATGTAGGAGTTTGATGAAATTTCAAGTGCGCCAACTGGGTTAAGCGCAAGCGAGCGCTCCCCGTTTCTATTAAACCAAGAACTTTTTGGTTTCGTACCTTTGAAAACAATTGGCTGATCGACAAAAACTGTATCTTTTGTGATGGCGTCGCTCATAATCCCACTTAAAACCGTGGCACCTTTTACAGCTGACCCCATATTATAGGCGGTTGTAAACGTTCCAAGGGAATAATCTTCAAATTCGCCTTTGTCGTTTATTTTTTGTCCAGCTAAACTTAAAACTTCACCACTGTATGGATCCATCGCAACGACAAATGCGCGATCAAGCAAATCAGATCCACCAGAAGACTTACCTTTTTTAATATTATTTCGCAAAATTTCTTCTACAGCATTTTGGAATTCAACGTCTACGGATAAAACGAGGTCTTTTCCTTTTGAGCCCTCATTTTTTTGTACCGTTTCGATAATATTTCCTTGACTGTCAAGTACGCTTTCTGATTGCGATTTTTGTCCAGCGAGAACGTTTTGGTATTCTGCTTCTAGATAGCTTTTTCCGACACGATCATTTCGGCTATAGCCTTGCGATAAGTAATATTCTGCTTTTTCTTTTGGAAGCCCTTCTTTTGCTGATGAAACCGATCCTAAAATTGAGCGGAGTGTTTCATCATACGTATAAAAGCGATTCCAGTCTGTGGTTGTATCAACGCCTGGCAAGCTTTCTAAATTTTCACTAACTCTAGCGATTTCTTGATCTGTGACATCTTTGCTTTTCACAACCGCTTCGGTCATCGCATAACCGCTTGTCATTTTTTTATAAATCGTAGCGATACGTTTATCATCTGCTGTTAAGCTCGCTAAATCTTTATCTGTTACTTTTTCAACTTGGATTTTATAAGATTTAGAAGCATCAAGTGCTTGTTCTTTGGCTGTTAATCGGCTAAGCGATTCTTGTTCATTTGTTAAAATCCAATAATCTTGCAAATCGCGTTCTGTTAATTTTTCAGGTTCAACTTTTATCATCTTATCGAGCTTTTGCGCAACTTGCAAAGTTTCAGATGGTTTTGTTTGTTGACTTCTTGTATACGTAATCGATTTTACTGCTGTATTTCCAACTAAAAGATTATAATTGCGGTCATAAATAACACCACGTGGTACATTTTTTGAGACTGTAACATTTTCAGTTTCTTCTAGTTGTCTTTTATACGTATCCCCTTGAACAATTTGGACAATGCCAAGGCGTAGAATGAGTACAGAAAACAAAATAAAGATGACGAAGAAAAGAATATTGAGTCGGAGTGGTATGACGGCACGCTTTTTTTTCTTTGATTTATCTTTCTTTTTTCTAAAATTCAGTTTCACCTATCACAAACCCTCTCTTAAAAGATAATGCCTCTTTACATTGTAGCCGAAAACTAACAAACTTTCCACCTTCTGCAAGTTAGAATTTAATTAAAAATAGTATAAGAAAAAATAAAGAACCGTGACTGGTCACTAACCAATCACGGTTTAAAAGTTTAGATATTAAACTTATTTAGCAGCTGCAAAGCGTTTTGCAACTTCATCCCAATTTACTACGTTCCAGAAAGTATCGATGTATTCTGGGCGGCGATTTTGGAATTTAAGGTAGTAAGCGTGTTCCCAAACATCTAAGCCAAGAACTGGTGTGTAGCCATCGCTTAATGGGGAATCTTGGTTTGGTAGGCTGATAATTTCAAGCTCACCATTTTTAACAACGAGCCAAGCCCAGCCAGAGCCAAAGCGAGTAGTTGCGGCATCAGCAAATTTTGCTTTGAAATCAGCAAAGTTTCCAAATTTAGCATCGATAGCTGCTTTTAATTCGCCAGCAGGTTCGCCGCCGCCATTTGGGCTTAAAATGGACCAGAATAATGTATGGTTTGCATGACCGCCGCCATTATTACGGACAGCCGTGCGGATATTTTCAGGTACAGTATCTAATTTAGCAACTAATTCTTCTACAGGAAGGCTCGCTAAATCGTCGTGACCTTTTAAAGCGTCGTTTAATTTTGTAACATACGTATTATGATGCTTTGAGTAATGGATTTCCATTGTTTCCTTGTCAAAGTTAGGTTCTAACGCATCGTAAGTATATGGTAGTTTTGGTAATTCATAAGTCATTTAAAATTCCTCCTTGAAAATAATTTTGATTGTGCGTAAACAAATCAGACTATGCCAATAGACTTAGCTTTCTTCCAAAAAACAGCTTCACCCGTACCATTTTATCCTCTCGCTTACATCTTTTAGACTAGCACTTTCCGAAATCACATGCAATTTTTCTGCTTGAATTGATTTTCAGTTCAAATAAAGCTATGATGAAATAGCGAAAGAAGTTGAGAATATGTACACACAGTTCTCTCTTCCCTTTTCGAAAAATTTAAAACAAGCTGTGAGGTGCTTACGAAAAAAATGAATATTTTTAAACGTTTTTGGAAAAGCCTTTTTTCTCCTGCAGATATTGCTTCCTTCCGAAAAGATAAAGTAGGTTCAAGTATTTTCTACATCATCGTTTTAACTTTCGTCATGTTTCTCCCGCTCGCCTATTTCACAACAACGACTATAAACAATGGGCTCAAAGTTGGCGAAAGCACGTTAAAAAATGAAATTCCTGATTTTACAATTGAAGGTGGTAAACTTGTTACGAAAGATCCTTCCAAAGACGACCTGCCGATTTCAATTGATGAAGGGAACTTGCATGTTTATTTTGATGCGAGTGGAACACTAGATGAAGATGCTGTCGATAATAAAATCGGCTCTTATGACGGAGCATTTGCTTTCTTGTCTAAAGAAATTTATGTGACGGCTGCTGGCACTTCACAATCTGTCAGCTATGACACACTTGGGATTAAAGATAAAGATGATGTTTTAAGTCTGTATGCGTCAATCACTGATATGTCCAAAGTTTTCATCCCGATTATTTTATTGATTATCTTTTTATTTGCACTTGGATCAACATTTTTCCGAGTTGGTCTTTACGGATTGTTTGGATACATTTTAACTGGCTTTGGCCGAAACGGCATTTCTTACAAGGAAAACTGGATGATGGCGACTTATGCAATTACGCTTTCTGCAACGTTTACGATGATTATGGAATGGCTTCAAATAGCGGTTCCTTATGGTATGGAAATCAATTTGGTTGTTACGTTAATTGTTCTCTTTCTCGCGATTAGATCGCTGCCCCAAAAAACGAAAGAGCAGGAATAAAACGCAGCAAGTCGCATTTTTCTTATCAAATTCTCATACTAGAAATCGTGCTTTAACCCTAAAAAAATGGTATGATACTAGGTGAAAAACACTATAAAGGAGCGAATTGTCCTTGAACGAGAGAATATTACGTACGGAAACACGCCCTGTAAAAGTTGGAAATCTGACCATTGGCGGTAGTAATGAATTATTTATCCAAAGTATGGCGACGACAAAAACACATGATGTTGAGGCAACGGTTGCTGAAATTTTAAGATTGGAAGAGGCGGGCTGCCAAATTGTTCGAGTTGCTTGTCCTGATGAGCGAGCTGCTGATGCGCTTAGCGAGATAAAGAAACGCATCCATATTCCTCTTGTTGCTGACATTCATTTTGATTACCGTTTGGCGCTTAAAGCGATTGAAGCGGGTGTGGATAAAATCCGCATTAATCCTGGTAACATTGGTCGCCGTGAACGCGTTGAAAAAGTCGTGAATGCGGCGAAAGCGAAAGGCATTCCAATTCGTATTGGTGTCAATGCTGGTAGCCTTGAAAAGAAAATTATTCAAAAATATGGCTATCCAACTGCTGACGGTATGGTTGAAAGTGCCTTGCACCACATAAAAATACTTGAAGATTTAGATTTTCACGACATTATCGTTTCTTTAAAAGCCTCCGATGTAAACTTAGCCATTGAGGCCTATGATAAGGCGAGTCGCGCATTTAATTATCCACTCCACCTTGGAATCACTGAATCTGGGACACAATTTGCTGGCGGCATTAAAAGTGCTGCTGGTCTTGGCGCCATTTTGAGCCGCGGAATTGGTAATACTCTCCGCGTTTCGCTTAGTGCCGATCCAGTTGAAGAAGTGAAAGTCGCGCGTGAATTATTAAAATCATTCGGCCTTTCTTCCAATGCTGCAACGTTAATCTCTTGCCCAACTTGCGGCCGAATTGAAATCGATTTAATCAGCATCGCGAATGAAGTTGAAGAATATATTTCTACAATTAAAGCGCCCATTAAAGTGGCTGTGCTTGGCTGTGCCGTAAATGGGCCTGGCGAAGCGCGTGAAGCGGACATTGGTATCGCGGGAGCTAAAGGTGAAGGCCTCCTCTTCCGCCACGGTAAAATTGTGCGCAAAGTGCCTGAGGATATCATGGTCGATGAACTTAAAAAAGAAATTGACATTTTGGCTAAAGAATATTTCGCTAAAAAGGCAGCTGAAGAAGCTGCGGCAAAGTAACACTCATAAATGCAGGTGCGATTAAAAATTGCACCTGCATTTATTTTATTCCTAAACATCTTAAATTATGCTATGATGAGTTATAAAAAAGGAGATTTAAATGAACAAAGAATTAACTTTTCTAGATGGCGTAAAAGCTTGCTTACCAACTGTTTTAGGATATGTTGGTATCGGGATTGCTGCAGGCGTTGTTGGAAAAGCCTCCCACTTAAGCTTCCTTGAGATTACACTTCTTTCTGCACTTGTTTATGCGGGAGCAGCTCAGTTTATCATTTGCGGGTTATTATTACTTCAAAGTCCTATTTCAGCCATTGTCACAACCACTTTTCTTATTAATTCGCGGCATTTCCTGATGAGCATGGCAACAGCCCCAAGTTTTAAAAAAGCCTCGATTTTACATAATATCGGGATTGGTGCTCTTCTAACAGATGAATCCTTTGCCGTCGCTATGAACCAAATTGGGAATAAAAAAAACATCAACGTCATGTGGATGCACGGATTAAACGTAACAGCTTACGCCACTTGGATTTTAGCTTGTTTATTCGGCGCTATTATTGGGAGTTGGTTACCTAATCCTGAAATGTTTGGTCTTGATTTTGCTTTAACCGCCATGTTTATTGGCCTACTATATTTACAGCTTATCAGTGATAAAAGTAAGAAAATCAAAACGTCGCTACTTGTCATGGCAACGGTTATGCTACTTGTTTTCTTGTTCATGCGCTTTATGACACCTGAGCTCGCCGTTCTTAGCGCGACACTATTAGGCTGTTTGATTGGAGTGATTTTAGACAAATGGCCATCAGCACATACACCTTCCTCGCGATAATCGGTTGCGCCATCGTCACGTTTATCCCGCGCGTATTGCCTTTCCTTTTTGTTAGAAAAATGAAACTACCAGATTTGCTCATGAGTTACCTCTCCTATGTCCCGTTATGCATTTTGACAGCCTTATTTATACAAAGCTTGCTCACGGAACATGATGGTAACTTTCCGTCTATCGATCTTTTACCATTTTTGGCTGCTCTACCAACTATTCTGACTGCTATTTTAACTAAAAACTTACTTTGGGTCGTTGTGATTGGCATCATTTCAATGGCTGCACTTCGATTTTTCTTCTAGGAGGTATTTGATGAACCAACTTAATTACTGTATGCTTGATTTTGAAACCGCGAATGGAAGCCGAACAAGTCCTTGCTCGATCGGCATTGTAAAAGTCGAAAATGGCCAAATTCGCGATACATTTTATTCCCTAATCAATCCCGAAGAACCATTTTACAGGCGGAATATTGAAATCCACGGCATCTACCCTGACGATGTGCTGGGCGCTCCAACCTTTCAAGAAATCTATCCTTTCATTAGCGAATTTATCGGCACAACACCGGTCACTGCGCATTTCGCGAGTTTTGATATTAGCGTCTTCCGCAAATCAGCAGAGAAATACCAATTGATTTTACCTGAAAATGACTATTTCTGCTCCTGCATTTTGTCACAGCAAATCTTGCCGTTAAAAAGCCACCGTTTAAACCAGGTCGCGGACTACTTCGGCATTTACTTTAACCACCACAACGCACTTGACGATTCAAAAGCCGCCGCAGAAATTGTCTTAAAGCTCGCAGAAATCAAAGAAGTTTCCACCGTTCCAGCACTCATCAACTCAATTGGTTACCGCTTCGGACAAATTAACGGTGCCAATTTCGCCAAAGTATAAAGTAAAACGAATAAGCATAAATCCCGCAAAATACCATCTTTTAAAATGGAGTTTTGCGGGATTTATCTTTTATTCAGTAGCCGTACTCGAATCGGTGTAATCAGAAAAAGCATCTTTCAAATCGCTATCTTTGATTTTAATATTGGCTGCTTTATATTCCTTTTTAAGCGCTTTTGTCATGTTTTCGGATGTCATTTGCGACTCTATATAAGCAGCCTTCACCTTACTTTTGTCTTCTTTAAAAGATTTTTTCTCCGTTTTCTCTTCCAACTGGATAATATGGTAGCCGTAAGAAGATTTTACTGGTTCGCTAACATCGCCTTTGTTTTCAAGCGCATACGCCGCTTTTTCGAAGGCTTCATCCATTTCGCCTGGACCAAACGGATCAAGCAAACCACCATTTTCAGCAGTGGATGTGTCTGTTGAATATTCTTTGGCTAAATCTGCAAATTTTTCACCATTATCAAGTTTTTCCTTCACTTCTTTCGCAGTGGCCTCATCATCAACAAGGATATGGCTAACCGTAATATCGGGTTCCCAAGTCTTATAATATTCCTTTAACTTTTTATCCGTCACCTTTATGTTTGCTTCCGTTGCTTTTTGAACGAGTAAGTTATATTTTATATTATCTTTAAAACTTTCCTCCGTTAAATTATTGGATGCAAGTGTTGATTCAAAGCTATCCCCATATTGCTCCGCATATTTTTTATATTCTGCACTCACTTCCTTGTCGGATACAGAATATTTCTTTTCGAGGATTTTTTCAAAAGTGAGCTGCTGAACGGCATCACTTCCGTAACTCGTTTTAAGCGCCTCATATAATTCGCTTTCTGTAACATTTCCTGCGTCCGTTTTAACAACGGCACTGCTTGAACACCCTCCTAAAACGAGTGTTGTTGTTGCGGCTAGTACAATTAAAGTTTGTTTGAGTTTCATGTACGACTTCCTTTCTTTCACTATCTTCAATTAGTATAAACGATAGTTTTGAAAGGTTTGCGTCATAATTATGAATGAAATATGAACAAAAAAAACAGAAATGAGGGTCTCATTTCTGTTTTCTAATTAACTGGCTGCTTTTTTTAAGCAATCAGGGCATTTTCCATAAACTTCGAATTTATGGCCTTCAATTTCGTATCCGGGAAGTGCTTCGGTTAGGAAATCCATCGGGCACATCATAATTTCTTTTGTTTTTCCGCAACCTAGACAGATGAAATGATGATGGTGATGTTCGTGTGAGCATGCTAGGCGGAAGTTTTTTTCACCCGAAAGTTCTGTTTCTTCAAAAATTCCGAGGTCAACAAACAGCGATAAATTCCTGTAAATGGTGTCAAAACTAATGCCGGGAAAATCGTCTTTCATGTTTTCAAGAACGTCTTTTGCGGTTAAATAGCAATTTTTACGTGCAAATAATTCAATTAGAAATTGGCGTTTATCGGTATGTTTATACCCGGAATCTTTCATTTTTAGGAGTGCTTCACTCGCTGATAATGCCATTTTTTTCACCTCTTTTCGCAAGAATAAAGCGCATGCGGATTTTTTGATAAACCATTGTTAAAATTAAAATGATGACAGATAATAAAACGATGGCTCCACCTGGCGCTAAGTCTAAGTAATAGGCGCTAACAAGACCAACAATAACGGAAATTTCCCCAAAAATAATCGCGAAAATAATCGTCTGCTTAAAGCCTTTCGCGATACGGATTGCCGCTGCAACAGGCAAGGTCATCAGTGACGATACGAGCAAGATGCCAACGATGCGCATGGAGCTCGCGATGACGAGTGCAACAAGTACCATAAAGATAATATCGAAGGCTTTAGCACGAATTCCTGAAACGCGTGCATATTCTTCGTCAAACGAAAGTAAAAATAATTCCTTGTACAAAAGCAAAATCACGATAAAAACAAATGCAGCGATGCCGACAATGGTGTACATATCACTTCTATTTACTGCGCTGACGCTCCCAAATAAATAGCTAAACAAGTCTGTGTTAAAACCGTTTGCGAGCGAAATGAAAATGACGGAAAATCCCATGCCGGCGGACATTATAATTGGAATGGCGAGCTCTTCAAAGTGTTTATAGACGGAGCGCAGTTTTTCCATCAAGAGCGAACCAACTGTCGCAAAGCCAAATCCTAAATAAAGTGGATTTAAGCTGACGAGCGGTACATACGTTTTACTTAAAAACAAACTTACGGCGATGCCGGCTAATGTTACGTGACTAAGCGCATCTGCCATAAGAGACAGCTTGCGGACGACAATAAAACTACCTAGAAGCGGTGCCACAATGCCGATGACAAGGCCGACAATAAAGGTATTGCGAATAAAATCATATTGAAACAGTGTGGCAATCACAATGCGTTCCCTCTCTTTCTAGCCCTTCTGTGGCCGCTTCGATTTCACGTTCTTCTAAATAAAGATGATAATCGCGCGTACTCCCATCGAACAAAATTCGCTTGTTGATGCTGATGACATGGTCGACATAGTTGTTAATCGCAAGCATGTCGTGCGTTACAAGTATTAGCGTCATTTCTTTTGTCTGATTGAGTTTCCCTAACAACTCATAAAACGCTTTAACATTTTCTACATCGACGCCGACAGTTGGCTCGTCCAGAATGAGCATTTCAGGCTTGCTGACAAGTGACCTCGCGATAAAGACGCGCTGCTGCTGTCCACCTGATAGTTCGCCAATGTTGCGGTTTAAAAAGTCCGTCATTGAAACGGTTTTAAGCGCCTCGAAAATGGCTTCGTTGTCCGCTTTACCTAACATTTTAAACAGCCCTTTTTTCTTGGTTAAACCACTCGCCACAACTTCCTTCACGGTAGCCGGGAACGCTGAATTGAACGCGTTTGATTTTTGGGAAACAAAACCGATTTTTTCGAAATGGCGAAAATTTTGCTGTTTCTCGCCAAACAAAGAAATACTTCCCTTTTGATTTTTTAAAAGCCCTAAAATTAATTTTAAAAGCGTTGACTTGCCAGAGCCATTCGGCCCAATGATACCTGTAAAACTTCCTTTTTTAACAGAAAAATGTATGTTTTCAAGAACTTCCTCATGATCATAATGAAAGGATAGCCCTGCTATTTCCAAGATTTCTTTCATTTTCAAAACTCCTTTTTGAGCTTTTCAAGCACTTTCCTAGTATAGCGGATTTATGTTAAAATGTAAATCGTAATGAATCTGATTAAGAAAAAAGATTACTTTCTTGTACTTTAGGGAAATAAGTTGTCAGGGGGTGCGACAGATGAATTTAATCTGGATGTACATAACGTATTTTGTAATGGTGGCAGTTAATGCTTTTGCCAATATTTTACCTTTAAACGGGGTAACGACTGGCGAAGTGAGCAATCGGTATCAAACCTTGTTTACACCTGCCGGTTATGTGTTTTCAATTTGGGGTCTTATTTACTTACTCTTATTTGTTTGGCTTGTAGGCGTGACTGTGAAACGTGAGCACGTGACAAGTCAACTGGCGTTTGTCTTTACTTCAAGTAGCCTTTTAAATGCACTTTGGATTTTTATGTGGCATTTCAATTTGATTTTTTTATCCATCGTTGTGATGCTGCTCTTGCTTCTCTCGCTACTATTATTTTATGCGTATCAAAAGCAAATTTCAAAGCGACGTTTGTGGCGTGTGCCAATTTCAGTATATCTTGGCTGGATTTTCGTGGCAACAATTGCTAACATTTGTTATTACTTCAATGTCTTGGGCTTAGTGAGCTTTCAATCTGGCGCAACAATTATTTTACTTCTTTTAGCAAGCTTCTTCGTTCTCGTATTTCGTTACAAGCAAAATGATTTTATTGTGCCGCTCGTTTTTGTTTGGGCATTCATCGGTATTTTCATTCGCGATTACGCATTGGCACCGTTTGTTGCCTATACAGCGCTCATTATGGCGATTATGATTTTCATGTTGAATTGGTTCCGTTTAAAGCAATATAAATAAAAAAGTGCCAAGCGCGTAATTTCGCTTGGCACTTTTTTATTATTTAGAGAAAATCTCTGTCAACACTGGAACAACTTGTTTTTTACGTGATACAACGCCAGCAAGTGGTGCTTTGCCGTTTACAATTTTCACGTTATACGCTTCTTCTACAGCATTTGTTTCTGTACCAATCGCTACACCAACAGAATCATTTGTTAAAATGTTGGTAATGATGAATAAATATAAGCCTAAGCCTTTGTCTGCAATGGCTTTTTGGATAACAGGTTCCACTTCGCTCATGCGTGATAACACATCTTCTTCATCTACGACATTAATTTGTGCGATTTCAATTTTATGACCGTTCATATCGAATTCTTTCGCATCAAGTAATAGTTCAGCGACGGATTTTTTGCTTACATCGGCGCCCGCACGGAGCATTTCCATGCCGTAAGCTTGTAGATCAATGCCCGCAATGTCTGCTAGCTTTTCTGCCGCAGCTTGATCTTCTGCCGTTGATGTTGGGGATTTAAATAGCAATGTATCCGAAATAATTGCGGAAGCCATCAGTTTGGCAACGGTTTTTGGAACTTCAATATTTTTTTCTACAAAAAGTTTTAATAGGATTGTCGCCGTGCATCCAACTGGCTCTGCGCGGTAATAAAGCGGATCTGCTGTTTCAAAGTTGGCAATACGATGGTGGTCAATGACCGTATGTACCGTCACGTTTTTAATATCGTCTGCACTTTGTTGCGCTTCATTATGGTCGACAAGGCACACTGTAGTTACTTCATTTGCAACCGTTTGGACTAAACGCGGGGCTTCGATGCCTGCACTTTTTAAAACAAATTCCGTTTCAGAATTTAATTCACCGAGGCGAACTGCTTCCACTTCAAAACCTTCTGCCTTTTTTAGTTCGCTGAAGGCTATCGCCGAACAAATTGTGTCGGTATCCGGGTTTTTATGCCCAAAAACTAACATTTTTTCCATATTTATCTCTCCTTATTCATCAGCCATAATTTTTTCGATTAAATCAGGATCAAACTTTTGCTTGCGCAGCATCTCAATTTCAAATCGATATGGTGGTTTTTTATTATTTTTATCTTCACCCACATAAGGTGTTTCGAGAATTTTCGGAACGGACATTAAATTCGGGTGATGCACGATGTAATTTAATGCATCAAAACCAATATGACCAAATCCAATATTCGCGTGACGATCTTTATGTGCCCCACAAACATTTTTACTATCATTAATGTGAAGTACTTTTAAACGGTCGATGCCGATAATTTTATCAAACTCATTTAAAACACCATCAAAGTCATTCACAATATCATAACCAGCATCGTGCGTATGGCACGTATCAAATGTTACTGACAAAAGCTCATTATGTGTCACCCCGTCAATAATTTGGGCAATTTCTTCAAAAGAACGTCCAATTTCCGTTCCTTTTCCAGCCATCGTTTCAAGTGCAATTTGCACATCAACACTTGGATCAAGCGCTTCGTTTAAGCCTTTGATGATTTGCTTAATCCCAACTTCAGCGCCTTCCCCAACATGCGCGCCCGGATGTAGCACAATTTGCTTCGCCGAAAGTGCTGCGGTGCGTTCGATTTCCTGACGTAAGAAACTTACGCCAAGTTCGAATGTTTCTGGCTTAACTGCATTACCAATATTAATAATGTACGGCGCATGCACGACAATATCTTGCATCTCATTGTCAGCCATATGCTCAAGTCCTGCTTCAATATTTAATTCCTCAATCGGTTTGCGCCGCGTGTTTTGCGGAGCACCCGTATAAATCATAAACGTATTGGCACCGTAAGAAGCCGCTTCCTCGCTTGCACCTAGCAACATTTTTTTGCCGCTCATCGAAACGTGCGAACCAATTCTTAAATTGCTCATTTTTTCCCTCGATTCTTTTTACGATTTTCACGGCGTTTAATTTCCGCCATTTTGTAGTTGATTTTCTTTTTATAACCAGGTTTTCGCTTCTGTTTCGCTTTTTTACGCATGCCGATTTCACGCGGATCAGCTGCCTCACGCTTTGCCTCACGTTTCGCGCGTTTATTGCGGTCTTGAACCTCAACAAATTCGCCCTTTTTAAGCTCTACATGTTTAAAGCTAATTCCCAGTTTCTCCAATTGATTTAAACGATCCTCATCGGCTGGTTCAAAAATGGTAAGGGCAATACCAGAGTGCCCCGCCCGGCCCGTCCGACCTGTACGGTGAATATAAAAATCATTATCGTCTGGAAGTTCATAATTAATAACGTGGCTAATGCCTTGAATATCAATCCCTCTTGCCGCAAGATCTGTCGCAACAATGTATTGATAATCCATATTTTCAATGGCCTTCATCGTCCGTTTACGTTCGCGCGGATTCACATCGCCATGAATTTTAGCCACTTTTAAACCGCGACTAACAAGCCCCGCATGAACTTCATCTGCCGTTTGCTTTGTATTCGTAAATACAATGGCTAAAAATGGCTGGAAAGTCACCAAGCAATCTTTTAATAAGTCGAGTTTATTTTTACTTTTGGCCGCAATTAATTCATGCGTCACTGATTTTGATGCCACTACATTTGGCGTAATGTGCTCATAACGCGGATTTTCCATATACTTTTTCAAAAATGGTTTTAATTTTTGCGGAATAGTCGCCGAAAATACAAGCATTTGAAGTTCAGGCGGCATTTTCCCAGCAATTTGGTCCACATCATTTAAAAAGCCCATGTCAAGCGTCATGTCAGCTTCATCGATGACGAGCACATTTGCCGTGTAAACTTGTAGCGCGTTTTCCCGAATCATATCATTAATACGGCCAGGTGTCCCCACAATAATTTGCGGCTGTTTCTTAAGCTTTTCTATCGCGCGTTTTTTATCCGTACCTCCGATAATTAATTGCGCGCTAATGTCGTTCTCGCTGTATTTCGTAATTTTTTTTACTTCGTTATAAATTTGTGTAGCTAGTTCGCGACTTGGCGCCGTGATAACAGCTTGCAAAACATCTTTATGCGGATTAATTTTTTCAATAATCGGCAGTAAAAAAGTATGCGTTTTTCCCGTTCCAGTTTGCGACTGACCGATAATGCTTTCTCCGCGCATGACGCCCGGTATTAACTTTTGTTGCACCTCTGTTGGTTCATAAAAACCTAATTTTTCAATCGCAACATTGATAAAAGGCTGAAAACCAAATTGTTCAAACCTTGTCTTTTTCATAGTCATCATTTCACTCCGTTTCAGTTCCTTGTGCCATTATACCATCTACAGCGCATGACTGCGACAAAAAAATATAGAAAAACGCGTTCTAGCAAAAAAAAAGATTCTTCGTTATAATAGATGTAGAATTTGCTTTTTTAGTTTAGGAGGATTCAATGGAAATTATCAAAATTAGCCCACGCGGTTATTGTTACGGTGTTGTCGATGCAATGGTCATTGCTAAAAACGCTTCGCTTGATCCAAATTTGCCACGTCCTATTCATATTTTAGGTATGATTGTTCATAATAAACATGTCACCGATGCATTTGAAGAAATTGGAATCTACACGGTTGACGGAGAAAATCGGGAAGCTATTCTCGAAAAAATTGATACAGGAACTGTTATTTTCACGGCACACGGTACTTCCCCTCGCGTAAAAAAAATCGCACAAGAAAAGGGACTTGTAACGATTGATGCCACTTGTCCTGACGTTATGCGCACATATGACCTCATTTTAGAGAAAAAAAGAGAAGGCTATCACGTCATTTATATCGGTAAAAAAGGCCACCCAGAGCCAGAAGGCGCCTACGGGACTGCCCCTGACATCGTTCACCTTGTTGAAACAGCGGCCGATATTGATGCTTTAAACCTTTCTTCTGAAAAAATATTCGTAACGAATCAGACGACAATGAGCCAGTGGGACGTCCTCGATTTGATGGACTACATTCAAACCTTGTACCCACAAGCAGAAAATCATAAAGAAATTTGTATGGCGACACAAACACGCCAAGAAGCCGTTGCAGAACAAGCTGTCGGCGCTGACGTCACAATTGTTGTAGGCGACCCGCGGAGCAATAACACGAATCGTCTCGCCCAAGTTTCGATTGAAAAAGCTTTAGTCCCCGCATATCGAGTGGCCGATGTGAGCGAAATTAATTTAGATTGGATTAAGGACGCCAAAAAAGTAGCGGTAACAGCCGGTGCCAGCACGCCAACACATATTATCCGGGAAGTGCTCGTCTTTTTAGACCAGTACGAACCAGATGACCCCACAACTTGGGAACGCCACCACCAAATAAGCGCCGAAGCCATTCTACCGCGTGCCAAAAAGAAAAACATGGAAGAAAAACGCCGCGCCCGATTAGAACATTTAAAAAACGGCGGTCGATAAAAAATAAGCATAAACCCAGTAAAAACCATTTCTGAAATGGAATCACTACTGGATTTATGCTTTTTGTTTTGTTTTAATATATGCTCTAATTGTGCTTTAACTTTTTATTTGGCTAAACATACAGTTCATAGGACATAGATTAAAACTCCATTCAAGATGATGTAGCCTATTCAGGTCTAACAACATTTACATTTCACAATACATAGATTAAGACCACATGGGCAATCTATTTATCTTTAGCCCAGCCACATTTACATTTCACAATACATAGATTAAAACTTCGCCTTCAGAACCACGTAAATAACCTTTAATCAAATTTACATTTCACAATACATAGATTAAAACTGGAAGCATTAGGATAGATGTCACAAAATTCATCAAATTTACATTTCACAATACATAGATTAAAACAGGTACCCTCGTGACTCTTACTCCCATCATAGCTCAAAAGTGATTTTCTGTCGACCCCCGGATTTTTGGAGAAAAATGGAGTAGAAAAAGAAAGTCATTGTCTCTCTTTCCGCCATCTTTCCTTCTCCCGCAATGAATTCCGGATTTCTGTCGATATCCCAGCATTTTCACATTACTAGACATCGACAGATTGAATTAAAAATTTACTCTAATGACATTGAAAGAGCGTTGCTTTCCCACTGCCTGAGTTGCCGCTTAAAAAAATTAATTTCGTTTTCATAAGAACGTGAACGGATCAGTATCGACTTCTGAAATGATAAAATCAGCCTCATACTTTAGATTTTCCGCCCTTTTTTCAAATTCCGTTTTTAAATAACGTTTCATCACTTTTTCAATATTATGTCCCGCATCAATCGTAGGTAAATCAATCGCAAGTAAGTCGTGCCCTGTATGATAATAAATATCTCCCGTCACGAAAACATCGGCGCCGCTTCGCTTGACGTCGTGAATAAATTTATTTCCGTCGCCACCAATTACAGCCACTTTTTTAACAAGCTTACTAGGATCACCGATGAAACGAACATGGTCAATCGCAAGTGCACCTTTTAAATCTTCGATGAATGCTTCGATGCTTTTTTCTTTTTTTAGCGTACCAATTCGGCCGAGTCCTTTTGTTTCCTGCAAGTTTTGCAGGTGAACTAAATCAATCGCTGGCTCCTCGTAGGGGTGAGAAGTGCGTACTGCTTTTACGACCTTGTCAGCTGCGCTAGAAGGGACTACGGCTTCTAGTTTGACCTCAGAGACGGCTGTTAACTCCCCTTTTTCACCAATCGTAGGGTTCGCTTTTTCACTTGGTTTAAACTCTCCCGTTCCGAGTGTGCGGAAGCTGCATTCCTCGTATTCTGCACCAATCTTGCCGGCCCCGTTATGCATGAGCGCTAACCGCACATGTTCAGCGCTGTCTTCGGGCACATAAACGGCAATCTTCATATAGTTTTCGCTGTGTGTAGGCACAATGATTTCCGTATTTTCGAGTGCTAAAAGTTCCGCCAAAATATCGTTAACCCCACCGTCCGCGATATCCAAATTGGTGTGCGCCGCATATACGATAATGTCATGCTTAATCAGCTTTCGAATCATGCGCCCCTCAGCAGTTGCCATATCAATTTTTTTGAGCGGTCGGAATAAAAACGGGTGATGTGCGATAATCATATCCACATTTTTGCTGACCGCTTCCTCCACAACGCTCTCTAAAACGTCTAAAGTAAACATGACCTTGCGTACTTTTTTGGATAAATCACCTAATTGAAGTCCGATGGGATCATTATCCATAGCAAGCTTTTTAGGTGCAATTTCTTCCAGCATGGCGACATATTCATAGCCATTTGCTACTTTCATTTGAGCACTTCCTCCACTAATTGTATTTTTTTTGTAAGTTCTTTCATTTTATCCGCATTTTGTTCACTTTCCTGCCCATTTTGAAGCCCTGCAACAATCCGTTGCCAATTCGCTAGCTCATGTTGCCATTTTGCGACAAAAACATCATTTTTTTCCGTTAAGAGAAACGGACCAAGCAGACGCTCCTTATCCGTATAGCGCGCTGCCCTTTCTGTTTTCTCTAAAACAAGAATTTCATACGTTTTATTATCTTCGCGTAAAATCGCTTCCGAAATAAGCTTAAAGTAATTGTTTTCCGCCCATTCGCGAATTTGCCAAGCGCCAATGTTAGGCTGCAAAATGAGTCGCTTAACGGAGGTCAATTTTTGTGGTTCCGCTTCTAAAATCGTCCGAATTAATGTGCCACCCATGCCAGCAATGACGACCGTATCAATGGCATCCGCCGTCGTTATGACTGCCAAGCCATCACCAAAACGCACGTCAATTTTTCCTGACAGTTCCGCTTTTATGACTTGTTCTTGCGCCGATTCAAACGGGCCTTTGGCGACTTCACCTGCCACTGCAAAGCTTGCCATTTCATTTAAAATCGCGTAACAAGGCAAATAAGCATGGTCGCTACCGATATCTGCAATTCGGCTGCCTTTAGGTATGTAATTTGCCACACAAGTGAGGCGGTTAGATAGTTTTTGCTCGTTCATTATGACACTCCCTATAAAAAGGAGGCCGGAACTAGGCCATAAAAAAGCCCAGTCCAAACCTCTTATTTTTATTCCAAAAAGTCTTTCAACTGTTTGCTTCTACTTGGATGGCGAAGCTTCCGAAGTGCTTTCGCTTCGATTTGACGAATGCGCTCACGCGTTACGCCAAATACGCGGCCCACTTCTTCTAGCGTGCGCGTGCGACCGTCATCTAGGCCAAAGCGCAAGCGAAGTACGTTTTCCTCGCGGTCCGTAAGCGTATCAAGTACATCTTCTAGTTGTTCTTTTAAAAGCTCATATGCCGCATGATCAGACGGTGATGTCGCTTCTTGGTCTTCAATAAAATCACCTAAGTGAGAATCGTCCTCTTCACCAATTGGCGTTTCAAGTGATACTGGCTCTTGCGCGATTTTAAGGATTTCACGAACTTTTTCAGTCGGTAAATCCATTTCTTCTCCGATTTCTTCTGGTGACGGATCGCGTCCTAAATCTTGAAGTAAGGAACGTTGCACACGAATTAATTTATTGATGGTTTCAACCATATGCACCGGAATCCGGATTGTACGTGCTTGGTCAGCGATAGCACGGGTGATAGCTTGTCTAATCCACCACGTAGCATACGTACTAAACTTAAATCCTTTGTTGAAATCAAATTTTTCAACAGCTTTCATTAAGCCCATGTTTCCTTCTTGAATCAAATCGAGGAAAAGCATACCGCGACCAACGTAACGTTTCGCAATACTTACAACCAGTCGTAAGTTCGCCTCAGCTAAGCGACCTTTCGCTTCAATATCGCCTGCTTCGATGCGCTTTGCGAGCGCGATTTCTTCATCCGCTGACAAAAGGTCAACTCGACCGATTTCTTTTAAATACATACGGACAGGGTCATTAATTTTAACACCAGGAGGAACGCTCATATCTGTGAGGTCAAATTCTTCAGTTTCTTCTTTTACAAGCTCAGTTTCATCTGGATCTGCATCGTCATCATCATCTACGACTTCAATCCCCGCTTCCCCGAGCTGTTCCAAGTATTCGTCCATTTGCTCTGAATCTAGTGTAAAGGGAGCTAATCTAGCAGCTACTCGACTATAGGTTAAAATCCCTGTCTTTTTACCTTCTTCAACTAGGCCTTCTTTCGCTTGTTCAATCGTTTCTTGTTTTAATTCTTGTGCTTTTTCACTCATACTGCCTGTTTCCTCCTCCCAAAATACCGCGTTACGACCAACTATTAGTCATTACCATCATTTCGCGGTTTTAAAACGTTTCATCACTTGCAGAATCATAATCCTTGTTGGCAAGACTTTTTCGAAGCAAAATCACTTCGCTAGATGCCTTTATGGCGCCTTCATGGTCTTGCATGCGCATTTTCTCAGATACTTCCTGTTCTTTTTGTTTAATCTTTATTTCAAGACGATATCTTTTCATGCTTAAAATATAGTCTGAATAAGCTTCTATTGTTTGTTCTTCGGGCGACTCCACCATTTCGAGACTGGACACAACGTTTTTTAAGCGCATATCCGTCACGTAATCCATAAACCTTGAGGCACTTGCTTCATTTCCGTCTAAATAGTAGGCAATCAAATGCGTATACAGCGCCTGAAAATCATCATTATAAAAAACAAGTCCTTCTAGAAGCTGATGGATTTGGCTAAAGGCATCTTGGTTTTCAATCATTGCCTTAAGCAAATGTTGTTCCGCCACATAATGCGCCTCACGTTTTTGCTGTTCTCTTGGTCCCGCATGTACAAAACTCATATCATCATCAGGCGGCGGGGCCAAATTGGCAAAATCATCAAACTGCGTTTCGCGTGGTTTCTTTCGAGCCAATTCCTGCATCGCACGTTGAAGTTGCTCTTTTAAAGTTGGGATTGTAATGTCAAATTCATCGGAAAGCTGCTTTAAATAAAATTCGCGTTCGACAGCTTGGTCAATTTTGCCGATTTCAAGAAGTGCTTCATCGATGTACGCTAGGCGTTCCGTATCATTGGCCATGTTACGATTGCGGCTCAAGTAATACAATTTAAACGCCGTCCAGGTTTGCCGCTCATGCAAATAAAGCGTGTTAAATTTTTCTGCCCCGTACGTTCGAATGTATTCATCTGGGTCTTTTCCGCTCGGCAGACTAAGGACGAAAATTTCCATTCTGCCTTGTGCAAGCAGATTCCCCGCCTTAAAAGCCGCCTCAATTCCCGCGCGGTCTCCGTCATAACAAATAACAGCACGATTCGCCACGCGTTTAATCAGCCCAATATGCTCTTCCGTCAAACTGGTCCCCATCGAAGCCACACCGTTTAAAAGCCCCGCTTCGCTCACCGAAATCACGTCCATAAACCCTTCCAAAAGGATTACTTCCTCGTGTTTTCGAATCGCCTGACGACCTTCTGAAAAATGATACAAGAGCTTTCTTTTGTTAAAAATGGGCGTTTCCGGGCTATTTAAATATTTTGGACCGTCTTCCTGATTATATAACCTGCCAGAAAAGCCAACTAGCTGCCCTCTGTCATCCGTAATTGGAAACATAATTCGATTGCGAAAGCGGTCCACAATTTTGCCGTCAGCGCGCTCAGAAAGCAGACCAGCCGCTACCGCCAAATGCAAATCCATCTCGCGCTTTTCAAAAAAAGACGTCAGCGTCGCATGTTGATTCGGCGCAAAACCAATTTGAAAAGTCTGAATGAGTTCCTCGCTCATGCCGCGTTCCTTCAAATAATTTAAAGCCTCTAAACCTTCTTCGGTTTCCAAAAGCAAATAATGATAAAGCTTAGCCGCAAGCTGATGCATATCTATCATTTTATGTGTTTCGCTTGTTTCCTTAGGTGCCGACAAAGTTTCATCGCTTGTAAGTTTGGGGAGATCCACATCAATATGGCCTAGTTCCGCCACTTTATGAACGGCTTCCGTGAAAGTTAAGTGATCATGTTCCATTAAAAAGGAAAATACATTGCCGCCTTTTCCGCAACCAAAGCAGTGAAAAATTTGCTTTTCAGGTGAAACGGAAAAAGATGGCGTTTTTTCCCCGTGAAAAGGACATAAACCAATATAATTTCGTCCTTGTTTTTTAAGCTGTACGTAGTTACCAATAATATCGACAATATCCGTCTGATTCCGAATGCGGTCAATCGTTTCTTCAGGAATCCTTTTCATTTTTTATCGTCAACTCCACTTTATTTTCTAAAAAATCACGAACATTTTGGTAAAAACGAATATGATCTTGGTCCGTCATCGCTTTTGGTCCTTTGCTATACTTCCCAAGTTTGCGCTCTTTGCGTCTGTCGTTACGCTGTTCGAGCATCATCGTCATTCTTTCTTCCAAGTAAATTTCACCTCGATTTGAAAAAACAATACATTTTGTGAGCAACATGCTTGCGAGCCCAATATCCTGCGTGACGATAATATCTCCTTTTTGAGCTAAATTGACAATCCGGATATCTGCAGATTCCTTTTCTGTATCTACATAAATCCAAGTTTCATCGGTTTCTGTGCTTCTATAATGGTTATAAGAAGCGACATAAATAACTTCAAGCTGAAAATCTTTAGCGAGCTGATTAATTTCTGCCTTTACGGGGCATGCATCTGCATCCACAATTATTTTTGGCAAATCATTCCCTCCTTTTCAGCTGATGACAAACGAAAAAACGAGCTGATAACCCGTTTTTATGCATGACAATTTTACATGTAGCAAAATTGCATTATACGCGATTAAAATCTTATTTTCAAGCTTAAAAATCGCGTATAATATGTATATTCGACATAAAAGTTAAAATTCCTTCTTATAAATCAAATTTTTCTTCATCAAGTTGACCAATGTGACTTAAAATTTCATTTGCAGTCTCCTCAACGGCTTTATTTGTCACATCGAGTACGAAACAACCCAATTTATCCGTCAACTTTTTGAAAAATTTGAGCTCCTCGTCAATCCGGTCGCCACTGGAATACATTCCTTTTCCGCTTAACCCCATGGAAATTAATCGTTCAGAACGAATTTGATTTAATTTTTTCTTGTTAATTTTAAGCCCGATAATTTTTTTCGGGTCAATTTCAAACAGTTCTTCTGGAATGCTTGCTTCTGGCACAATTGGAATATTGGTAATTTTTAACCCTTTTAAAGCTAAATATTGGGATAAAGGCGTTTTAGATGTTCGCGAAATCCCGATTAGAACGTAATCCGCCTGCAAGATGCCTCGCGGGTTTCTCCCGTCATCGTTTTCTACCGCAAATTCAATCGCAGCTACTTTGTTGAAATAAGCTTCATCTAACGAGCGGACGCGACCTGGCTCAGATAGCGGCTTAATTTTATACGTTTTTTCAAGTTGTGCTAGAAGTGGACCGAAAATATCAATAATCGGTACCCCGTAAGCTTCTGCGGTTTCATTTAACCGAGTGCGTACTTCTTCTAAAACGACTGTATGCACAATGATGCCATTGTTAACAGCTACTAAATCAATAATTTCTTCAATCATTTCAATCGAGTCAACATGATGAAAGCGGTGAATGAATTTTGGGGTTTGTCCAAACTGAGCAAGAGCAGCTCGTGTTACAAGTTCAGCAGTTTCACCAGTTGAATCGGAAACGACATAAACGGCTGGTTGGGTCATTAAACTCGTCTCCTTTAAAAAGCAGGAACTCCCATTTCTAGAAAAATTCCTGCTTCATTTTATATATTTATTTTACCTGAATTTCATCCATTTGTGCAAATTCGCGGATAAAGGTTGAAAGCTCAACAAGGAGCGCTAGACGATTTGCTTTTAAGGCCTCATTTTCACTCATGACTAACGTATTCTCAAAATAAGCATCGATAATCGGGCGAATTTTAGCAAAGCGTTTCAGTCGCTCAACAATGGTCATGTTTGGATAATCATGTTTTAACTCTTGCACGATCTCAAAGAGTTCTTTTTCATACTCGTTTTCAAACAAGTTTGGATTAACGGGTTCATGGTCATCATATTTTTTCGCAATATTTGTCACACGTGTTAAAGCCTCAACAGTAGGTCGGAACCAGTCATCTTGCGCCGATTCATTTAATACTTTTGCGCTGTTGATTACTTCTGGGATGCGATTTGGCTCACCGCCGACAACCGCTTCAATAATATCTTGACGCACGTCATGGCCGCGTAAAATGGCACGTAGGCGGTTTTTCATGAAGTTTTGCGCCACTTGATAAACTTCTTCTCCCGGTAAATCTGAGAAGCCTTCTTTGCGCTCAATGCCTACAATTTCAGCAAGTACTTCTGCAAATGGCAAATTCCACTCGTTCGCTTGAATAATTCGCATGACACCAAACGCGCTACGGCGAAGACTAAATGGATCAGCTGAACCAGTTGGAATAATATTAATACAGAAGAAGCTAACGAGCGTTTCTAATTTATCGGCCACAGCAATTAGTCCACCTAAATCTGATTGTGGCAGTTCTCCTTCAGACGAAATTGGCATGTAGTGTTCACGAATTGCTATAGCCACAGCATCATTTTCGCCTTGAAGCTTGGCGTATTTTTCTCCCATAATGCCTTGTAATTCAGGGAACTCACCGACGATATTCGTGACTAAATCAAATTTGTAAATATCCGTCACGCGGTAAATATCTTTTTTCTCTTCTTCCGCCCAGTCCAAGTAATCAGCAAGCAGTAATGCTACTTTCTGAACACGCTTCATTTTTTCAGTCAATGAGCCTAGACGTTCATGAAACACAATATTTTTGAGCTTATGAACAGCCTCGTCAATCGTCATTTTTAAATCTTCTTGATAGAAGAAATCCGCATCTGACAACCGAGCGCGCAGTACTTTTTCGTTTCCTTTTTGCACGGTTTCCAAGTTTTCATGGTTTCCGTTACGAACCGTCACAAAATGCGGCAACAAGCTGTTATCCTCGCTAAATACTGGGAAATAACGTTGATGCTCTTTCATTGTTGTAATTAAAACTTCTTCTGGCAGCGCCAAATATTCATTTTCAAAATTACCAAATAAAACGGTCGGATATTCGACAAGATTGTTGACTTCTTCTAGTAAATCCGCATCGGCCGGAATTTTCCAGTTCTGAATAGTTTCGATTTCCGCAATTTGTTCGCGAATCGCATCTTTCCTTGCTTCCGCATCAACTACAACAAATTGTTCAAGGAGTACTTTTTCATAATCAGACGGCGTTTTCACAACCGCAGACTTGCCGAGGAAGCGATGCCCCCGCGTTTCATTTCCCGTTTTCACACCTGCCACTTCAAACGGGATAATTTCCGTATCGAATAACGCGATAAGCCATTTAATCGGCCGAATGTAGCGCAAATCGCAGTCTGCCCAGTGCATGCTAACCGGGAAAGTCATGTCTGTTACGATTTTTTGGAATTCAGAGAGTAAATCAAGCGTTTTAAGGCCTTTTACTTCTTTTTTGATATAGATATACTCGACGCCTTTTATTTCCCGAAAAGTAAAGTCATCTGGCGTAACGCCTTGACTTCTAGCGAATCCTTGTGCGGCTTTGGACCAGTCACCGTTTTCATCAAAAGCGATTTTTTTAGCTGGTCCTTTTGCTTCTTCGATTTGGTCTTCTTGCTTCGTGGCAACGTTTTTCGCCAAAATTGTGAGGCGTCTTGGCGAAGAATACGTTTGAATCGCTTCAACAGCAATTTTTTTCTCTTTAAACCAGTCTGCAGCGCGTTCTTTTAGCTGCTCTACAGAAGCCGTAATATATTTAGCGGGCATTTCTTCAAGCCCGATTTCAAGTAAAAAGTCTTTATTCATGGTTTTGTTCCTCCTTTATTAAAGGGAAGCCAAGTTTTTCGCGTTCCTCGTAAAAGGTGCGTGCAATTCGTCGTGCGAGATTTCGAATTCGGCCAATGTACTGCGCGCGCTCTGTTACAGATACGACACCTCTTGCATCGAGCAAGTTAAAGGTGTGCGAGCATTTTAGCACGTAGTCATATGCCGGGAAAACAAGCCCTTCGCCCATTTGGTTGCCTGCTTCGCGTTCATATGTGTCAAACAGCGATAATAGCATTTCAGTATTGGACGTTTCAAACGCATATTTGGAATTTTCATATTCAGCTTGATAGAAAATATCGCGATAGGTGATGCCTTCTGTCCATTCCAAATCAAAAACATTTTCCTCATCTTGAATGTAGCTTGCTAAGCGCTCCAAGCCGTACGTAATTTCCGATGTGACCGGCGAACATTCCAACCCACCTACTTGTTGAAAATAAGTGAATTGTGTGATTTCCATCCCGTCAAGCCATACTTCCCAGCCTAGACCAGCACAGCCTAGTGAAGGATTCTCCCAATTGTCCTCAACGAAGCGAATATCATGTTCTAACGGATTAATGCCTAGCTTTTCAAGCGAGCCAAGATAAAGCTCTTGAATATTGTCTGGTGACGGCTTCATCACAACTTGGAACTGGTGGTGTTGGAACAAGCGGTTAGGATTTTCTCCGTAACGACCGTCAGCTGGACGGCGCGATGGTTCCACGTAACCCGCTTTCCACGGTTCTGGTCCGATTGCTTTTAAGAACGTATACGGACTCATCGTTCCGGCTCCTTTTTCAACATCATAGGATTGTAACATGATACAACCTTGTTCTGACCAATAATCTTGCAATGTGCGAATCATTTTTTGTAAATTCATTTTTAGCACCTCCAAAGTTTTACGGCCATATAAAAACTCTCGTCTCTATATGCCATGACAACATATAGGGACGAGAGTTATCTCGCGGTTCCACCCTACTTGGAATTGTTAAATTCCCACCTTGATTTCGTCTGTACTCCGAAACGCCTTTTCAAAACAAGATTTCACTTGGCTCTCACCTACCCAAGTTCGCTAAATAAAGAGCTTGTTTCTACTTTTTTTCATCAACGTACCTATTTAAATCTTATTTACAAGATACTTCATTTTTCTAGCTTTGTCAATCGCTATCTTCCTTCTTTAACATGTGATCCCACCTCGACATATCACGCAAAAAACGCTTGCTTTTCAAAAACAGCCCCGTTTTTTCCTCGTAATACGTATCAATAGTTTTTTCAAGCAAGGCCTTCGTTTCTGGCTTCACATTAATTTCGCCAAGGCGATCAAGCTTGAAAATATAAAATAGACGCAAAAGTTTCACAACATTTTCAGGTAAATGCAACCGATAATGGTCTTTTTCAAAACAGCGGTGGCAAACTAGACCGTCTGCGTGCGTTGAAAAATCGAAATGTCCGGAAGTAGCCCCACAAATCGCACATTTATCCATAACGGGGTAAAGTCCTAAAACATTCAACATTTTCATTTCAAAAATCTGCACTAAAATTTGCGCATCATAGCCTTCATCAATGTCGTTTAGAATCTCTGAAACAAGTTCGTATATATAAGCGTTTGGTTTCCGCTCTTCTACTGCTTTATCGAGTAGTTCACAAACATAAGCGGCGTACGCGGTTAAAAAAATATCTGTTTGGATATCTGAAAAGTTATGAATCAAATCACCTTGCTGGAGTGTCACGAGCCCTCTATTTCCGAAAAAAGTAAAGCTTCCTTGTGTAAACGGTTGTGTCACGGCGGCAAGACGACTTTGTCCTTTTTTAGCCCCACGCGCAACCATTCCGATTTTCCCGAATTCACGCGTATAAACGACAACGATTTTATCAGACTCCCGGTAATTGCTAGCACGCAAAACAATGCCTTCACATTTTTCCAAAAAGAACACCTCCCCAAGCTTTTATTATACACGGAAAAGGCTTATTCTAAAAGCTTCAGTAGCTAAGATATAAACCCTAGTGAGCTATTTTTAAAGTAAAATGCTGAACGAGTGTTCGCTAGTCCAAAACAAAAAATTTTCACAGCCAGAAAAGTTAACTAGTTGAGTATATCAAAATAATAATTATCATAATCAACCTTACACTAATTCTAGATAATACTCATTATTCACTTCCATTTTTTTGAAAAAGTCCTGTAAATTTTGTGCTATGCACGTATCATCATAAAAAATTTTATTCATAGCTTCTCCTTTAAAACCAATTGATAGAAATGCTGACTCGTTAATTTGAAAAAAAATCAACTTATTTTCTTCAAACAATGAATATACCTCTATATCAGGTAGCCAAGCAAAGTAATCTTTTCTCAGACGAAAGTCCTTTACTGAAACTGGATCCATTAACCGATTATCATTATTTTGATCTCCTTCAAAAACAAACCCATAACCAAGCTCTGTGTAAAATTGAATTAAATCAGAAGGAAAAGTAAAGCCTAATTGATTCTCTACCTCAACAATTTCATTTTTTGATACATTATAAAAATCATTTTCCGGATTATTTTTCATAAATTTATACATTAAACTCACTCCCTCTTAAATATATCTTTTGATGGTGCATTACTTCCATGGATACCGCCTTGATGTTCATCAAAGGCTTTTGCTGGATGTATGTTCCACCACTTATTATCTCCCCCAAAACCATTTTCAATAATATGATGAGCGTCGTACTTATACCCAACCTTTTTTATCAAATTCCCATTCGCTGAATAAACTGGTTCATCATAAGTAGGCCACTTCTGTCCTGTATTTAATTCCCATTCTTCTATAATATCATTTTTTACTCTGTTAAATTCTTTTCTGTGAGTGGCCGTCTCAGCTTTACTTAAAGCTGTATATTCCTTAACCCGCAGAGCCTCTTTCAATAAATCCACTTGATTCTTAGGGATACCTCGCCCGGTCCGCGTTTCAATATCTCGAATATAATCTCGAACTAGTTGACTTTGAAGTACACTTGTGGGTTTATTAACCGAATATGTACTGCCTTCCATTGTTTTCTGCATATTTTTTAATTTTGTCAGTTCAGCAGAATTAATTTTAACACCTTTACTACCTGTTTTGCCAACCCAAAGTAGTGAGGCAAGCCCAATTGAGCTTCCAATCGTAATCGACATTTTTTGCACGTTATCTAAGTTGTTGCCACTACCATCTTGGAGCTGATCTGCCCAAGCTGCCCAAATAGTATCTGCCATTATTTTGGTCATTTCTTCGGATTCTTCTTGCTCCATTTCATCAGGACTTTTAAGTTTGCCGTTTATAATTAAGCCGTTGTAGATAGAGGAAATTTCTAGCCGTTCTTTATAAGACAAACCCTTTTTTGAAAGCATCCAGAAGCCATTATTATCTTTATGTTTTTCAAACGAGTCCCAATCATAATCGGTTTTCATTTTGTTATCTTTTTCTTTTAAATGACTGAGCCAAGTGACTTTTGAATTGACTTCGTAAGAATGACTTTTCCCTTTGAAAAAGCGACCACTTTGTACATCTTCTAAACCTTGTTTAACGTAATATAAATCAGTTAAAACTTCATTTAATGTATCTTGATGACGCGTATAAACGACAACGATTTTATCAGACTCCTAGTAATTGCTAGCGAGCAAAACTATACCTTCACATTTTTCCACTCGAACATCCCCTAAACTTTTATTATACATGGAAAAGGCATATTCTAAATGCTTCTTATTATCTTGAGTTCAAACAAAAAACACACCATCGATTAAGGGAATGGTATGTTTTTTTAAACAAGACTTTTAGCGACAATAACCAAAAAAATTTTTTGCCTAGTAAAAAGACACTAGCTAATTGGGTAAATCAATATAATAATTATCGTCTTCCATTATTTTTTCTAGGAACTCTTTTAATGAGTTAGCGATTTTAATATCATAATAAAAGATAGGATTTTCTTGCGTCTCATGAAGACCAATTGAAATTAGTGCTGATTCATTTGCTTCAAAAAAAATCAATTTACCATCTTCATATTCATCATATATCTCTATATCTGGATAGACCTCAAAGTCTCCTGCTCGCTTACGAAAATCTTGAACAGATTCTGGATCCATTAATCTATTGATATTATACTCACTACTAGAAAAAAATCCATAACCAACTTCATTATAAAATTGTTTGAGTTCTGTCGGAAATCCCATTTTTAAGTCTGCTTCAACCTTTCCGACCTCTTGTCCATCTAAAGTATAAAACGTGTTTCCTTTTTTACGTACAAATTCAAAAGACATCTATTTTCCTCCTTTGTCTCCCCGCCAGTTGGCGAGGTGTTCAGGATATCACCTATTATCATACATGTGTGAAAATTATAGCATGAAGCCTATGTGGAGTCTATGGATTCTGGCAAACATTCTTATTGACTATAAATCTATTAACAATTTAAATATATTACAACAAAATTAGCCTAGTTTGTTTTGGCAGGTTTTTTGGTATATTTATAGTTCTCTAAATTGTGCGGAGATGGTACAATGTTAGTAGTATAAAAAAAGGAGACGCGCATATGATTTATTCGATTGTCATTGGATTTGTTTGCTTGATTTCGTTTGCCGCCACCATTACGGGTGTCGCACTCTTACTTTTAAAGAAAAAGAAGCTTATGGGGATTTTATTTACGAGCATTGGCGGTGCTATTTTTCTAATTAGCTGCCTGATTGGACTTAGCGCGTTTATTTATTATGTGAGCGAGCAGAATACGTCTAATGATACAGAAATCTCAAGTGATTATAATGAAGGTTATACAGATGATTATAGTGATGAAGATTATATGGAGCTCTCTTTTGGTGATGAGGGGAAATCTAGTGAGGATGCGACGGTGCTTGTTAAGCAGCCTACGACGTATGAAGTTGATGAGCGTGGAATTGATAAATACTATAAAGTTGATGTCAAAATGCGCAACGATGGTAAAGAACCGATTTATGTGTCCGCTAAAGATTTTTATTTGTTCCAATATGATGCGGCTGACTACGCAGAAATAGAAAAAAAAGATTACTTTCATGAAAAGATTGAGCCTGGGAAGACAGTGAGTTTTTCGATTTATTACGAGTATTTAGGTGATGATGGTTTTCTTGAAATGGAGTACGATAATTTAATTTGGAACTAAAAGAGTTTGGTTTCTTGTATAGATTATAGAGCTTAGTGCATTTGAATTTTTACAACAAGGAGAGAGAAAACATGTTAGCCATGACAATAGGCATAAGTGTGACTATAGTAGTATTTTTTACATTTTTCGTAATAGTGGCGATTGCAATCAAAAACAGTTTTAAACGCCAAAAACAAGAGACAACGACAGATTCAGTAATGATTAATTTAACAGAGCCACAGAAAATGGAAGTATTGGATTTGATTTATCGGCAAAACAAAATTTTAGCGGTAAAGATGATTATGGATTGGCAACCTGGGGTGTCAATAGCGACTGCAAAAAAATATGTGGATAATTTAAGTATGTCGGATCTTTCTAAAGTGCCCCTCCCCCATGCTTTTGAAGAGTCAACAATAAAAAAATAGCTTTGTCTAAAGAACAGGAAACTGAAATTTCATATTTAATTTTTAGAAAAAGTACAATAAAAGCAGTTCAAAAAGTTTGTGAGTACCAACCACATGTCTCTTTAGAAGAAGCGAAAGAGTACATAAATGAATTGATACTCTCTGACAATGTGCATAACTGAATTCTCCAAGATTAATAATCGTAAAGACTTTTTAAATCTAATAACTGAAAAAACACAAAAGTGAATGGTGCTTCTCCTAAAAGTTTAGGAAGCCATACGCTTTTGTGTTTTTATTTACGATTTTCTATTAATATTCATCTTGATTAAAACCATAATCCTGTAAATAATGCTCTTTGTCACGCCAATTTTTTTGGACTTTTACCCAAACTTCTAAAAATACTTTGGAACCCATTAAAAGTTCGATTTCTTTTCTTGCGCGCATGCCGATTTGTTTGAGCATTTGGCCTTGTTTGCCGATAATAATGCCTTTTTGCGTGCTGCGTTCGACAATAATTGTGGCCATGATTGTAAGCTTCTCCGTTTTCGGATTTTTTTCGATGCCTTCGATTACGACCGCCACCGAATGCGGCACTTCTTCACGTGTTAATTGAAGCACTTGCTCACGGATAAGTTCTGAGATGATGAAACGCTCTGGGTGGTCAGTGATTTGGTCTTTTGGATAGTACATCGGACCTTCATCTAAGTAATTTTTCGTTTCAGCTAGTAGATTTGGCACTTGGTCTCCTTCTAAAGCTGAAATCGGAATAATTTCCGCAAAATCGAGTAGCTCCTTATATTTTTCGATGAGCTCCACTAATTTTTCTTTGGAAATTAAATCGATTTTATTGATAAGCAGGAAAACAGGTGTTTCCACATTTTTTAATTTCTCAATGATAAATTCGTCGCCGCGGCCAAAGCCAGCTTCCGCATCGATAACAAAATAAATTAAATCGACTTCGCGAAATGTATTTAAGGCCACTTTGACCATGAAATCACCAAGTTTATGTTTGGGTTTGTGAATACCAGGCGTGTCGATAAACACTACTTGCGCATCGTCTTCCGTATAAACCCCTTGCACTTTGTTTCGGGTCGTTTGCGCTTTATCACTCATGATCGCAATTTTTTGACCTATTATTTGGTTTAAAAGCGTGGACTTTCCTACATTCGGGCGCCCAACAATCGCAACAAAACCAGACTTAAACGTATCGTTCATTATCCATATCTCCACTCGTAAAGGCGCCAGGAAGCAACTTTTCAACGGTTACTTCAACTGCATCGCCCTTTAAATTTGTTAGTACAACCGGCATGTCCTTGTCGCAAAACTCACTTATAACTTGGCGACATGCCCCGCAAGGTGAAACTGGTCCGTCTGTATCCGCCACAACAACCAGTTTTTTAAAATTCGTCTTCCCTTCTGACACAGCCTTAAAAATCGCGGTTCGCTCCGCACAATTGGTTAGCCCAAATGAGGCATTTTCAATATTGCAACCTAATACGACTTCATCATCTGCTGTAACAAGCGCAGCGCCCACTGGAAACTTGGAATACGGGACGTAAGCAAAATCACGCGCACGTTTTGCAAGTTCAACAAAATTACTTTCTTTCATACTTTAAACTCCTATCTCTTTAAAAAATAGCTAACACGTATGGTATAAAAATGATAAGTCCGATGATAAAAGACATGCTTGCGGCAATTAAAACGGCGCCAGCTGCAACATCTTTTGCTTTTTTTGCTTCGGGTGAAAAATCAGTTGTAATCGCATCGACTGCCCGTTCAATCGCGGTGTTTACCATTTCAAGAAGAATGACGACGAAAATGCAGACAAGGAGAATAAGCCACTCGGTTTTAGTCACTGAAAATGCGAAGGCGGCAATCAAGACGACAAGTGCGACTAAGAGGTGAATTCGCATATTCCTCTCTTCGGCTGCTGCCGTTTTTACTCCCGTAAAAGCATGTTTAAAAGACTCAAATAAATTGCGATTCCGCTGATATTTTCTATCTTTGTAACCCATAAGCATCCAACATTTCTTTTTGAAGTCCGAACATTTCCTTTTCGTCCTCTGGCTCGATATGGTCGTATCCGAGCAGGTGGAGCAGTCCATGTACGGCTAAAAATCCAAGTTCACGGTCGAAAGTATGTCCGTATTCGTCAGCTTGTTCTTTTGCGCGTTCAATCGAGATGATGATGTCACCAATGTTCCGTGGTAGCTCTTCTTCTGACATGATTTCCATTTCATCTTCGCCGAGTTCTTCGAGCGCAAAGGAAATCACATCGGTCGGTTGATCTTTTCCGCGATATTCACGGTTTATCTCTTGAATGCGGGGATTATCGGTTAAAGTGACTGACATTTCAATCATGCCTTCTAGTTTTAAATAATCCACAGAAAAATTTAAAATATCGCGAATAAAAGCTTGTTCTTTTTCTGAAACTTGCTCTGTTTCATCGAATAAGTCTAGTTCCAAATCACTCATTCTTTTTCCCCTTTCGAATCATCTGGATATTGAATCCGTTGATGATAAATCCCGTTTAGCGTCCGTTTTAAGGTGTCACGAATCGTTTCAATTTCATGCAACGTAATATCGCATTCTGTAAATTGACCGTCTAAAATGCGTTCGCGAATAATGCCATCAATAATGGTACTTATTTTTTCTTTCGTTGGCACATCGCAGGAACGAACAGCGGCTTCCACACTGTCTGCAATATTAATAATCGCAATTTCCTTCGTCTGTGGCTTCGGTCCGCTGTAACGGAATTCGCTTTCGCTTACGTCAGGATGGTTTTCTTTTTCTTTTACATAAAAATATTTCAAAATTGTCGTGCCGTGATGCATCAGTGCAATGTCAATAATTGGCTGTGGCATATGGTTTTCCTTTAAAATTTCTGCCCCGTCCGTTGTGTGCGCTAAAATGATATCGCGACTTTGCTTCGGTGTCAACCTATCATGCGGATTAATGCCCTGCAATTGGTTTTCCACAAAATACGGCGGGCGCAAAGTTTTACCAATATCATGATAGAAACAGCCGACTCGCACTAATAAACTATTCGCGCCAATTTCATCAGCACATGTTTCGGCTAGATTGGCGACCATCATACTATGATGATACGTTCCAGGCGCCTTCATCAAAATTTTCTTTAGCAGTGGGTGATTCGGATTCGCGAGTTCAATGAGGCGGCTCGTTGTTAAAATACCAAACAGCGTTTCAAATAAAGGAATGAGCGCCAAGCCTAACATAAATGAACCTATTCCACCTAAAAACGCGTAAAAGATGACTTGGACGGCGTTTAAACTAAGAAGAGTGGAATTATTAATCCCGAGAAGCAAAAGCGCATAGACGACGTTCAGCGCGCCTACAATCATGCCTGTTTGGAAAATTGCGATGCGGCGGCTGTAATCTTTGAGTGCGACAACGCTTGTTAGCCCGCTTAAAAGAATGAAAGCGACCATCAGCACATTCATAATGCTCGTCGTGTCTGATTCAAACACGAACAAGCTCGTGATGGCAACGACAATAACGCCAAAGAAAGCAAATCGTTCGTTTAAAAGAATTTTTAGCACCATTGGCATAAACGCGGCTGGAAAAACAAAGGCAATATTCATGATATTCGCACCTTCAAGCCAGCGTATCACAAGCAAGAACACAAGCGTTGTCACATAGACACTTGTAAAAATCAAGATAGTTTGACGGCGTTTTTTAGGTGGATATTTTCTTTTCTTCGTATAAAAATAAAGTAAAAGAAAGAGTGCTAATACTAAAAATGCATATCCTGTATATTGTTTGATTGGCATTTTCTGATCAATTAAATTGAGTAACTCCAGTTGTCGGTATGTTTCTCTATCAATAATTTGCCCTTCTTGAACAATGACTTGACCTTGTAATATCTTTTCAGGGACGACATTGTCTGCGGCTTCTTTTTTACGCGCTTTTGTTTGTTCTTTATCCACCGTTTCATTTGGAATGATGGCATTTGAAACGAGCGATTTCGCGCTTGTTTTATAATTGGACGGCATAGCGGACAATTCGATTGCATCACGCGCTTGAATTTTCTTTGTATTTAAATTGCTTTCGCGAATGCGGTCGTCCATGGCACGCTTCACTTCTGAAATAACTTCGTCCTCTGTTGCTTTTAAATCGGCTTGCGTGGCGTTCAAAAGATTAATAAACGTTGCGTCCGACACATTTTCTGTTATATTTTCAGCATGATCCCCAACGAGTTTTTCCTTAAAAGATTTAAGTTTATTAGCGTCTGTTACGGGCTTTGGCACCGGCTTATTGTTCGACTCAGCTTCCGCTTTCGCCTCTTTCTCGGCATCGGCAGTTTCCGTTCTTACTTCGTTTATATAATCAAAAATCGATTCCGTGAAGGCAACTTGATTCGCCGCTGTTTCACGATTGTAAACATAAACATCTTCCACTTCGTCGCTTGCTTTCCGTTTCTCCTCTTCTGTTTTTTTCGTATCCACAACGGTTTGAGGGGAACGAATGGTTTTCTCAGAAACCGAAAACAGCTTCGCTTGATAGGACTCTGGCTTCGTAACTTGAATAAGTAAGAAATAGGATGCGAAAAAAAGAACTGCGATAAATAATGGGATGAAAAGCTTTTCTTTGTGTTTGCTATAGACATCTTGCCATTTTTGCTTCACCTAATCACAGCCTTTCTTGGCTAAATTCGCTCATACGCTTTAATGATTTCTGCCACAAGCGGATGTCTGACCACATCGTGATGCTCAAAATAAACAAAACCGATATTTTTTACATCGCTTAAAACTTGTTCAGCATTGACTAGGCCACTCACCGCGCCTTTCGGTAAATCAATTTGTGTCATGTCACCATTCACAATCATTTTCGAGTCGTAACCAAGTCGCGTTAAGAACATTTTCATTTGTGCAATCGTCGTGTTTTGTGCCTCATCAAGAATGACAAACGCATTATCTAGCGTCCGGCCACGCATATAAGCGAGCGGCGCAATTTCGATGACGCCACGGTCCATCAGACGCGTTGTGTGTTCGACGCCAAAAATATCGTATAGTGCATCATAAACAGGGCGCAAATATGGATCGACTTTTTCTTTTAAGTCACCCGGCAAAAACCCCAGACTCTCACCTGCTTCAACCGCTGGGCGGGTTAAGATAATTTTACTTACCTTTCCTTTTTTCCAAGCATCAACGGCCATAACAACAGCAAGATACGTTTTTCCTGTTCCTGCTGGACCGACGCCAAAAACAATGTCATATTTCCGAACCATTTGCATATATTTTCGCTGCCCAAAGGTTTTGGGACGAATTGGTTTCCCTTGTGCGTTTTTCGTGATTTCATCATCAAATAATGTTGGGAAATACTCAAGTGTTCCGCCTTTTTCCATTTTTATTGCTTGAGCCACATCGCGTCCGTCTATATGCACGCCTTTTTTAAGCACATCAATCAAAGCTGCAATCACATGCTTTGTTTGCAAAACGGCTTCCTCGGTCCCCGTGATGGAAACATCTCCCCCACGCGTTACAATTTTAACTTGTAAGGAATCTTCTAAAATATCGATGTTTGCGTCATTATTGCCGAATAAATCGCGTCCATCGGTCATTTCATTTAATTCAATGATTTCATTGTAGGACTCATTTTGCATGCTTTAACCCCTTATCGTTTAAACTAAATTTCACTTCTATTATACACGAAAATGCCGCATAATAAAAACTCAGACCAATGCGCCATCATTTAAACATGCACATAGTTTCAGCATCAAAAAAAAGGCTAGTCATTAGGCTAGCCTTTTTAGCATTTTATGAAAGATATTTTTTAACAAAGTTATTCACTGCATTTCCATCAGCTTTGCCTTTTACTTTCGGCATGATTTTCCCCATCACTTTACCAAAATCAGCTTTTGACGAGGCGCCAACTTCTGCAATCGTTACTTTTACAATTTCTTCAAGCTCTTCATCTGACAATTGTTTCGGAGAATAGTGCTCCACGATAACAATTTCAGCGCGAACTTTTTCAGCTAAATCTTCCCGCCCAGCTTTTTCAAACTCAGACAAAGAATCTCGACGCTGTTTCATTTCACGAGCGAGAACAGTGATTTCATCATCTCCTGAAAGAGTGCCACCTTGATTAATCGCTTCATTTTGTAAAGCAGCTTTTAACATGCGGATAACAGAAAGTTTTTCTTTTTCTTTGTTACGCATCGCTTGCTTCATATCTTCATTCAATTTGTCAAGCAGTGTCAACGATATCATCGCCTTTAATTTTAGAATTTACGTTTTCTTGCTGCCTCTGATTTTTTCTTACGTTTTACGCTTGGTTTTTCATAAAATTCGCGCTTTCTAGATTCCTGCAAAGTTCCACTTTTAGAAACAGTACGTTTAAAGCGACGAAGAGCATCTTCAAGCGATTCGTTTTTACGAACTACTGTTTTTGACATCTCTCTTTCCCTCCCTCCGACACTTACATGGACTAGTGAAAGTCCTTATAAGGCTTCAGAATGCTAGCGAACTGTTAGCAAAACTCTGAAAGCATAACAGGATAAGCATTCACTCATTTAAAATTATATATGAAACCTGTTTTTGCGTCAACATGAAATCGTTAACTTTATTAAAAAATTAGCCCAATGACTACTTAACGAAGCTCAAAATGATACGAGGCCGCAGCCAAAACATAGAACGGCGCTGTTTCAGTTCGTAAAATTCGCGGGCCTAGACCAGCTAATGATGCGTCTTCTTCTACGAGCCGAGCTACTTCATTTTCACTCATGCCGCCTTCTGGACCAAAAATAACTAACAGCCTCTCACCAGGTTGCATTTTTTCAAAAGTCGCCACGAGCGTCTTCGTTTCATGTTCACGCGCACTTTCTTCATACGCACAAAGCACATAATCATAATCTGCAAAAGTCGCCATTAATGCCGTTAAATTTTCACAAAAAGAAACGCTTGGAATATGTGTCCTGTGCGATTGCTCCGCTGCTTCTTTGGCAATCTTTTCTAAGCGTTCGAGCTTTTTACGCATCTTTTTCGCTTCCCACTTCGTAATCGAACGCTCCGCAGCAAACGGAATAAATGCATGCGCACCTAATTCCGTCGCTTTTTGCACAATCAGTTCCAGCTTATCTCCTTTTGGCAAACCACTCGCAATCGAAATTTGCGCAGGTAACTCAGGACTTTGCTCAAGCTTTTTTAGTACGCGAAGCTCGGCTGAATCTGCCACTAAATTCGTAAGCTCCGCAACAAAAGCTGTTTCACTGCAATCTACCACGTAAATTTGGTCCCCCGTTTTCATGCGCATAACACGCGACATATGATGAAAATCATCGCCAGAAATCGAAAAAGGTTTTGTCATATCTACTTTTTGGCTTGTAAAATAACGTTGCATCTTATGCTTCGCCTCGTTTCGCAATAATCGCGACCCAGTCCCCTTGCGTTTCCGTTTGAACAATCGTCATTCCAGCATTCACAATCGCTTCACGAACAACTTCCGCTTTTTCCGCAATAATCCCCGAAGCAATAAATGTGCCGCCTGGTTTTAATGTTTGATACACATCTTCTGGGAAAAGCAAGATAACTTCGGCTAAAATATTAGCCACAATGAGGTCGACCCGCTCGTTCAAACCTTCGAGCAAGTTGTTTTGTTTGAGTGTCACAATAGCGTCCACTTGATTCTGATTAATATTCTCCTGTGCCGCTCGCACAGCGACCTCATCTAAATCCATCGCCAGCACTTCCTTCGCGCCTAGTTTCGCGCATAAAATCGAAAGCACACCAGATCCCGTTCCGACATCAATCACCGTGTCATCTTCCTGCAAATATGTTTCAAGTGCCCGCATACAAAGCTGTGTCGTCGGATGCGTCCCCGTTCCAAAAGCCATGCCCGGATCAAGTTCAATGACAATCTCGTCTTGACTGCCCACATAGTTTTCCCACGTTGGTGAAACTGTCACCTTTTCCGTAATTTGAACAGGGTGATAATATTTTTTCCAAGCCGTCGCCCAGTCATCGTCGTCCACATCATTGACGTGAAAGCTAAGCTCGCCTAGTGGAATATCGAATTGTTTTAAATCGCGAATGGCTTGCTCCATGTCAGGTAACTGGGCAATAAATTCATCCGTTTTTAAAAAATATGCCTTAATCACTACACCGTCATCGGGATAATCAGCCGCACTCAACGCGTAAATTTCGCCAAATTTATCCTCACGCTCCCGGTGAAAATCACTGGCATCTGTAATCGAAACACCGCTCGCCCCGTATTCCGTCAACTGATTGGCGACCGCCTCTACCGCTTCATTTAATGTATGGATTTCAACCTCAGACCACTCCACTTTTTTCACTCCTCCTATGTAAAAAACCGCATGTTGAAAAACCTACTTTTAGTCAACATACGGTTCTCTTTTAATCGCCTTTAAAAGCTTTTTTCATTTTGTCGAAGAAACCTGATGTTTGCTCATCAACTTTATCGCCTATTGTCGCCCCGAACTCACGTAAAATGTCTTTTTGTTTATCATCGAGTTTTTTCGGTACGATAACTTTCACGGACACATGTTGGTCGCCAGTGCCGCTGCCGCGAAGATGTGGAACACCTTTACCTCGCATACGGAAAGTCGTGCCTGTTTGCGTACCCGCAGGAATTTTAAGACGCACTTTACCATGAACAGTTGGCACATCAATTTCGTCGCCTAATGCTGCTTGAACGAATGTTAGTGGTACTTCTACAAAAATATCATCGCCATCTCGTTCGAAAAATTCGTCTGGAATAATGACAAATACTACGAATAAATCGCCGCTTGGTCCGCCGTTAATACCAGCTTCCCCTTCGCCAGCAACACGCATTTGTTGCCCATCATTCACACCAGCAGGCACTTTCAATTTGATTTTTTTCGTCTTTTTCACGCGACCTGTACCGTGACAAGTAGAACATTTATCTTTAATTTCTTTTCCTGTGCCATTACAGTAACTACACGTACGTTTATTCACGATTCTTCCAAATGGTGTATTTTGCTCCACATTAATGGAACCTTTTCCGTCACAATGCGAACATTTTTCAGGATGTGTGCCTGGTTTTGCTCCTGAACCATGACAAGTATCGCATTCTTCTTCACGCGGAATTTCAATTTCAGCTTCTTTTCCAAAAACTGCTTCTTTAAATTTTAAGCGCATTGTATATTGTAAATCATTTCCTTGGCGCGGTGCATTTGGGTCTTGACGCGCACCGCCGCCTCCGAAGAATGTATCAAAGATGTCTTCAAATCCTGAAAATCCTCCGCTCGAATAGCCGCCAGAGAAACCGCCACCGCCGCCGCCAAATTGATTTGGATCAACGTGTCCATACTGATCGTACTGCGCGCGTTTGTTTTCATCACTTAATACTTCATACGCCTCAGAAATCTCTTTAAACTTCTCATCAGCGCCACTCTCTTTATTGATATCCGGATGGTACTTTTTGGACAGTTTCCGGTATGCTTTTTTGATTTCATCTGCCGTAGCGCTCTTTGAAACGCCAAGTACTTCATAATAATCGCGTTTGGCCATCCGCCATCACTCCTTTTCATTATCCTTACGTATTGTATCACAAGACTTTTGATAAGAACAGCCTACAAGCCGGAAAAAGCCAAAGCCACTATGACTTTGACCTTTTCTACTGCTTACTTATTTATCTTCTTTTTTCTCGTCGTCATTTACTTCTTCAAATTCAGCATCAACAACATCATCAGAACCTGCTGCTTCTGGATTTTCACCTTGTGCCGCTTGTTGTTCAGCTGCAGCTTGCTCGTAAAGTTTAACAGATAAGTTTTGAACGATTTCATTTAAAGCATCTGTTTTCGTTTGAATTGCTTCAAAATCTTCACCTTTAAGTGCTTCTTGAAGTTCATCACGTGCCGTTTCTGCTTTTTTCACTTCTTCTTCGTCTACTTTGCCTTCTAACTCTTTAAGGGTTTTATCAACCGTGAAGACAAGTTGGTCTGCGTTATTGCGAAGTTCAGCATGTTCTTTATTTTTCTTATCTTCTTCTGCGTTTGCTTCTGCATCTTTCATCATGCGATCGATTTCGTCATCTGTTAAACCTGAAGAAGATTTAATTACGATATTTTGTTCTTTACCTGTTCCAAGATCTTTCGCACGAACCGTTACGATACCGTTTTTGTCAATATCAAACGATACTTCAATTTGTGGGATACCACGTGGTGCTGGTGGAATATCCGCAAGTTGGAAACGACCAAGCGTTTTATTATCTTTCGCCATTGGACGTTCACCTTGAAGCACGTGAATATCAACAGCTGGTTGGTTATCTGCCGCAGTCGAGAATGTTTGCGATTTAGAAGTCGGAATCGTCGTGTTGCGGTCGATTAAGACAGTCATTACGCCACCCATTGTTTCAATACCAAGTGATAATGGCGTTACATCGAGAAGAACAACGTCTTTTACATCACCTGTAATCACGCCGCCTTGAATCGCTGCACCCATTGCCACTACTTCATCAGGATTTACGCCTTTATGCGGTTCTTTACCAAGCTCTTTCGTAATCGCTTCTTGAACAGCTGGAATACGCGTTGATCCACCAACTAAAATAACTTGATCAATATCGCTAGCAGAAAGGCCTGCATCTTTAAGCGCTTGACGAGTTGGGCCGATTGTACGGTCAACTAAATCATAAGTAAGTTCATCAAACTTCGCACGGGTTAAACTAACTTCCAAGTGAAGCGGACCGGCTTCGCCTGCTGTAATGAACGGTAAGGAAATTTGTGTGCTTGTTACACCAGATAAATCTTTTTTCGCTTTTTCAGCGGCGTCTTTCAAACGTTGTAACGCCATTTTATCTTTAGAAAGGTCAATGCCATTTTCTTTTTTAAATTCAGCGACTAAATAATCAATAATTTTTTGGTCGAAGTCGTCACCACCAAGATGGTTGTCACCCGCTGTGGAATGCACTTCGAAAACGCCATCGCCTAGTTCAAGGATAGATACGTCAAACGTACCACCACCAAGGTCAAAAACTAAAATGGTTTGGTCTTGCTCGGTTTTATCCATGCCGTATGCTAGTGCAGCTGCAGTTGGCTCGTTGATAATTCGTTCTACTTCAAGTCCTGCAATTTTACCTGCATCTTTAGTTGCTTGGCGCTCGGCGTCGTTGAAGTACGCAGGTACTGTGATGACTGCTTTATCTACTTTTTCCCCTAAATAATCTTCTGCATAGCTTTTTAAATATTGTAAAATAATCGCGCTAATTTCTTGTGGGGAGTAGTCTTTTCCTTCCACTGTTTCTTTGTAATCTGTTCCCATGTGGCGTTTGATAGAGCTCACTGTGTTTGGGTTTGTGATTGCCGCACGTTTGGCAACTTCACCGATTTGACGTTCACCATTTTTAAAGCCGACAACAGATGGTGTCGTACGCGCACCTTCTGGATTTGGGATAATTTTCGCTTCGCCGCCCTCTAATACTGCGACTGCTGAGTTTGTAGTTCCTAAGTCAATACCAATAATTTTGCTCATAATTTAAATTCCTCCTGAATATATATAATAAAGTTGTTTACTCGTTTACTTTGACCATAGAAGGTCTAATTACGCGGTCTTTAATCTTGTAGCCTTTTTGTAGTTCTGCAGTTATTTCATTGCTTGCCGCGTTTTCATCTTGATCTTGCATAATCGCTTGATGGAAATTCGGATCGAATTGTTCACCTAAGGCTTTAATGCTCTCGACGCCTTCTTTTTGTAAAGCCGTCACAATTTGGCTGTACACCATGTTCATGCCTTTTAAAATCGCTTGTACTTCCTCGTTATCCGATTCAGAATCAAGCGCCTTTTCAAAGCTGTCAAGCGCTGGTAGCAAATCTTCTGCTAAGCTTTGAGAACGAAACTTCATCGCCGCCTCACGGTCTAGCGTGTTACGTTTTTTGACATTTTCAAAATCAGCATGTAAACGCAAATAGCGATTTTCTTGTTTTGCAAGTTCTTCTTCAAGCTCAGCAATTTTGGCTTCTAAAGCTTTTGCCGCTTCTTGCTCTTCCATCTCAACTTCTACTTCATTTGTTTCAACGTCTGCTTCTTTTTGAAGCTCTTCTTCCAATTTAGCTTGCTTATCTTTTTTCTCAGACAAAAGTGTCACCTCCTGAAAAAACGTTCGTTTCTTCAGCCCTTTCTATTTTTGGTTCTCATGATAAAGTTTTGTTAAAACGGTTGTTAAATCGCGACTAAATACATCGACTAGCCCGAGCATTCGGCTATATTCCATTCTTGTCGGACCGAGCAGGACGATACCGCCAACGCGCTCATCGGCAATTTGGTAGGTCGCTGTCACGATACTTAAATCGTCCATGAATTCGTTGTTCAGTTCGCGACCAAATTTAACCGCAATCCCGTCAGGAATATCGCGGAATAAATCATAAAGGACATCTTCCGCTTCAACCAGTTGCAAGAAACCACGAATTTTCGCAATATCATGAAACTCAGGTTGATTTAAAATATTCGTTTTCCCCCCGAGATAAATGCGTTCTTTATTCACACGATGCAGCGTATTTAACAAAATATCGCTCATGTGCTCAGCATTTTCAACATGTTCGGTGAGAAGCGCCTGTACTTCGTGCGCGATACGGGACTCTAGATGGTCAAGCGGAACTCCGACCAAGCGATCGTTTAAAATGTTCACGGTCCTCTCCATATCCGAAAGTGTAACCCCAGCAGGGAGCGCCACCAAATGATTGTCCACATGACCTTGATCCGTAATTAAAATCAGCATTGCTTGCTGGCGACTAATCGGCACAAACCGAAATCCGCTCAACCTATTTGCAGCTGAATGTGGACCAAGTACAATGGACGTATAGCTTGTCAATTCCGAAAGTAGCGATGCCGAATTTTGAATCAGCTCTTCCGCCTCATCGTAATCCGCTTGAAATACCGACTGAATCACCTTTTGATCTTCTTTTGAAAGTTCCTTTGGCTTTAATAAATAGTCCACATAAAACCGGTAACCTTTCTCAGATGGTACTCGCCCCGAAGATGAATGCGTCTTTTCAATAAAGCCGTATTCTTCAAGCACGCTCATTTCATTTCGAATTGTCGCAGAGCTGTAAGGAAGGTCGCTTTCTTTTAGCAGATTTTTAGAACCCACAGGCTGAACAGTCCAAGTGAAATGATCGATAATCGCTCGAAAAATCTGAAGCTGCCTTTCCGTCAACATACCTTTCACCTCTTTTTTTAGCACTCAAATCGTTCAAGTGCTAAATACAAGTATAAATTTACCAAACAAATCAGCTCTAGTCAACTGAAAACACTTCATTTCAGACTAAAGACCGACTTGTTTGGTCAAAATTGGTCAACCATGCGATTTATAAGAACTCACGAAAAACGTTATTTCCTAAAAAACGACCTTCTCTTGTTAATTTTACATATTCTTTCGTATTTTCAAGCCACCCATTTTCAACTGTCGTAGCAATCGCTTTCTGAAATGTAGCATCTAACTCCCGGTCAAATTTCTCAAAAAACCTCACCTTGCTGACACCATCAACTTTGCGAAGCCCAAGAAACATCTCTTCCTCCATCTCCTCTTTAAGAGATAAATCTTTTGTTTGAAAAATGGGAAGTCTGCCCTCTTCAAGCGGTGTCATATATTGCTTCAGCGGACCAAAATTGCTGTACCGCGTATCATTTAAATAACCATGTGCGCCTGCTCCAAAGCCGAAATAATGCTCATTGCTCCAATAAACTATATTATGGCGGCTTTTAAATCCTTCTTCAGCAAAATTGCTAATTTCATATTGCTTCTTCCCGCGTCGTTCCATCTCACTCATCAAAAAATCATACATGTTCGCTTCGGCATCTTGGTTTGGCAAAATAAGTTGTCCCTTTTGCATCAAATTATAAAATATCGTTTTCGGTTCAATAATGAGCGAGTAAGCTGAATAATGCGGTAAATCAAGCGCTAACGCTTTTTGAAGTGTATCTTTAAAGTCGTCTTCCGTTTGACCCGGCAAACTAAAAATTAAATCAATACTAACATTCCGAAAACCAACTTTTTCCATATTCTGAATAGACTGATACACATCTGCTACAGTATGGATTCTACCAATTTTCTTTAGTAGGTCATTATTAAAACTCTGAACGCCCATACTAATCCGATTGACCCCACTTTGTTTCATTGCATTTAATTTAGAAACAGAAAGGTCGCCTGGGTTTGCCTCAAACGAAAACTCCACATCTTGCGAAAGTGGAAAAATCCGATGAACTGCTTCACACAATCGCTCAATTTGGTTCTCGCTTAACGTTGTTGGTGTCCCTCCGCCGACAAACACGGTTTCCACTGTATCAAGCTTTTTCAAAGCTGTCGCCATCTCCATTTCTTGAATGAGCAAATCAACGTAGCGTTCCACAGGTTGCCCTTCTAGAAACACTTTGTTGAAGTCGCAATAATAACAGATATGTTCGCAAAAAGGAATATGAATATACACGGCCGTCATACACGCCACACTTCTTTCTTTAAAAAAGAGCTGCCAAAAATGAGTGGCAACTCTTTTGTTTTATTGATTGTCGTCCATTTTCAAAATAGCCATAAAGGCTTCTTGTGGCACTTCCACAGATCCAATCTGCTTCATCCGCTTTTTACCTTCTTTTTGTTTCTCAAGCAATTTGCGTTTACGCGATACGTCCCCGCCGTAACATTTTGCTAAGACGTTCTTACGCAAAGCTTTAATCGTCGAGCGAGCCACAATTTTAGTCCCTATTGCAGCTTGAATCGGCACTTCAAATTGCTGGCGCGGAATCAGTTCGCGTAATTTTTCTACAATAATTTTACCGCGCTCATAAGCAAAGTCACGGTGAACAATGAAGCTAAGTGCATCTACTTTTTCCCCATTAAGTAAAATATCCATCTTAACGAGCTTCGAAGTTTGATAGCCCAGCACTTCATAGTCAAATGATGCATAGCCTTTCGTGCTAGACTTCAACTGGTCAAAGAAATCATAAACGATTTCAGATAGCGGAATCTCATAAATGATGCTCACCCGAATATCGTCCAAATATTCCATTGTAATAAAGTTTCCGCGTTTATTTTGCGCAAGTTCCATAACCGCACCAACGTACTCATTTGGCACCATCACCGTCGCCTTCACGTAGGGCTCTTCCACAGATTCAATAACGCCTGGCTCTGGCATTTCCGCCGGATTATCCACAACAATTTGTTCCCCGTCCGTCAAATTCACATGATAAATAACACTTGGAGCTGTTGTAATCAAATCAATATTAAATTCACGTTCAATCCGCTCTTGAATAATTTCCATATGCAAAAGTCCCAAAAATCCAGAACGGAATCCGAAACCGAGTGCTTGAGAAGTTTCCGCCTCAAATTGAAGTGCAGAATCGTTCAATTCCAATTTTTCAAGTGCATCACGCAAGTCGTTGTATTTGGAAGAATCAATCGGATATAAACCACAATACACCATCGGGTTCAACTTCCGGTATCCTGGCAAAGCTTCCTTCGCTGGATTATTTGCAAGCGTAATAGTATCCCCGACACGCGTATCTCCAACATTTTTAATCGAAGCTGTCAAATAACCAACATCTCCAACCATTAAAACATCTTGAGCCGTTGCTTTCGGTTTAAAAACTCCAACCTCTGTGACTTCAAACTCCTTGCCATTTGACATCATACGGATTTTGTCCCCAGCTTTCACTGTACCTTCAACGATTCGAATGTTCGCAATAACACCGCGATACGCATCAAACACCGAGTCAAAAATAAGCGCTTGTAAAGGCGCGTCAATATCCCCTTGTGGCGCCGGAACTTTCTCCACAATTTGCTCTAAAATATCTTCAATGCCGATGCCCGCCTTAGCAGAAGCAAGCACTGCCTCACTTGCGTCAAGCCCGATAACATCTTCAATTTCCTCGCGAACACGCTCCGGGTCAGCCGCAGGTAAATCAATTTTATTAATAACAGGTAAGATTTCTAAATCATTATCGAGCGCCAAATAAACATTTGCTAGCGTTTGCGCCTCGATACCTTGTGCAGCATCCACAACTAAAACAGCGCCCTCACACGCGGCAAGACTTCGCGACACTTCATAGGTGAAGTCGACATGCCCAGGAGTATCGATAAGATGGAAGGTGTAGGTTTCCCCGTCTTTAGCAGAATAGCTAAGTTGAACCGCATTTAATTTAATTGTAATCCCACGCTCTCTTTCAAGATCCATCGAATCAAGTAACTGATCTTTCATTTCCCGATGCGTCAAAGCATGCGTTTTTTCTAAAATACGATCAGCTAACGTAGATTTCCCATGATCAATGTGAGCGATAATGGAAAAATTTCTTATTTTCTTTTGTCTTTCTAGCATTTCTTTTTTATTCATTATCCCAGCTCCTGATTTTGGCTCATCCCTTATAAGATGGCAAGCTAAGCTTGATTATATCAGTAGAAACACGATTATTCAATGACTTCTTTCAAAAATAAATGATTTTTAAATAAAAATTGGAAAGTATTATTGCAAATCCGACAATCTTTATGTATAATAACATTTGTTCTGATGTAATTTAAAAAGGGTATGTTTTGAAATAAATAGTACCTCATTAGTTTGGACGGAGGTGAATGGAATGCCAAATATTAAATCTGCGATTAAACGTGTAAAAACAACTGAAACACGCAACAGCCGTAACGTTGCTCAACGTTCCGCAATGCGTACAGCCATTAAAAAAGTAGAAGAAGCTGCTGCTACTAACGCTGACAACAAACAAGAATTATTTGTTGATGCCAGCAAAAAAATCGATTCTGCTGTATCTAAAGGCTTGATTCATAAAAACAAAGCGGCTCGTAACAAATCTCGTTTAGCTGCTAAAGTTAAATAATCGATGAAAACATCACTGTCGGTGGTGTTTTTTGTTTGCACAAAAAGCCCCAGACTGATGATAAACGACAATCTTCGGAGTTCTTGCCTCCGCTCCGGTACTCGGCAATGCGTGAGAATCTCATCATTTGGCATCAGTCTGATTGTGCTTAGTACGTTTTGTTTGGCTTACGTTTAGCGTTTTTCTACAAGCTGAAAGACCTTATATAAGGTCTTTTTGTCTTTTACGATAGTCCTCCAGCTCAAACAAAAACCATTCCAATTTTTGCTCCCTATTCCCAACTCCCGTTTTCAACTCTAAATCAATCTCTGAAATACGTAGCAAAGCATAATTAAGTTCTTCCTGACTAAATCCACGTGCTTGTTTTGCCGCTAGCTTCGCCCGAAATGGGTGAACTTTCAACGTGCCTGCCGCTTGTTGCGAACTATAGCCTTCTTTTTCTAAAATTTTAAGCTGACTTAGAAGCCGGAACTGACTTCCAATTAAAGCCATAATTTTAATTGGCTCCTCTTTTTGTTTCAATAAGTCATAATAAATTCGAAGTGCACCTGAAATGTCTTGGGCAATCAATTTGTCGAGCAGTAAAAAGATATTTTGCTCCAGTGAGCGAACGACTAAATCATCAACGTCACTTAACCCAATTTGCTTTTCTTCAAATTTAAAAAGCATGAGTTTGTCTAGTTCATTCATCGCCGTAGTCAAATTTCCGCTTGTAAGTTCAAATAGACGCAAAATGGCATCTTGTTTCATCTCGAATTCATTTTGCTTCACTTTGTTTTGTATCCAGCCAATAAATTCTTTTTCATTTGGACGTTTCGCTTCAATAACTGTCGCTGTTTTTTTCAGCAGCTTCGTAAGTTTTTTACGCTCATCCAGCTTTTCAACGTGGGCAATGAAGCATAGAATGGAATAATCAACCGGTTCATTTAAATACGCTTCTAGTTTTTCCGTTTGATGTTCCACTTTACTTTTATTTTTTTCAGTCGTCAGAAAAGTCGGATTGCTAGCTAACACAAGGCGTTTCTCACCAAAAAATGGCAAAGTTTCCGCTTCTTCAAGCACTGATTGAATAGGCATTTCATCTAAATCAAAATGGACATAATTGAACTCCGTATCTTCTTCCGAAAGAACATTTTCAAGCAGTCGTTTCTTCGTTTCGTTGATAATATAATCTTCCACGCCGATAATTAAGTAAACAGGCGCAATCTTTTTTTGTTCTATTTTCTTCCACTCATCTATCAAAACAACCACTCCTCTCTCCCATCCTAATCCAATCCAGCTTTCTTTTCAAGCGTAAAATGAAACCCTTCGCCAAAAATATATGTTATCATTCCAGTTTGATCCGTTCGGAAAATTGCGACTTGATTTTTTTCAAGAGTCCTAAGCGTTTCCGCGTGTGGATGCCCGAAACGATTATTTAATCCACAAGAAATCAGCCCTAAGCGCGGCTTAACTGCCTTCACAAAAGCATCGGTTGTCGATGTTTTGCTTCCATGGTGCGCAACTTTTAAAATATCAGCTTGAATATCTTTGTTGCGAAGCACTTCTTCTGCTGGCGCTTCTATATCCCCTGTAAAAAGCCACGTCAGACCATCTAAATTTGCTTTTATGACAAGCGAATCATCGTTAGCACCTGCGCCTTTTTCATCAGGGTGTAAAACCGTTAAACTATTTTCCCCGTAATTAAAATGTGCACCTGACACAAGCTCCTCCACAGGAATATCATTTAACTCCAAAAGAGTCGCTCCTAAAATCGCTTTTTGACCAGAACCCGCACTAATATAAAGTTGTTCAATCCGCATTTCCTTAGCGAGCTCGTCTAGCGCCTCCATATGATCCGCATCTGCATGCGTAATAAAAACTTTATCGAGCTGCTTAACCCCACGCGCTTTTAAACTAGGCGCTAACACGTTTGTCCCTATCGAAAACTCTTTTTGTTTCCTCTGCCACTCTTCTTTTGCAAAAGGGAGTGTTCCCCCAGTATCGATTAAAAAGGTGCCAGCATTTCGAGGTAACTGTATCAAAATGCTATCCCCTTGCGACACATCAATGAAAACGACTTCCCCTTTAAGTGGGAAATTTTGCCAATTGCATAGACTTAAATAAACAACAAAAATGAAAAATGCCCGTTTAAAGTATTGTTTTTCAAGTAACATGAAAAAGAGAAATAGGATAATGATAAATAAACATAGGAAAATCCCGTTTGGTCTGCCAGTTACAATACTCTTAAAAGGTAGCTCCGCTAATATTTGTGTCACTTGCTCGGTGAAATGAAGAAGCTGTGTAAGTATGAAGTTTGGAATGACAAAAAACAGCGGCTGTAAAGACATGAAAAAACACAAAAAAACAAGTGGCACAATGATGACTGAAAATAAAGGTACGTAAAAAATATTGAGCAAAATTCCAATAACCGAAAACTCATAGAAATGAAACATCATTACGATAGAAGATGCTAATGTGGAAATAATCGATATGGTAAGGCCACTCAACCACATATTCGCTATTCGATTTACAATCTTCCTTGATAAAATGATAGCAAAGGCGACGCTATATGTTAATTGGAATCCTACTTCAAAAACAACATACGGATTTAAGAGGACAAAAAGTATGAATGTAAGTGAAATAGCCGACAAAGCAGATAGCTTCTTCGCAAAAAGTACAACTAAAAAACTCATTCCAGCGGCTCGAATAACTGGTGGATTACATCCTGCTAATAAGGCGTAGGCTGGGATTAAAATGAGCAGCAGCACTCGACTCGCTTCACGCGTTAAACCGGCACGAAGGAACAGCCCGAAAGAAAGCGATACAAACAAACTAACATGCAGGCCTGAAATAGCCAAAAGATGCACAACGCCGAGTTTTTGATATTGGCTAAAAATATCATCATCAAATAAACTTTTTTCGCCAACAATTAAAGCCGCAACGTACGGCGAAGCTTTTTCGTCATAAGTTCGTTCGATGTAGTCGATAATCGAATGTCTAATATTTTCAACTTTTTGAAGGAAATTTTCCTTTTTCGACTCCCCAAATTGAATATTTGTAGCCTTCGCTACATAGTGAATTCCTTTGTGTTTTAAATAATTTTGGTAATTAAACTGGGCATCATTTCGATTGGGTGTAGGGCGTTCTAAGGTCGCGTTAGCTGTGTAGGACATACCCAGTTTTAACTTTTGAAGAAGTTCTTTTTCAGCTTTTGAAGTGATTTTATATGTGACAAGAATTTTTTCTTGTTGATAAAAGGAAATGAATTGCAGTTTGTCCCCATCAATTTTCAATTCGGATTGAATGAAATTAGCTACTTTTATTTCTTCTGGTTTTAACTTGCTTACATTGCGTTGTTCTACCGTAGTTATATACAGAAAGGTCGCAATTGCCACAAAAAATAAGAGCATACACTTTTTATCTTTTAAGCTTAATATGAGGCATAGTGCGAAATTGATGGCTAAAAAAAGAGGAGTCAAAAAGACTCCTAAAATGGAAAAGATAAGAACCACAACCGAAAAAAATGTATATCGTTCGATGGCCTTCACTCCGTTTCTTAAGATAGTCTGTTTTCTAAGTTCGCATAGAGCTTTTGGATATATTCATCAGGTATTTGTTCGGAAATAGCAGCTTGCTTGACTTCATCAAGTAGCTCTTCTTTATTTAATTTTTCTCCCGCAAAAATATGTGAATCAAACGGGATTTTTTTCACTTCTACTCCTGCTTGTTGGAACAATTCGACAGCATAGGCGTGATTTTTGTAGTCTACCGCGTAGCAGACCGTTTTAATGCCCGCTTGAATTATGGATTTACAACATGCCACACAAGGAAAATGCGTGACATACATTTCTGCGCCGTCTGTTGATGCGCCAAACTTTGCACATTGTAAAATGGCATTCATTTCAGCATGAATGGTTCGAATACAGTGACCTTCCACGACTAAACAACCGTGTTCAGCGCAGTGGTCACCACCTGCGATAGAGCCATTATATCCGCCAGCAATAATGCGTTTATCACGTACAATTGTTGCACCTACCATTAGGCGTGTGCATGTACTTCTCGAAGAAATTAGATGGCTTTGCGCCATAAAAAACTGGTCCCAAGCAATACGTTTCATGATTCTACCTCACTTTCACCTTTAAGTATAAATTTGATGTTTTAGGGAGTCAATCAAAAATTTAAACCTCTACATACTCTTTTAACTTCTCAACGGTCTTTTCGCCAATTCCACTGACATTTTTTAAGTCATTTATCGTTTGAAATAAACCTTCTTTTTCACGGTATTCTAGAATTGCTTTTGCTTTCGCCGCACCAATGCCCGGCACTTGTTGTAAATCACTGATTGAAGCTTGATTGAGATTTATTTTTTGTCCTGCATTAGAATTTTCTGCGGATCCGCTTGATGCAATTTGTTTTGCCTCACCGTTTTTATACACGGTAATCACCATTTCATCTTTTAATTTCTCTGCTAAATTGATAGCATTTAAGTCCGCTTCAGCTGTGAAGCCGCCTGAAATAGTAATGGCATCTTTTACACGCCCATCAAACGCGATTTCGTAAACGCCCGGATTTTTCACAGCACCTTTGACATCAACTACAACCGTTTTACTCCCCGACTTTTCTTCGGTCTCTGCAGTTTCTTCTTTTGGCACATTGGGAATAAGTTCGGCTTTTGCCGCGTTATTTGTGGCTGGTTGCAACATAACATAGCTTATTACGATGATACACAAAACAATTGCCCCGCAAAGCCAAAACCATTTCGGATACTTTTGATACAGTTCTTTCATACTTTATCTCCTTTTATTTTTACTTATTCGACATTGGCAACTAAATTCCTCATGAAGACATAAAAAAAGAAAGCAGTTTTTTACACTACTTTCTTGCTAAAAAGAAGATTCTTTCGCTCTTTTCATCTGGTTTTTCCAGCGAAAAATCTGCATACACGCTAATTTTGCTAAATCCGGCGGCAATTAATTTTTTTTCATATGTCGCAACCGGATACGTTCTTTCTTTATGGAGTTCATCTTTCCGGAAGTAAGAACCATCGCTATTTTCAACAAAAAAAGTTAACTCATGTTCAACCGAATGAGGCGCTTCTCCGGGAAATGAATTCCAAATCGTTGAAACGCTTAAATCGCTATCACCGTAACTATAATTTTGAAAACCAACGTCCACTTTATAAACGGAATGCACATCAAACAAGAAGGCTCCATCTGTATTTAAATGTTCATAAACTCTCTCGAACGTTGCATCTAGCTCTTTTTCGGTTTCTAAATAGTTGAGTGAATCACAAAAACAGGTCACAACATCGAAGCTCTTTTGGAATGAAAAATTGGTCATATTTTCTGCCAAAAAAGGAATGGGTAGGTTGGTGGCGTTCATTTTAGCTTCTGCCACGTGAACCATTTCTTCTGATAGGTCAAGACCTGTGACGTCGTAGCCTTGAAAATGCATGCGAATAGCAAATTCACCTGTCCCGCTTGCCAAATCAAGCAACGTTTTTTTATCCTTTGGAAGTACTTGATGTGCGAAATCAGCCCACTCATCGTAGAGTTCCACGTCCATTAGTTCATCATACACTTGTGGAAAAAATTCGTAGCTCACAGTCGTACATCTCCTTTATGAAGTGAACGCTTTTGAAACATCTTCAAGCGGGGCATCTCCCCAAAGTTTTTCCAAATTGTAGTAAGAACGTTCATCGCGGTGGAATACGTGGACGATAACATCGCCTAAATCAATCAGCACCCACTGGGCAGCTTCTAAGCCTTCTAAACGCTTCACTTCGACATCATTTTCTTGTGCTTGTTCTTTAATTTCGCGCGCAATGGCTTCGACTTGTTTATCAGAATTACCATGACAAATGACAAAATAGTCGGCAAAACTAGACAAACCTTTCATATTTAGTGCTAGAATATCTTCCGCACGCTTGTCGTCAGCTGCTTTTGCAACTAACATGAGTACATCATAACTATTCAAATTTCAAAACATCTCCTTCTTTAATTAAAAACGCATAATGATTGTAAGCTAAAAATGTATCTGGGAATATCGGCTGCTCTTTACTCGCTAAATAGCCAATCGTACGACCAAGAGCAAACAACATTCCTTTGTCTAAAGAAGCCGCGGTGATTTTTCTCGCTTCGTCCACGCCAGGGAAATCCCGACCGGGCTCCGTATAGTCAGCTAAAAAAATAATTTTATCTAGTGTTGACATGTTTTCTGTACCAGTCGTATGCCAGCGAATGGCATCTAAAATCGCCTCATCGGTAATGCCAAATTCATGCTCCGCCAAGTAAGCCCCAACTGGTGCATGCCAAATCGCATTTTGATAGCGCAAAAATTCCGGATTCATCTTCTCTTGCACGATGATATCGCGTGCTTTCGCATCATCGATATATTTCGCATAGTCGTGCAAAATGGCAGCAATACTTGCCTTCTCTTCCGATTCAAAATAAATTTTGGCGAGCTTTATGGCCGTTTCCTCGACACCAAGCGTATGAATAAACCTTTTTTCAGGCATTGCTTGGCGTACTTTTTCAAGCATTTCATCACGATTCATATAACTGATGCTCCTTCACATACCGCACAACTTGTTTCGGTAAAAAATAGTCAATTGGCATCTTTTTCGCCATGCGCTCACGAATGAGTGAAGACGACACAGACATTTCCGGCACAAACACATTCTTAACTGGGTAAGGCGTTTCAAGGCAATATTCTGGGCGATTTACGCCAACAAATTGAACCAGCTGAACTAACTGGTCAACGTTGTACCAATTTGGTAAATATTCTACCATATCCCCACCAATAATAAAATAGTAGTCTGTATCTGGATTTTCTTCCACCATTTCTTTCATTGTATCATAAGTGAAAGATTTCCCCGCACGCAAAAGTTCACGCGTATCCATTGCAAAATGCGGATTATCAGAAATCGCATGCTGCAACATCTCAGCGCGGTTTGTAGCCGAAACATTCCCGCTCTCTTTATGCGGTGGAACTGAATTTGGGAGGAAAATAATTTGTTCCAAGTTCAGCGCTACCCTGACCTCGTTTGCAATAATCAAATGAGCAATATGTGGCGGATCAAAAGTGCCACCTAAAATACCAACGCGCTTTTTCATAGTTTCACCTCAAATTTAAGGTAATACAATTTGTTTTTTAGTTTTCGATTCTTTATATAAAATAATAGTGCGGCCAATCACTTGAACTAGTTCGGCGCCGGCCCGGCCACTAATTGTTTCCGCCACTTCTTCTTTTGGAACTTCACAATTTTGTAAAACGGAAATTTTAATGAGTTCACGAGCTTCAAGCGCTTTCGCAATTTGAATCACCATATTTGGTGTCACGCCGCCTTTTCCAACTTGAAAAATCGGGTGAAGCGAATGCGCATTTTTTCGTAAATAACGTTTTTGTGGGTTTGTTAACATCGTTTTCCTCCTATAATGAAGCAAGCACCGCCTGTTTCATAATTTCTGTATCAGGCTTTTGCCCCGTCCATAATTCAAAGGCAAGTGCGCCTTGATGAATAAACATCGGCAAGCCGTTTTGAATGATTGCCCGCTTCTCTTCTGCTTCTTTTAAAAATGGCGTTTTTTTCGGATTATAAATTATATCGCTAACAATTGTCCCCGGACGCAAATTAGCTAATGACAGTGGCGTTTCATTCGCGGTTTTCAGGAGACCAACTGAGGTCGTTTGAATCACAACTGAAAAAGACGCCAATTGTTTTTCCGCCTCCGAAATGGTGAGCGCAGCATCTTCCGGATAGCCTTGAATTAGCTGTTCCGCCTTTGAAATGGTGCGGTTCGCCACCACCACGCGACTTCCAATTTTTTCCTTAATCGCCAAATAAATGCCTTTACTTGCACCGCCCGCGCCGATGATTAAGACTGAATCAGTTGGGCGTAGCGGGTGGATTTCAGCTAGGCCAGCAAGATAGCCCAAACCATCTGTGTTATAGCCTACCCACTTTGAATTTCTCCGAACGACCGTGTTGACTGCCCCGCATTTTTCGGCAAACTCATCGAGGCTATCTAAAAAAGGAATGATGCGTTCTTTAAACGGTACGGTAACATTAAAACCTTCCATTTTTTCCATAAAAAGAGGGATTTCCGTGTTAAATTGTTCGATATCGATTTTTTGGCGTGTGTAGACGGCTTCCATACCGAGTGCGTGAATCGCTGCATGATGCATTTCTGGCGAAAGCGAATGCGCAATTGGGTTGCCGATTACTGCAAATTTTTCCATTCCGTATGCCTCCTAAATAAGCGGTTCGCGAATCGTCACGTTGACGCCTTTTGGCACCCATGCTGTTACTTTAACATGGCCGTTTGGCACACATACCCAGCCTAATCCTGAAAATACGATATCCGCTTTTTCGCGAATGACAAACGTGTGGGGAACAAGTTCTGGTAAATCTGCCATGTCTTCTTCACTCGGCGGACTTAAAATCAAGCCTTTTTGTGTTTCGTAAAGGTGATCTGCTTTTTCTAATTTCGTCCGGTGTGGCTCAAGCTGGTTCGACATGTAAACGATAAACGATAAGCGCCCACCTTCCGTGAAATCAAGACGTGCAAGCGCACCAAAAAATAACGTCTGCGCACTATTTAATTGGTAGACAACGGGTTTAATTTCTTTTTTCGGTGTAATGAGTTTCAATGTTTTTGGACCGATAAAATGCGCCATTTGATGATGATTAATAATCCCTGGTGTGTCCACTAACACGCGGTTTCCTTCAAGTGGAATTTCAATTTTATCAAGCGTCGTTCCTGGAAATTGTGACGTCGTAATGACGTTGTTTTCACCCGTCGCAAATTTAATAATCCGATTAATTAGCGTTGATTTTCCGACGTTTGTACAACCAACAACAAAAACGTCCTCCCCGTCGCGCAAGTCCTCAATTTGTTCCATCAGCGATTCAAAGCCGTAGCCCTTCTCGGCGCTAATGAGGGCAACATCTGCCGCGCGAAGTCCTAAATCTTTCGCCCGCGTGCGCATATAACGCGTTAATTTATCACGTTTTAAAGACTTTGGTAGCAAGTCCGCTTTATTTCCGACCAAAAGCACTGGGTTGCTTCCGACAAAGCGGTGAAGTCCAGGCAGCCAGCTCCCATCGAAGTCGAAAATATCGACAACGTAAACAATGAGTGCTTTTTTAGCCCCCAAATCATTTAAGATTTTCAAAAAATCATCATCTGTTAAAGAAACATCTTGGATTTCGTTATAATGTTTTAAGCGGAAGCAACGCTGGCAAATGACTTGTTCTTTATCCAGTGAAGATTTTGGTGCATAACCCGGTTTTGATTTGTCCACAGACTGGATAATCGCGCCGCACCCAATACATCTTAATTCTTCGGTCAAAGTGAATCCTCCCATTCCATCGGTTGCTTTTTCGCTAACCGTTTTAAAATAATTCGCTCCATAAAGCGATTAAATTTCGTTGCAAGTCCGTCCGTTTCCTTTACTGGACGCACAAAAATTGTCATCAATTTCTGCCTGTTACCACCAAAAATGTCCGTCATAATTTGATCGCCAATCATAATCGTTTCCTCAGGCGTCGAGTCAAGCTCGCGCAGCGCTTTTTGGAAATTTTTGCGAAGTGGTTTTTTGGCTTTGGCTAAAAATGGAATTCGTGTGGCGCGCGCAACTCGTTCAACGCGTTCCTCCGAATTATTCGATAAAATCATCACTTTGATGCCTTCCGCTTCAAGCAGTGTGAACCAGTTAATAATTTCATGCGTCGCGTCCATTTCGTCCCAAGCGAGAAGTGTATTATCTAAATCAGTTAAAATTGTTGTTTTCCCTAAACTTTTAATATGCGTTGCCGTAATTCCAAACGGAGAATTTAACATCCGATCTGGTGAAAATTGCTTTAGCACTCTTTCGCACCCCATTTTATATAGTATAAATCTGCAAATACTATCATACCGTTATTTACAAAGATAATCTACAAATTTTAACATCTTTCTGCTTTTTTTACAAAAAAAGAATGGTTTAATGCTATAATGATGAAGAAATAATCTTACAATTACGCGTTTGATAGGGAGGAAAAAACATGTCAAAAGACTATTCTCTTATTTGGGAACTCGATTCAATTTATAGTGGTGGCAGTAGCTCAACTGAACTCCGTGATGCACTCCAACAAAACAAACAAGAGCTCGATCAATTTGTGCAAAACATTCAGGATTGGAGTATCCCAGAAAATACAGAGGACACCGCAGAATTTCTCATTTTAATCAATCAAAACGCTGATATTTCACGCGTTTTATTAACCGCAAGTTCTTATTTAGAATGTTTAGCCTCGGCCAATGTGAACGATGAACGCGCGCTTGAACTGGCAGCACTTGTTTACCAACATCAATCTATTTTGCAAACGGCAGAAGACGAATGGCATGAAAAATTTGCGCAAATTTCGGACCGCGTTTGGAATGAAATCCTGACACAAAATGGCTTTGAACAAATTGCTTTCGTCTTAAATGAAGCGCGCACAAATCGCAAGAAAAAAGGAACGAAAGAAGTGGAAGCCGCAATTAACGCACTTTCTGTTGATGGTTACCGCGGCTGGTCTGACCACTATGATACCATCGTGTCAAAAGTTCGTGTTAAAGTCGAGATTGACGGCGAAACAAAAGACCTTTCAGCTGGTCAAGCGCTCAACATGTTGAACCACCCGAAACGTGACGTCCGCCAAGCGGTTTTTCAGGCTTATACGAAAAGTTGGCAGGAAAATGGGCGGCTATTCGCTGACACATTGAACCATTTAGCAGGCTTTCGTTTGGCTACATATGACATGCGTAAATGGGATAAAGTGCTCGCTGAACCGCTTGCGATAAATCGAATGGAGCAAGGCACACTTGACGCGATGTGGAACGTGATTCGCGAACATAAAAGTACCTTTACCACTTTCCTAGATCGTAAAGCCAAATTACTTGGTGTTCCAAAACTTAGCTTTTATGACGTAGAAGCGCCCCTCGTTTTCGGTGAAGATACGAAAAAATATTCTTTCCAAGAAGGCGCGGATTTCATCATTCAACAGTTCCAAAAATTCAGTCCTAAAATGGCCCATTTCGCTGAACATGCTTTCGCCAACAAGTGGATTGAAGCGGAAGATCGCGACAATAAACGTCCAGGCGGTTTTTGCACAGACTTCCCTCTTGTTAAAGAAAGTCGCATTTTTATGACCTATGACGGAGCGCCAAGTACCGTTGCGACACTGGCACATGAGCTGGGACATGCTTTCCATTCATACGTGATTCGCGATGAGCCTTTTGAAAATACTGGCTACGCCATGAATGTTGCTGAAACTGCCTCTACATTTGCTGAAATGATTATTGCCGATGCTTCTGTGAAGGAAGCCAGCACAAAAGAAGAAAAAATAACGCTTCTTGAAGATAAAATTGGGCGCAGTGTGGCATTCTTCATGAATATCCATGCTCGTTTCTTATTCGAAACACGTTTTTACGAAGCGCGTAAAGCAGGTATTTTATCTGTAGACGCACTGAATCGTTTAATGGAAGAAGCCCAGCGTGAAGCTTATTTAGATGCACTTGATGAATATCATCCGCAGTTCTGGGCTTCCAAACTTCATTTTTACATTTCAGAAGTGCCATTTTACAACTTCCCGTACACATTTGGCTACCTCTTCTCGCTTGGTATATATAATAAAGCCATTCAAGAGGGCGAAAGCTACGAAGATAAATACATTGCACTCTTAAAAGATACTGGTGCGATGACAACGGAAGAACTTGCCAAAAAACATCTCGGCGTTGATTTAACAAAACCTGATTTCTGGGAAAGCGCCGTTCAAATTACCGTGAACGATGTTTCTGAATTCCTTAAACTAACAGAAGACTTATAAATACAAAAGCGAGAATCCTAGTGGATTCTCGCTTTTTTAATTCCATTCTTTTAGAAGGGCTAAAATGCATTCTGATGAAGCTTTTGCTGCTGTTTCTAGGAATTCATCGAAGGAAATTGCGGCTTCTTTGTCCGCAACATCAGATAGCGCGCGGATAATCACAAACGGGATATCAAACTGATGCGCTACTTGTGCTATAGCCGTTGCCTCCATTTCGACCGCCTTTACTTCTGGAAAATGTGTAGTGATTTTTTCGCGTTGTTCATCTGTTGAAATAAAGGAATCCGTTGTGGCAATTAATCCGAATACGACTTTGCTCGTGGTTTCTTTTAATTGATTTAAATATACTTTCTCAACTTTCTTTAGCAAATTGGCATCTGCTTGATAGACAGCTGGCATTTGTGGCACTTGACCAAATGTATAGCCAAAAACGGTCGCATCCACATCACCGTAAGTAAGTTGATTTGAAATAATGACATCTGACACATTTAGATTCGCGCCTAGGCCGCCTGCTGAACCAGTATTAATGATGCATTCAGGTTTGTAATGGTCACACAAAATAGTGGTTGAAATCGCGGCATTTACTTTACCAATTCCTGATTGTAGTAGCACGACTTCTTGACCTGAAATTGTCCCACGGTAAAATTTTGCTCCTGCGATTTCTTCTTCTAACAGCAACGTCATTTGCTCTTTTAAAATTTTCACTTCTTCTTCCATCGCGCCAATAATTCCTATCACAAGGAAAACCTCCTTTTTGTCCAAATAAAAACGCCGGAAATTTACCAGCGTTTATCGCTTATCGTTTTGCTTTAACTCTTCCACTTTCATCGGTTGCCAACCTTCTCCGTCACGCCAAGCAATGTATACGCGATACGCTTTATCAGGTGTGCTTTTATCTGAAACTGTTCCGATTGATTCTGTAGCTGGATCTGCGCCGCGTCCTACAAACCAAAGTGTCATGTTATTCGCGTCTATTCCTGTCGCTTCCGAAAAAGCTTGGATTTTTTCTTTCCAATCACGGCTAGTTGCATCGTAAGAGTTTACATGTTCACCCGATTGTTTCGTTCCGACAGGTTTCCAGTCTTTTGTAATGACTTGATTTACATTTGGATCATCACTTTTTTCGGTCGTAGTCGTGTCTTTAGACGCAGACTCGTCCTGTTTTTCTGCTTTTTTAGCCTTCTCACTTTTTGCGGCATCTTCTTTTTTCGTTGTAGAAGATGCCGTTTTAGTTTCTGTTGGTGTATCAGAATTATCGGTTGCCAAAATAACAAAATAAAGCGAAGCAACGATTAAAAGCGATACAATGATGATCAAAATATTTAAAATCAAGTTTGTTTTTTTGCGTTTCGTGTTCGACTCGAGCCTGGATCCTTCCACGCTATTTTGCTTCACACGGCGATTTTTATTTTGCTTTGTCACCATATTTGAGTCTCACCACCTTGTTCAAAAGCAGGATTATGCTTCAATTTTAATAATTTTAACGGTCATATCGCCGCCTGGCGTTTGAATGTTTACTTCTTCACCAATTGCATGGCCGATTAAACCTTTAGCGATTGGAGAATCGTTAGAAATACGACCTTCAAATGGATCAGCTTCCGCACTACCGACAATCGTGTACGTTTCTTCATCGCCGCCTGGAACTTCCGCAAAAGTTACCTTTTTGCCGAGTGAAACCGTATCATTATCGACTTCTGAGCCATCAATGATGTGCGCGTTACGAAGCATGTTTTCAATTGTCGTAATCCGTCCTTCAACGAATGCTTGCTCATCTTTTGCGGAATCATATTCCGAGTTCTCGGATAAGTCACCGAAACCACGCGCAATTTTAATGCGCTCAACAACTTCTTTACGTTTTACAGTTTTTAATTCATGTAATTCATTTTCTAATTTTGCTTTCCCTTCAAGGGTCATTGGAAATACTTTTTCAGTTGCCAAAATAGTTTCTCTCCTTTTTGAACATTTCTTTGTATAGAAAAGTACGGAGACTATCCCCGCACCATGATCGAATATTTACTTTACGCAAGAAAGATAACCGTTCTTTCTTTCAAGTAGTAAGCAAATCTCTTTCATTTCATAACGCAAATTTTACAGTAATTTGGATACTTTGACAAGCCCAACGAATCTTATTACATATTTTCCTGAAGCACGCTTGCTATTTTCGTTGTCATTAAATCAATCGCCACATGATTTTGCCCGCCTTCTGGAATAATAATATCGGCATATTTTTTTGTAGGCTCGATAAACTCGTTATGCATCGGTTTGACAACCGTTAAATATTGCTCGATAACGGAATCAAGCGAGCGTTCTCGTTCTTTAATATCACGCAGCAGACGACGAATAATGCGAATGTCATCATCTGTATCGACATAGACTTTAATATCCATTAAATCGCGCAGCCGAGGATCTTCTAAAATTAAAATACCTTCTAAAATGATAACGTCGCGTGGCTCTTGATGAATAAGCATATCTGAACGCGTATGTTTCGTATAATCATATACGGGCTTATCAATCGCTTCAAAACGGAGCAGCTGCTTAACATGTTCAATTAATAAGTCGGTATCAAACGCGAGTGGATGATCGTAATTAGTTTTAAGTCTTTCTTCAAAAGAAAGTTCCGTTTGATCTTTGTAATAAAAATCTTGTTCAATCATTAAAATAGAATGTTCATCAAAATGATCAAATATTTTTTTGCATACGCTCGTCTTTCCTGAGCCTGATCCACCTGTAACTCCCACAACAACTGGCTTTTTCTTCATGATATTTCGCTCCTTCTAGTAATCGCAAGTCCATCTCCCAGCGGAATTGTTGTCGTCACAAAATTTTCTTGTTCCACTAAAAATTGGTTGAAATCTCGCATTTTACGAGCAACACGTGCCTTTTTCTTAACCTCATCGGATTCATCAAGCGCGAGTCCTTTAAATAAAACATTATCGCTGTATAAAACGCCCTTTTGATTTAAACTTGGCGTATAAAGCGCGAAAAATTTTTCATATTGCGCTTTCGCTGCATCAATAAAAATGGCATCATACGGTCCCTTTTCAAGCAGCTTATCCGCGTCAATTAGCGCATCTCCGAGCACACAATCAATATTGTTCGCCCCGTAGCGTTCAATGTTTTCCAAGGCCGTCTGATGACGTTCCTCATCGCGCTCAATCGTTACAATTTCAGCGTTTGGGAGTACGTCTTGCATGCGTAGTGCTGAATAACCAATTGCCGTTCCAAGCTCTAAAATGCGCTTTGGCTGTTGAATTGCCATAATTTGTAGCATCGCGTGCAAGGAATCTGCTTCCATAATAGGCACATGATTTTCTTTCGCAAACTCTTCCATTTTTGTAAAGAAAACAGATCGTTTTGGAATTTGCGCAACTAGGTAATCTTGAATAGTTTGATTCATAAACTTCCCCTCTTACTCTTGATTGCTTGTAATATGCTCTTCTTTCAAGCGATTATGTTCGTCTAATGTTTTTGAAAAATAAACTTTCCCTGTTTTTGTATTCGCTAAAAAGTATAGATAGTCGGTTTTTTCTGGATAGAGCGCTGCTTCCATCGAATTTTGACCGCTATTTGCAATCGGGCCCGGCGGTAAGCCGTTCACACGATAAGTATTGTAAGGTGAATCTACTTTTAAATCCGAATAAAGGGTTCTGTCCTTATGTTCTCCGAGTGCGTAAAGTACTGTTGGATCGGTTTGGAGGCGCATATTTTCGTCCAAGCGGTTGTAAAAAACGCTTGCGATTTTTTTGCGGTCTACATTTTCTGTCGCTTCTTTTTCAATTAAGGAAGACATCGTTAAAAATTCGTGAACCGACTTCTGTTGCTTCGCTAATTCCGCACGGTACGGCGCTAAGTTCGTGTCCGTTGCTTTAATCATTTCTTCGATAATCGTCTCCGCACTAGCATTTGCATCTTTAAACGTATACGTCGCTGGATATAAGTAGCCTTCTAGCGGATGTTTAATGTCTTTATTCAGCACAGCATCTGTCACCGTGTCAGGATATTTTTTAATCATTTCTTTCACAAAACTTGGGTCATCCATCGTTTTTAAAACGTCATTTTTCTTCAAGTTAGGTTGGTAATTCACGATTCTTTCCGCAATTTGATCCAGTGCATACCCTTCTGGAATGACGAGTTTTTCAGGAGCAACTGTATCGCCTTCTTTTAAGACTTTCACAATTTCATCCGTATCCATTGATGGGCTGAGTTGATATTTACCTGCTTTTAAATTATTTTCATTCGTATATTTAACATAGTATGAAAAAACTCTCGCATCATTAATCACGTTTTTCTCTTCTAATAGATTGCCAATATCTTTCACATTTGACCCTGATGGAATCTCAACAATAACTTCCGCTTTACTATCCGCATCTTTCGCCCCTAGTTGACTTTGGATATAAAAATATCCTGAAAAAGTGGCAATTATAAGAACTAGAACGATGGCAGAAATAATAATGGTCATTTTTTTACCTTTAGACTTACTCAAGTAGACCCCTCGTTTCTTTACATTATCCAGTCCATTATACCGATTTTTTCCGCACATTACTATGCGTATTTATTTTTTTTAACAAATTTTAATATTTCATAAAAAAAATCCTGAAAGCGAAGTCACTTTCAGAATTTTCGGCACCTTTAAGCTTCAATCGATTCCACTGATTCAATATTGCGTTTATATAGTCTAACCGAACGACCTTCATTATCATCCAGTAAAAATGTTCCCTCTCCTGTTGGCACTAACGCCTCCGAAATCGCTTTTTTCTGCGAATCGCTCTCTACTGTTTTGCTGTATGTACGCCCGCTCACCATATGAACCGTCACAACAAATTTTTCCATGGTAACCCTTCTTTCATTTTTGGAATAAAACTATCATAACAAAGATTACGCGAAAAAACATACAAAAACCTTTTCTTTTATAAAAAATAACGCGTTATGATTTCCTTATGCTATAATAACAAAGTCACTATTGTATTTAGAAGGAGTCTTTTTATGTTACATACAATTATTCAAAGCCTTCAAGATTTTGTCATGTATTTAATTGATACCTTTGGACATTTCGGGATTTTCCTTGCGATGCTAATCGAGAGCGTCTGTATCCCCCTGCCTAGCGAAGTTGTCATGCTATTTGGTGGTTTTATGGCTGAAGCTGGAAAACTCAATTTTTGGCTTGTCGTATTTGCGGGTATCGCCGGAAACTTAGTCGGCTCACTCATTGCCTACTACATCGGAAAAGCTGGCGGACGAACACTCGTCTTAAAATACGGCAAATATATTTTCTTAAACGTCAAACATCTTGATAAAGCCGAAATTTGGTTTAATCGCTACGGAGCAAGTGCTGTCTTTTTCGGCCGCATCCTCCCGGTTATCCGCACATTTATCTCACTTCCCGCTGGAATTGCCAAAATGAACGTTTCAAAATTTATTCTCTACACAATTCTTGGCTGTATTCCTTGGAATTTATTTTTAACATGGCTCGGCTACACACTTGGCGCTAATTGGTCAATCGTTGAAAAATACACGCGCCCCATTACATATGGAATTTTAGCCCTCTGCATCATTTTTGTCATTTGGCTTGCATACAAGATTTGGAATAAAAAAGCGCGGGCAAGAAATTAAAAAAAGGTATCCCAAATTGGGATACCTTTTTTCGATTATTCTTCGTCTTCGTCCGCTAAAAAAGTAGCTAAGATTTCTTCAATCATATCCCACTCTTCATCAGTTTCAACTGGCATCAGTTGTCCTTGATTGCCTTCTTCATCTTGAATGTAAGAAGAAGCTAAAATTTCGATTTCTTCGTCTTCACTTGCCCCTGCTGGGAAGTAAAGCACGTAAGATTTATCAAATTCCTCTGAATCAAAATTAAATAAAATTTCAAACTGCTCTTCTTGTCCTTCTTCGTTTACAATCGTAATAAAATTTTGTTCTTCCTCGTGATTATGGTTTTCTGACATATACGTCACCTCATTTAATTATTTGCATCTAGGTAGGACTGCAAAATCATCACAGCTGCCAATTTATCAATGACTTGCTTTCTTTTTTTTCGACTTACATCTGCTTCTAAAAGCGTGCGTTCAGCCGCTTGCGTCGTTAAACGCTCGTCCCAAAGCTCGACTTTTATCCCCGTCCGATTTTCAAGAACTTCTGCGTACTTCTCGGAGCTTTCAGCACGTGGACCAAGCGTGTTGTTCATATTTTTGGGCAAACCCACGATAATCTTTTCTACCTCATATTCTGTCGCAAGTTCCTGTACACGATTATAGCCAAATTGCTTTGCTTCCTCGTTAATCGCAATGGTTTCAATTCCTTGCGCCGTCCAGCCCAGTGCATCACTTATCGCAACGCCGACCGTTTTAGAGCCGACGTCTAAACCCATTATTCTCATTTTCCACCAATTTCGTTGTTTTTTAAATATGCGCGAACTAATTCTTCGATGATTTCATCACGTTCCAGTTTACGAATTAAGTTTCGGGCATCCATGTGGCGCGGGATATAGGCAGGGTCTCCAGAAAGTAAATAGCCAACAATTTGATTGACAGGATTGTACCCTTTCTCTTCAAGCGCTGAATAGACTTGGCTCATAATCTTTTTGACATCTTCTTCAATGGAACCGTCACCGAAATTATAATGCATTGTTTGATCTTTAGTACCCATAATTCTAAACACCTCAATTCCTTCGCTCTTCCACCTATTTTACACTAACCGTTCAGAATTGACAAAGAAATTATATACTTTAACACAATTTTAATATTGTTTAAAGCGAGTTCGCGAAAGCATTTAAGAGGAGCAACACGTCAAACAAGCAAACTGCCAATTGCTTGCACTTATTTAAGCTTACGAATGATGTCCGGCACCGCGCCAAGCGCTTTTTCAAGTAGTGCTGGGTCTTTTCCGCCCGCTTGCGCTAAATCAGGCTTGCCGCCGCCGTTACCACCGCAAATTGTCGCCACTTCCTTAATAATCTTACCAGCATGTAAGCCCGCTTCAATCGCCTCTTTCGAAACAGCCGCAATGAGGTTGACTTTTTCACCAGAAACCGCGCCTAAAACGAGGACGCCATCCATTTTTTTGTCTTTCCAATTGTCGGCAAATTGGCGTAAGCTCGCCATGTCTTTCGCATTCACTTGCTTATGAATCACCTTAACGCCGTCAATTTCTTCAGCGCCAGCAAAAATGTCAGCACTCGCGGCACTTGCCAGTTTCGCTTGTAACGAATCGTTTTCACGGCGTACTTCGCGAAGTTCATTTTGCAGCTGTTCCATTTTTTGTGGCGCGTCAGAAGCTTTCGCTTTCAAGATTTTCGCTACTTCTTTTAGCGTGTTTTCCTGTTCCGTCACAAAATGATAAGCCGCTTCACCAGTGAGCGCTTCAATTCGGCGTGTGCCTGCACCAATACCTGTTTCACTTTGAATTTTAAACAAACCAATTTCCGCAGTGTTTTTCACGTGGACGCCGCCGCAAAGCTCGATGCTATAGTCACCAATTTTAACAACACGGACAACATCACCGTATTTTTCCCCAAATAGAGCCATTGCCCCTAGCGCTTTCGCTTCATCAATCGGCATTTCGCGAATATCGACCGCAAGCTGCGCCCAGATTTTTTCATTCACAATTGTTTCCATTTTGGACAGTTCTTCCTCTGTGATTTGCCCAAAGTGCGAGAAGTCAAAGCGCAGACGATCAGGCGCGACAAGTGAGCCCGCTTGGTTGACATGTTCACCTAATACATCTTTAAGCGCGCGGTGCAGTAAATGAGTCGCTGTATGGTTTTTCACCGTCTTTTTGCGGTCATACTCGTCCACCGTAAGCTGAACCTTATCGCCAACTTTGAGCACGCCTTCTTTCACCAAAATTTGGTGCAGATTTTGCTTGTTCGGCGCTTTTTGGACATCTTTCACAAACGCTAGCCCCGCATCACTTTGAACCGTTCCGTGATCCGCCACTTGACCCCCACTTTCGGCATAAAACGGAGTTTCCTTAAACATAACCTGAACGTCACTCCCGGCTACCGCCTCACTCATAAGTTGATCCTCTTGAATGATATGCAAAATCGTAGAGTCCACAACCGTTTGCCCGTATCCAACAAAGGTACTTTCATCCGTCAAATTCGCCAGCAGCTCGCCTTGAACTTGCATCGACTGAACATCAGCACGTGCTTCACGCGCACGGTCGCGCTGTAATTTCATTTCCGCTTCAAAGCCTTCATGGTCAATTTTCAGCCCGTGATCAAGACCGTATTCTTCCGTTAATTCAACCGGAAAACCATAGGTGTCATACAATTTGAAAATGTCTTTGCCGGAAATAATACCCTTGCCGCTTTTCGCTTCTTGCAAAATATCTTCTAAGATGGCTAAGCCTTCATTTAATGTTTCATGAAAGCGCTCCTCTTCACTGCGAATCACTTTTTCAATAAACGCTTGTTGTTTTTCAACTTCTGGATAAAATGCATTCATGATTTTGCCAACAGTAGGAACTAGTTTAAACATAAATGGCTCACTAATGCCAAGTTGTTTCGCATAGCGTACAGCACGACGAAGTAAACGACGAAGAACATAACCACGTCCTTCATTTGATGGCAGCGCACCGTCACCAGTAGCAAAGGCAACTGTACGAATATGATCCGCAATGACTTTAAAAGCCACATCTTTTTCGTCCGTCACACCATATTTTTCACCAGAAATAAGCTCCACTTCACGAATGATTGGCATGAATAAATCCGTTTCAAAATTTGTTTTCGCACCTTGAATAATGGAAACCACTCGTTCAAGACCCATTCCCGTATCAATGTTTTGCTTTGGAAGCGGTGTATAAGAACCATCAGGGTTATGATTAAATTGTGAGAAAACCAAATTCCAAATTTCCAAATAGCGTTCATTTTCCCCACCTGGATAAAGTTCTGGGTCATTCAGATCATTTCCAAATGCTTCGCCGCGGTCATAAAAAATTTCGCTATCCGGACCACATGGACCGCCGCCAATATCCCAGAAGTTATCTTCAATTTCAACGATATGTTCGTCAGTCAAACCAATTTTTTCTTTCCAAATTGTTTTCGCTTCCTTATCTTCTGGATACACCGTGACATATAATTTTTCAGGGTCAAAACCAAGCCATTTGGGGCTCGTTAAAAATTCCCACGCGAATTCAATCGCACCCTCTTTGAAATAATCGCCAATTGAAAAATTGCCAAGCATCTCGAAAAACGTATGATGGCGCGCTGTTTTACCAACGTTTTCAATGTCGTTCGTTCGAATCGATTTTTGCGCATTCACAAGGCGCGGATTATCTGGAATAACAGAGCCATCAAAATATTTTTTCATTGTCGCGACACCGCTGTTAATCCAAAGAAGTGTCGGATCATTTACAGGAACAAGTGGCGCACTAGGCTCGACAGTATGGCCTTTCTCCTTAAAAAAATCAAGAAACATTTGTCTTACTTCACTGCTCGTTAGTTGCTTCATTTTATTTTCCTCCTCGAAAAAAATAAGCCTTGTGAATCGTTGCTACAGGGACGAATTCTCGCGGTACCACCCTGTTTGCAACGACACAAGACTTGTATCATTACCTCTTTAGCATCTTTAACGCAGATGAACGGACTTTTTCACGTAAGAGAGCGATTTGTAGAGGCTTCTACTTTTCTTTCAGCCAAGGAAAAGTTCTCTTTTTAAGTAAGCATCTCTAAAATTAAATTCTTACAAAGTCTAGCTTATTCATTTAAATTATAGAGAAGCCGCCCTTATCTGTCAACCGTTAAATTGCATTTGTTCTTTTGACTCAAACTGTCCATTTTTAAGCGTTAGTTTCACATCGGAAACTTTGGAAATTTCTGGGTCGTGCGTGACCATAATCACACATTTGCCTTCTTTGTGTGCTAAATCTTGGAACAAACGCACCACTTCCTTACTTGTGCGTTCATCCAGATTTCCAGTCGGCTCATCAGCCACAATCAAATCCGTTTCGCAGGAAAGTGCCCTTGCGATGGCTACACGCTGTTGCTGCCCACCACTAAGTGTTAAAACGCGCTGCTTCGCCATTTTTTCATCAATACCCACCTTTTCGAGCATTTCTAGGGCAAACTCTTTTCGATTCGAATGCTTCACTTTCGTAATTTCCATCGCTGTCGTCACATTTTGGAGCGCCGTCATATACGTTAACAGATTATAACTTTGGAAAACGATGGATACATATTTATTCCGAAATACAGGCAAACCAAGTTCTTTTAAAGAGCGCCCTTTGTAAAAAATATCGCCTGATTTTTGCGTATCTAAACCACCAGCCAAGGAAAGGAACGTTGTTTTCCCAGAGCCTGAACTCCCTACAACCGTATAAAATACACCTGCTTTAAATGTGTAATTAATATCCGTTAAAATACTTTCCTCTTTTGTTTTGTACCAATAATCGACATGTTCAAATTCTAAAATTTTCGTCATGCTTACACCTCTATTCCTGTTTCGTTAAAATCGTTTTTGGATTCATTCGTAAAATCGCAGCAGCAGGTAGCAGTACCGAAATGAAAGCAATTCCTACGCCAATTCCGCCCATCTTCAACATATCCGCTAGCGTTACTTGAATGTCCAGTTCTTTAATTTCTTCGGTGTTTTGCGTCAAGCTTGAAAAACCGCCGCTCATCATGCCACCGCCAGGTCCGCCGCTTGGACCACGATTTCCATTTTGTTCTGTCGTTGTTTGCGCCGTCTCATTTTGCTGCGAAAGCAATTGGTTGCCGGCAATTTGGGCAACGTAGTGACTACTAAATCCTGCCAGCATAAATGAAATTAGCGCAACTGTTAAAATTTCCACGAAAAACTGCCCGACGAGTTTCATTCTATTTTCGCCAATAGCTAGTAAAACGCCCATTTCATATTTGCGTTCACGTACTTGCATCATCACGAGTAAAGCTAAAATTAACGCGCCCGCAATTGTCACAATATAGACGACATTTTTTGAAAACGAAGCCACATTGTTAATAGGGCCAATCATTTGTTGGTAAAGCGCATCATTTGCGTCCAATTTAAATGTATCCCAATCAATTGAATCCACTTGTTTCGCTTGTTTTTCAAAGCTTGAAATATTCGCGGCATCGTCCATTGTATAAACAGCCGAATCAACCGTGTCTTTATAGTCTGAGCCTTTTAACGTATTAGCGACCGTATAAGGAACATACAATTTATTGTACGGATTTAAAAATGAGAAATTGCTCGCCATATCGCTTCCAGAATCGCTCGTTTTATAGATGCCGACAATTTCAAGTTCGACCGTCGTTTCCTCATCACTCGACTGAATGCTCATTTTGTCGCCAACTTTTAAATCATTTTGTTCCGCGAGCGTCTCCTCCACTAGGACGACATTTTTGTTCGCGTCGTCACTCGTTAAAGCGCGCCCGCTTTTTAACTCCGCTGTTCCGCCGTCAAAATCCGTTGAAGTCTGAGAATCCAACACGCCACTAATACTTAAATCTGCTTGGGTCATTTGCCGACCGCCCATTTGCGGTGCATTGTTGTCGCCAGTTGAACTATCTCCAGAAGACTTTACTGGGTCGAAATCTTTCGCCAGAGCTTGCGTGCTTGAGTAATAGTTGTACGTTGCAACATGATTTAATTTCGCTAAACTTTCCGCGTTTTCTAAAGAAATTGGTGTACTTTCAAACGAAGGAGGCGTCCTTTCGCCAGAGTCACTCTCGCTCTGATTAGCTTGCTGTTGTTCCATTTGTTTCTCACGATCAACCGTAAGTGTTACGGTCCCGCCTAGTTCTTCTTTTGCCATTTCACTTGCTTTATTTGCAGCAGATTGAATCGTAAAGCCAGCTAATATAAGTACGGAAACGATTGTAAATATAATAAGTTGTAAGGCTCCTCGCCCTATTCTCGCTTTCATACTAAAAAATGCTCGTTTAATAAAATTCATACTTCTTTCCTCCATTCATTGCCAGTAACCCTAGATTAGTTGAAGTGTGTGAACTAAATATGAACAAACTTTTAAACTTTCTGTAAATGCTTGCTAAATTCACTTTTTTGGGCTAATTTTATTGTATGAGGAGTGGATTCAAGTGAGACTATTAATGATTGAAGATAACGAAAGTGTCTGCCAGATGATTGAAATGTTTTTTATGAAAGAAAATATTGAAGCAACTTTTAAACATGACGGCAAACTGGGCTATGAAACTTTTTTAAAAGAAGATTTTGATATGATTATTATCGACCTCATGCTGCCTAGTATGGACGGCATGACGATATGTAAGAAAATCCGCGAAACGAGCGATGTGCCGATTATTATTTTAACTGCGAAAGAATCAGAATCCGACCAAGTTTTAGGGCTTGAAATTGGCGCCGATGATTATGTGACCAAGCCGTTTAGTCCGCTCACACTAATGGCGCGAATTAAAGCTGTTGCTCGGCGTGGCCATTCTGGGTCTGGTTCCGCAAGTGAAAATGCCTCCATTTTACAGACAACTTATTTTAAAATTAGCAAAACGACACGGGAAGTCTTTTACGGCGACAAACTTTTAGAATCGCTTACACCAAAAGAGTTCGATTTGCTTTACTTCTTAATGCAACACCCGCGTCAAGTCTTCTCAAGAGAACAGCTTTTAGAACGCGTTTGGGGCTACCAATTTTATGGCGATGAACGGACGGTCGATGTGCACATTAAACGTCTTCGTCAAAAAATTGCGACGGAAAACCACCCTTTCCTCCATACTGTGTGGGGTGTCGGGTATAAATTCGATGAAACGGAATGATAAACGTGAAATTTAAATATATGTATCAATTGTTTTTAACGCAATTTGTCATTCTCCTTATTGCTTGTTTAATGATTGGCTTGTCCGTTTCACACTTTTTAAAAGACTATTTTTTTGAGGAACAAGTGGGTGTTTTATCGAAATACGGGGATACGATTTCAAATGATATTAAATACGCACCGGGAAATCAGACGGTTTCTGTATTAAATTCCTATCAGCGGATTTTAGATGTGAATAATATTCACTATACGATTATGAACAACGACAACCAAACCATTTATCCAGACACTAGTCGACCTCTTCCACCAGATTTCAAAATTTCAGACGCGGACATGGAAAAACTGAAAAAAGGTGAAACCGTCACGATAAAAGTGGACAATCGTTTTAATCAAGAAATGTCTGTTGTCTATGTGCCGATTATGAACGGCGACACCTATCTTGGTGCGGTGATTTTAAATGCGCCGATTAGCGGAACGGAGAAAGTAATTGGCACGATTAACCAGTACATGTTTTATACGATTCTCATTTCGATTGCGGTCGCTTTAATTTTAAGCTTGCTCATGTCAAAATTTCAGGTGAATCGAATTAACAAATTGCGTGATGCAACGAAGCGTGTCACGCGTGGTGATTACGAGACGCGGCTTAAGGAAAACTCGTTTGATGAAATCGGCGAACTAGCTCACGATTTTAATAAGATGACAGAAAACTTGGCAGAATCGCGCGAGGAAATTGAACGGCAAGAACGGCGCAGGCAGCAATTCATTGCGGACGTTTCTCATGAAATGCGCACGCCACTAACAACCATCAGTGGACTTACGGAAGGTCTTGTCAATGATATTATTCCGCTGAGCGAAACAAATCGTGCGATTCAGTTGATTGATACGGAGGCAAAACGGCTCACGAAACTTGTCAATGAAAACTTGGATTATGAACGCATTCAAGCGAATAAAATCGTTTTATACCAAACAAAATTCGGTGTTCATTCCTTTTTCGATTTGCTTAGTGAACAGTTAGAGCCTTTAGCCAGCAAGAAAAATGACAAACTGGTGGTCGAAGCTCCGCTCGATTTAGAGGTCTATGCGGATTACGACCGGCTGACGCAAATTGTGATGAACATTGTGAAAAATAGCATTCAGTTTACGGAAAATGGTACCATCACGCTTCGCGGCTTCCAAGATTACAAGGAAACGATTTTGCAAATCCAAGATACGGGGATTGGTATGAATACAGACGAACTCGAGCAAATTTGGGAACGATTTTATAAGGCGGATATTTCACGGACGAATACGGCATTCGGGGAATCTGGCATTGGGCTTTCGATTGTGAAGCAACTTGTGGAGAATCACGGAGGTACTGTTGAAGCAGAAAGTTCGCCAGGTGCCGGAGCGACATTTACGATTCGATTGCCGTTTTATCGAGATAATGATGTATAGAAAACAGCTTTTTCTACAGAAAAAGCTGTTTTATTATATTTTATAATTGCTCTATTCGGTTGAAAGTGCTAATATTAACAAAAAGGAGCTGTTTCTATTGGATAAATATTACCCTTTAAAAAATATACGTTATATGGAAAATGAAAAAGCTCAATTAGAGGAATTTCAAAGGCGTATTTCCAGCTTTTCAACCTATACAACCGGAATAGAAATCAAACCAATGGATAATGGTAAACCGATGTCGCATCAGGAAGCGCTTTTTATTGTGAATATTCCTGAGTTAGCTAAAATAAATGAAGAAGTAATCGAAAATAGCAAAGCCATACAACTTTTAATAAAAGATATGCCTCCTATTTCTGTAAGGAAATTCATGGAGAATATATTAATTAATGAATTGCAAAGCACTAATGAAGTTGAAGGCGTTCATAGTTCTAAAAAAGAGCTCGCTGAAATTTTGGCGGATATTGAAAAAGGAAATAAAATAAGTCACAAAAGATTCTTTGGCCTCGTTCAGTTGTATACCCGCATGGAAGAGGATGAAACAATAACAAAAGTGGAGGATTTTAGGAGCATCTATGATAAACTTGTCGCAAATGAGATCAAGAAAGATGACCAGCCTGATGGGGATATGTTTAGAAAAGAAATTGTTTTCGTTAAAGATGGCATGAAGATACGGCATACTGGTGTGACTCCAGAATATGAAATCTTTTTACATCTTGCTAAACTATTACAACTGAATGAAAATGACATGCCCGATTTATACAAATATCTCATTGGACACTACCTTTTTGAATATATTCACCCATTTTATGATGGAAATGGTAGGCTGGGTAGATATATACTATGTAAGAACTTGCAGAAAAAGTTAGGGCCACATAGTGCATTCACCTTTTCATATATGATTAACCGAAATCGCTCTGACTATTACCAAGCTTTTGAGGAAGCTTCTTCATTTATGAATAAAGGTGAAATGACCTTTTTCGTGCTTGCCATGTTAAAATTAATTCGAAAAGGGCAAATGTCTATTTTGACTGATTTACAAGAAAAAAATGCTTTACTCTACTCCATGCTAGAACAATTAAAAACAGTCACTAGCGATGCGTTAGAGTATGAATTATTAGAATTTCTTACACAAAGCTATCTTTTCCAGTCACCATACAATCAAATTACAGCACCTGAATTAGAAGCATTGTTAAAAATTGGTAGAAGAAAGTTAAACGCTCAATTTGAGAAACTTGAGCAACAAAATATCATTACTAAAATTAAAAAGAATCCTGTTATCTACACATTAAATAAAAATTTCGTTGACACACTTTTTACGTAATAAGCTTTAAATAAAAAAAGCATACATCCAGTAAAATCCATTTTTAAATGGCATGATTACTGAATGTATGCTTTTTTCATGCTGACATAAACGTATATGGCGTCACATCGTCCATTCCAATCATTGGATCAATTTCTGCCATATTCTCTTCCGTAAGCCGCTTCACGCTGCTCACAAGTTCAAGCGCCTCGTCAGATGTTAATCGTTCCAAAAGCGTCGTTTGTCGCTCTGTTTCATCCGTTCGCTCAATCCCCATTCGAAATGCGTCTTCCTCGCCGCATAAAATAAGAAATTGCTTGCTTCGCGTCACGCCCGTGTAAAGCAAATCGCGCCTAAGCATGCGGTAATAGCTGCGCACAACTGGCATAATCACAATTGGGAATTCGCTCCCCTGGGCTTTATGAATCGAGCAGCAGTACGCGTGCGTCAATTGATTGAATTCTTGGCGATAATACGTTACTTCCGTTTGATCAAACTGTACGACAATCATATCTTGATTTTCCGTATTTTCCTTTGCGTACATAATCGAAACCACTTCACCAATATCGCCGTTAAACACATTTTTTTCGGGTTGGTTGACCAGTTGAAGCACTTTGTCATGCACACGGTACTTTATATCCCCGAAAGTCAGTTCCTTTCTTTTCCCCGTATCGTTAGGGTTGAAAATCTCTTGCAAGTTTTTATTTAGCACATTTATACCCGCAGGCCCTCTGTACATGGGGGCTAAAACTTGGATGTCCTTCGCGCGAAACCCTTTTGATTTTGCGTTTTGCACAACCTGTTCCACGACGTCAGCGATTTGGTTGACGTGGCAATGGAAAAACGAGCGATCCTTGCGATTTTTTGCGAAGTCTTGCGGCAAGAAGCCTTCCCGAATATCATGCGCCATTTCAATTATCGAAGAGCCGTCCTCTTGACGATAAATATCCGTTAATTCCACTGTAGGAATCACTTTCGATTCTAAAATGTCTTTTAACACTTGCCCCGGCCCAACAGATGGCAACTGATCTTTATCGCCAACTAAAATGACTTGAATGTGACTAGGAAGCGCGCGGAACAATTGGTTCGCAAGCCAAATATCCACCATCGACATCTCGTCGACAATTAAGAGCCGCCCATCAATTAAGCGCTCCGAATCATCGTCCATCTGCTCCTGCCCATTCATGCCGAGCAAGCGGTGAATCGTCATCGCCGGGAGACCAGTTGACTCACTCATTCGTTTCGCTGCCCGTCCAGTTGGTGCCGCGAGCAAAATCGGAAATTTGTTCCCATCTTTGTACGCATGCGGATCAAGACTTACGCCGTTTAATTCGCTGTAAAGCTCCACAATGCCCTTAATAACCGTCGTCTTCCCTGTTCCCGGTCCACCCGTCAAAACGAGCATGGGCGACTCGAGCGCCGTTTGAAGCGCCTCTTTTTGCGATTCCCCGTAGGACACATTGATGCGCTCCTCCAAATCGCCTAGCGCAAGCAAAAATTCCGACTCTGGAAATTGTTCCGCATATTCAGACTGGCCCATAAGCCGTTTGACATGGTGCGCCAAACCATTTTCAGCAAAATATAAAGACGGCATATAAACGCGCGAATTTTCAATAATGATTTTATCGCTATCACTTAAGTATTCAATTTCGCGCTCCACGTTTTCCTCGTGAATCGGTACCGGATCGCTTTCTTCAAGCAAACTTTGCGCCGCACGAATTAAGTCCGCACGTTCCAAATATACGTCACCATTTCGAATTGATTCCGTATCAATTACGTACAATAAACCCGCGCGAATTCGTTCCGGATGTTCCCCGCCAAGACCAAGTTTTCTCCCCAAATCGTCTGCCCGCTGGAAACCAATCCCTTTTACGTCTTCAATCAACTTGTACGGGCTTTGTTCCAAAATAGTTAACGCATTCTCTTTATACACTTGAAAAATTTTCATCGAAAGTTGCGGACCAAAACCATATTCATTTAAGCCAATCATAACATGCTCTAAGCCTTGATTTTCCCGCAGCGTCGCAATCAGCGTATCCGCCGTATTTTTAGGAAGTTTTGGCACATCAGAAAGCCTATCTGGATCCGCCATCATAATCGAAATCGCGTCTTCCCCGAGCACCTCGACAATGTTTTCCGCCGTTTTCTTCCCAACACCTTTAAACAGCTCGCCTGATAAATATTGAACGATGCCCGCTTTCGTCTGCGGCATCTCTTTTCGAAATTTTTCCGCCTTAAATTGCTCCCCAAACTTCGCATGTTCCGTGATTTTCCCGTAAAACATGTACACTTCCTGCTCATGCAGTTTCGGGAAAACACCCGTCACAATAATATCCTTTTCATCCCAAGTCGTATTCGTTTCCTTCACAAGCAAGCGCACAACCGAAAATAAATTGTCCGGGTTATGAAAAATCGTCGACAGCACCGTGCCCTTCATAAACCACTCTTCATTTTCTGGTTGAAAAAGCGCAAGCGATTCCTGTGTCGCCATATTTTTCACCCCACTTCTGTTTAAACGCCTATTCCGCGTTTTCCTCCAAATCCGATATTGCGACAAGCGCGTTTTGAGCCAGCACATGATTGGCATCAGCGGCTACCGCACGCTCAAAATAATTTTTGGCGATGACAATATCGCCTTGCCAAGCCAAATACACCGCCCCCAAATTGTAGAGCGCATCCGCATCGTCAGGTTTTAGCGCCAGCACACGCTCCAATTGAATTTCCGCTTCTTCGTAAAGCCCTTCCTTAGCAAGCGCAATCCCGTACTGGAAAACACTTTCCGCGTCTTTCGGATTCAACTCCGTACTGCGAAGCAAATAAGCAAGTGCAAGCGAATTTTGGTCGGCATTTACAAAACTAATTCCGAGCATGAAAAACACATCCGCATTTTCCATGCCTTGGCTGATGGCATTTTCAAAAGCCTGAATCGCTTCCCCGTAACGTTCCAACTCAAAGTATAGCGTCCCTAAACTATAATACGCCGCAGGAACTGTTGCATCTAAATCAGTAGCACGTTTAAAAAACAATTCCGCCCGCTCAAAATCATCCATCGAAAGGAGTACATTACCAAAATTAATATAGCCAACCGGATCAGTCGGGTGCTCCTCAATGACCTCCGTAAACATTTGAACAGCCTCTTCCAATTTCCCTTGCTGCATAAACTCAATACCTTGCTGATTTTTATCCATTTTATATCTCCTTCTAGTTCACAGAATTTTGAAGCCAATTCGTAATCGCTTCTGCTGTTTCAGCCGTCTGCTTTGCCGCAGAAATGCTCGCATCATGGTCTCCACTTTGTTTCCCGTATGAACCAAACTGCGCATGATTTCCGCCGTTTATGTTAAGAAAAGTCGCTTCATTTGATAAGTACTTTTTATTTTCCTCAAACTTTTTAAAGTTCAAAACGCCATCATTAGAAGCCGTTATCGATAAAACAGGCAAACCGCTTTGTTTTAAAGAACCTTTTTTATCTGGATAACTCGCCAAGAAAAATACGCCGCGTAAATCAGACGCATGCTCATGGGCAAACCTAGCCGCCATCACGCCGCCAAGTGAATGACCACCAATTACAAACTGTTCATCGGCATTTTCATTCATAATCGCCTCCGCCTTATTTTTTCCAAATACCGCGAGGTCTAAAGGCATTTCAACGACATACGTTTTATATCCAGAATCGGCAAGCTCTTTCGCAAGCGGCGCATAACTAAGTGCATTCACAAAAGCGCCTGGATACAAAATCACGCTTGTTTTCGCCTGTTCCTTTTTCGGTTCAAAAATGAGCGTATTGTTTTCCTCAAACACATTAACGGCCTGGGTAGGATTAGCCGCCTCTTCAGCCACTTCATTTGGCGCTGTATTAAAATAAAAATAGCCCCATATGGCGAGAAGCACGACAATGACCACACTTGAAAAACCAATTATCTTTTTCATAATCACCCTCATTTCATACGTTCGCTTCATATTTTACCATATTTTCGCCAAAAAATAACGAGATGCACATAAAAAACAGGAAAGCCGCTTAACTTGCAACTTTCCCGTTCAAAATTCTATTTTAGCCAACATAATCCAATTGTTCGTCCGCTTTCCAAACCGTATCAATCGTGGCGCCACCTATACATTCTTCACCGTCATAGAAAACGACCGCTTGCCCCGGCGTAATCGCCCGAACTGGTTCATCAAATACCACTTCAGCTGTTCCGTCCGCACGTAAATGTACCGTTACACCAGAATCCACTTGACGATATCGGAATTTCGCCGTACACGTAAAATGCTGTTCTTTCGGTTTGTTGGAAGTAAAAGAAACGTCCGTTGCGATTAATGAATTCGAGTATAAACTTTCGTGATGAAAACCTTGTTCAACGAAAAGGACATTTTCCGATAAGTCTTTCCCCACTACAAACCAAGCTTCACCGTCACCACCAATACCTAAACCGTGACGCTGACCAATCGTATAATACATCAAGCCATCATGTTTTCCCATCTTTTTCCCAGCGAGCGTCTTCATCTCACCCGGCTTTGCAGGCAAATACTCGCTCAAAAACTGCTTGAAATTACGTTCACCAATAAAACAAATCCCCGTGGAATCCTTTTTATTCGCCGTCGCAAGACCTGCTTTTTGCGCAATTTCACGTACTTCGCTTTTCTCCATTTCACCAAGCGGAAACATCACATGTGACAACTGTTCTTGTGATAATTGGTTCAAAAAGTAAGTTTGATCTTTATTATTATCCACGCCGCGCAGCAACTTCACTTCGCCGTCCTCGCGACTAATCCGCGCGTAATGTCCCGTCGCCACAAAATCCGCACCAAGACTTTCCGCATGTTCTAAAAACGCCTTGAATTTGATTTCCTTGTTGCACATCACATCCGGGTTTGGTGTTCTACCGAGCTTGTATTCCTCTAAGAAATACGTAAACACCTTATCCCAATATTCCTTCTCAAAATTAACCGCGTAATACGGGATACCAATTTGATTCGCGACGCGAATGACATCTTCAAAATCTTCCGTTGCCGTGCAGACACCAAATTCATCCGTATCATCCCAGTTTTTCATAAAAATACCAATGACGTCATATCCTTGTTTTTTCAGCAAATACGCTGTTACCGAGGAGTCAACACCGCCTGACATCCCCACCACAACACGTATATCTTTGTTTTCTTTTTTCGTCACGCCTTTTGCTCCTTCCGTTTAGCTAAGCGGTTTACAACATCCGTTATCTTGCTCGCTGCAAGCACCACTTCTTCATATGTGTTCCCAAGGCCAAAACTGATTCGTACCGTCTCCGTTACACCTGGATGATTCTCGCCAAAAATCGCAACGAGCACATGTGACGGGTCCACTGTTCCCGCCGTACAAGCTGAACCACTCGACACCGCAACACCTGCCATATCAAGGTTCATCAAGAGCTGCTCCACCTGCACACCGTGAAAACGCACGCTTAAAATATGTGGTAAACTTGTTCCCGCTGAACCATTCACTTCAAAAGCCAGTTCATTTTGGGAGAAAATTTCAACCATAGTCGACTTGAATTCCTCGTATTCTGCTACTTTTTCCGTCCGGTTTGCCGCCATTAATTCGCTTGCCTTCGCAAAGCCCGCAATGCCAGCCAAATTCTCCGTCCCAGAACGGCGCGCGCGTTCCTGTTCGCCCCCGTGAAATGGAAATTCAACCACTGTACCTTGTTTGACGTAGAGGAAGCCGACACCGCGTGGCCCGTTAATTTTATGTGCAGAAGCCGAGAGTAAATCCACGCCAAGGGCACTCACATCAATTGGAACAAGCCCAAACGCCTGAACCGCGTCCGTATGAAACACCGCCTGATGCTCTTTAAGCAGTTCCGCAATTTCCGCAATCGGCTGAATGGCACCCATTTCATTATTGCCATACATAATCGTCACTAAAATTGTATCCTCACGCAGCGCCGCCTGAACATCAGCTACGCGCACAAGACCATCTTCCCCCACCGGTAAATAGGTCACCGAAAAACCAAGACTTTCGAGATAAACGCATGATTTTAAGACCGCATGGTGTTCAATTTGCGACGTAATAATATGTTTGCCCCGCTCTTTTGAAGCAAGCGCCGTTCCAATGACAGCCGTATTATCGCTTTCCGTTCCACCACTCGTAAAAATGATTTCTCGCTCACTCGCACCAATTTGATTCGCAATTTTCGCGCGCGACTCATCAAGCGTTTTGCGTGCAGAACGCCCCGCATAGTGAACACTCGACGGATTCCCGTAATCATTTGTCAAAACACCGAGCATCGCCTGAACGACTTCAGGGTGAACCGGGCTCGTTGCCGCATGGTCTAGATAAATTTTATTTTCCATAGCGTATCTCTTCCTTTTTTCGGCATAACGCCTTTAATCGATTCCTATTGTAACAACTATTTCTAGCGAAAGCAACCTGACTTCCTTACAAATAGTTAGTGTCTAAAAAGCAAAAAGAAACCCCAATCGTACCGTTTGGAGTCCCTCCCTTTGAACCTGCTTAAAAACAGGTGGGTGCTCTGTCAGGCGGTTTGCAAGTCCTCGTGTGAAGGCATTTGCGCCGCGTCTGAACACCGAGCTCCCAAGGTAATCATAATTGTTCGGTTCAAAAATATATGGCACTGTAACGAATACATTAGGGTTTCTTTTATTATCCTTAGAATAGCATATTCCAAGCAAATTTTCAATTTTAGCGGCTTTAGTTTTTATTTTTACCACTTTTTTTATTCGCATTAATATTGTCATAAACGGCCGCAAAAGCCTGTTCAAATTTTGAATTTTTCTTCGGCTCATAATACTGTTTATTTTTAAGTGCATTCGGCAAATATTGTTGATCCACCCAAGCATTCTCATAATTATGCGGATACTTATAATCAATCGCGCGACCAAGTTTCATAGCACCTGAATAATGTCCATCACGCAAATGATCAGGCACCTCACCGCTCACGCCTTTTCGAATATCTGAAAGCGCCGCATCAATCGCCGTAATAGCTGAATTTGATTTAGGTGATAAACATAGCTCAATAACTGCATTCGCAAGTGGAATACGCGCTTCTGGAAAACCAACCTTTTCAGCTGTTTGAATCGCCGCGAGCGTCCTCGCACAAGCAGCTGGATTCGCCAACCCCACATCTTCATAGGCCATCACAAGAAGTCGTCTTGAAATGCTCACCAAATCTCCCGCTTCAATTAAACGCCCCATGTAATGAAGTGCCGCATTCACATCGCTTCCGCGCACCGACTTTTGAAACGCACTAAGCACATCATAATGCGCATCACCATCTTTATCATGGGCTAAACTTTTTCTTTGTAAACACTCTTCTGCAATCTCAAGCGTCACATAAATTTTTCCTGCATCATTCGGTTCTGATGAGACGACGGCAAGTTCAAGCGCATTTAACGCGCTCCTAACATCTCCACCACTTGCTGTCGCAAAATGCGTCTTCGCATCCGCCGCAAGTTCAACGTCATAATTTCCAAGACCACGTTCCGCATCAGTCAATGCCCTATCTATTGTCTTTTCAATATCGGCTACTGAAAGCGGCTTTAGTTCAAAAATTTGCGTTCTACTGCGAATGGCGGGGTTGATGGCGATATATGGATTGCTCGTTGTCGCCCCAACCAAAATGATTGCGCCACTCTCTAAATGCGGCAAGAGAAAATCTTGTTTCGCTTTATCCAAACGATGCACTTCATCTAGGAGTAAAATCACGGTACCGCTCATTTTCGCTTCTGCTGCCACAACTTCCATGTCTTTTTTATTATTCGTCACCGCGTTTAGCGTCCGAAAAGCATATTTCGTGCTTCCTGCTATCGCGCTTGCAATAGACGTCTTGCCAATGCCCGGCGGCCCGTATAAAATCATCGACGACAGCTGCTTCGCTTTAACCATTCGATATATAATTTTATCTTTTCCTACCAAATGACTTTGTCCTACGATTTCGTCTAAATTTCGCGGTCGCATTCGGTATGCTAAAGGTTGAATCGCCATATACTCTCTTCCTCCTTGAGTTCTGTTTACATTATACCATATGTAGTGACTTCGTTGCGTGCTGTCGGAACTTCCGCTATAATGAATCTATATAAAGTCTAGCGGAATAGTGGAGGTTTAAGCATGAAAATTACAACGAAGGGGCGCTATGGTTTGACAATCGCCCTTGAACTTGCACGTCAAATGGGTACAGGACCAACATCACTACGCAGCATTGCGGAGAAGAAAAATCTATCAGAACATTATTTAGAGCAATTAGTCGGCCCACTTCGAAATGCCGGCATTGTCAAAAGCATTCGCGGCGCACACGGCGGCTATATTTTAAACGCAGAGCCTAGCGAAATTACTGCTGGAGATGTGATTCGTACGCTTGAAGGGCCGATTGTTTTAGTGGAAAGTATGGAAGACGAAGAAGCTGCACAACGCGAACTTTGGACGATTATGCGCGATGCTGTTCGAAATGTTTTAGATAACACCACTTTGGCCGATTTACTTGCCAACGAAAATAAAGATGAACCGCAAGATGGGTATATGTTTTACATTTAAAATTCACCATCATCCTTTTGTCTAAAAAAACAGGCTACTGATTAAATATCAAAATAGCCTGTTTTTTTGCTTGGCATTCCTCTTGTTCTACTTCGCTACTTCTATACGTCGATGCTCCCGCGTTTTAGTTGGGCGATCAATGTGCCTAAATTGGCCACCACTTTATCCGCCTGTTTGTCCAGTGCGAGAACCGCCGCCGCTTTGTTATCACTTAACTGATACTTA